>NVWB01000056.1 GCA_002733575.1 Blastopirellula sp. | reverse complement strand
AACAGCACTGCTATCTACAGAAATACCAATCATTATATTACTTGATCCTGCTACGATTAGATTGCCAGAGCCAGAGCCTATAGCGACATTGTTATTACCAGTTACATTGATTAGTGCGCTATTTCCTACTGCTGTATTTCCCGAACCAGACACATTATCTCCCAATGTACCTTGACCAACCCCTGTATTATTAGATCCACCAATGCAGGAGTCGAGACAAAAAGTACCAATAGCGGTGTTATTGCCACCGGTGCAGACTTGTAATGTGTTTGCTCCAACAGCCGTACAATTGCTGGTGCTAGTTGCGGCGCTTAATGCGTTATTACCAAATGCTGTGATTCTTTCACCGGACGTAATAGCATCGCCAGCACCTACACCTAACTTGGTATTGTTATCGTTATTACTATCGCTAACAACTAAATCACCATTAAGGTGCACCTTCTTAACAACGCCTAAACCTCCATCAGTGTGAATTGAACCAGTCGCGGTTGATGTAGAGTCAGTAGTATCATCAATGGATAAAATTCCTGCTCCGGTGATTGTTCCAGTTAATGTGATATTTGTAAAAGTAGGTGAATTACCTGTTCCTAAACCAATTGATGTTCTTAGGGTTCCACCTGATTGAGCAACTGGATCACCTGAAATAACACCTATAACCATTTGGTTGGCCGTAAGTCGTGCCATAGTAGTAACTGGGTTAGTGCCTGAACCTAAAAGGATTCCACCGTCAGTTAATGCAGTAGTCCCAGTGCCTCCATTCACAACAGGAATTGATTCAACTGCAACTAATTCCGTACCACCGGCATTAACCACAACAATATAATTAGCAGTGAGTGCTGGCATCTTGTCAAAGCCAGTCTCGATATCTGTAAATTCTGAACGAATAGTAGAGGAATCGCCTTGAGAGTTAGTCGCTGGTGCACCTGTAGGTGTAAAATAAGGGTTAGGCATTTTTTAGCTCTCCTTGTTATTTGTGTATGAATTCATGATCTACCTCAACTGCCTACGAAACGCATAACGGAGCATTACACCGGTTAAATGAATAGGTAAAAAGTGATCACTGTTTTTTCTAATAGTGATAGATATATTTTCAGCGCTACCTTCAATTTTTGTAGATGCAGGGCTTAAAGATACCCCATCCCAAACAAAAGAATCCCAAACAAAAGAATCCCAAACAGTCGCCCTAAAATCTAATACTAAATTTTGCGAAGACGGTTGAGAAATGTTAGTTGAGTTATAACCTAATTCAGTGGAAAGATTAAATTCTGAATAACCATCCCCTTCTGCTTCAATCGTTAGATCTAAATAATTTTTTATCCATCTAATCGATTTAGAAAAAGCGTAATGTAATTTCATAAATGCTTCGATATTATCACCATCAAAAGAAGTGCCTTTATCTAATTGATAAACCTTACCATCTGAAGATCCAAATATAATCTCTTCTATACCATCGTTTCTTTCTAATGAAGCAATACATTCAACCTTGTCATTAAATAATATCGGCATAAGACCCACGACCTTTGTACCTTCTGTAGTGACATATAAGCCAGTTTTGTCACTAAAAAACAAACGGAACTGGTTTTTAGTTCTTGCAATACAAGAAGCGTTAACCAACCTAGCTTTAGCATTAATAAAAGATTGGATATGTCTTGATACAGTTGCTTGCTGGAAATTACCGAAAGCTTGAACAGTGCTAAATGTTGTGATACCACGATCATCAATATACATTGTTTGTTCCATTTGCTGAATAGAGTGTGCAAACGCGCCAGTTTCTTTTCTGTATTTAGTTAATGTCCAATCGCTGGTTGAAGTGCCGTATAAAACACTAATTCGATTTCTATTATAGATACCTAACGTATCATTTCCCTCTGATCCCGGTTCCGTCATAAAACCTGTAATGATATCGCCGGTAGCCAATTCAGAAGCACCGAAGATGGGTGAAAAAATATAAGGTGTGCCCGTTCCTGAGTGTTGGGCTGAACCCGCAAAGGCAAAAAATAAGTGTCTTGCATGAACGATTACATGGGTAGGCTTATCAGTTGTCATGGTGGTATTAATTGGGACAAAAACAGTACCATCAAACTCAAAGCCTCGATTAACACTATCACAACCATAAATTTTTAAAGTCCCTGCTTCACCACCAAAATTATCACGAACAAATTCATAACGGCCACCAGCTACTAAAGTAATGGCCGAACTATCTCCCGCTATCGTTGATACGTTTAAATTACCGCCTACATTGAGATTTTCTGATTGGAACGTACCGGTCTGCGAAGCGAAAATAAGCCTACCAGCAGCATCGCCGCCACTAAATGAACCAGATTCCAACGCTATTCTAGTAATGACAGCAGTTGCGGAACTTGTGGCACCAGTAATCGTGTCACCTTCTGCAATAACGTATGTACCGCCAGAAGTAAAAGATAACTCTCGACCTAGCGCAACTTGACTCCAACCTGAAGAGGTTGATTTATACAGATCAGCAGCAGTAGCACCCGCATTATTGCGAAAGGCATACCAAACATCGTCAAGCATGTAGATCCCTAAAATAGCGCCAGAGCCGGGAACTGCCGAAATATCGCTTCGGAATTCATCAGCCGCTAAATTATTATATTGAGAATGTAAGTTAGGTGTTGATGCTGCACTTGCTCCGGCCAATGATAAAGATGTACCTTCCGTAGACGCTGAAACTTGAAGATCATTAGTGGCATCAAAAGTGCCTGTAATCTTGGTAATGACTAAATAGTTTGGTGTTTCAGAAGTCACGACAGCGAGAACAACAGCAGTTGCGCCTGAAGTGAGTTGAGTGATTGTATCGGCAACAGAAAATTCGCCTGTGATAGTGACATCTAAAATAGAGTAACCAGCGCTTGACGGTGCCGCTTGACCGTCGAAAATCTCATACCCTTGGATATCTATGTAACCTTGATTATTAATCCCAACCTCATAATTCTGAGCCTCCCTTAATTTACCACCTTTCACATTCCAAGGTCTAGTTTCAGTATCGTAACCACCCTGAAACGGGAGATAATCAAACTCCGGTTTAGCAAGTTGAAATCTCATGCTAACGAACCGCCTACCCTAAATCTTTCGGACTGATTTTTATTCAGTTGATGCCCAAGCTTCTTCATCCCTTTTTGTGCTCTTGAAATTATCTCAGGAGCAGACTCGAACAATCCGTAATATTCCATTGCTTGATACATGATCAGGTTATGAAATTGTTTTGGCATTTCTGGTATATCAGCATCAGCCACTAATATTTGTGGAGAACGATAATAAGAACCTGTTACCACATAAATATCATTCGGTGTTATCCCTAAAACAATATCATCATCAGGATCAAAAGTGATATGAAATGGAAAGGCCGTTTGATTTTGTAGAGAACTGGTTTTATAAAGATATTCGAAATTATCCCATATAGTCCATGATAAAAATACTTGACCACCGACACCAGTCGATTGCAAATGAATTTTTGGTGGGTTTCTTCTATCGTTTAATCGCCATGAATCAAAACGAGTAATAGCGGCAGTAGTTTCAACATCGGTACAATCACCAAACGCATAAGTATCAGTGCCAGCAACAGTATTTAAAGTGAATTTCTTGCGAAGGAAGCGCCATTTTTTGGCGTTTTGTAATTCGGTGTACGCAGTTTGAACCCAGTTAACTAATCGATTTAGTTCACCAACTTGCCCGGTAACAGCAAGGGGTTTAGGTGACGCATCAGCGCCACCCGCAATGCCACACTCCCGCGCGACATCTTGGCATATTTTGAGATATGTAGACATTGATTAAAACCTCAAGCTGCACGATCATTTACTACCCGTTCCAACCATTTAGCGCCTAAAGGATTCTTATCTTCTAGTACCTCTAACGGGTAACGATGGGATTTAGTTTCAGGATTAATAACAGTGAGTTCGTTATTATATTGATTTATGGTTTCAACGTTACCGTAGGTAGACGTTTTACAACGAAGTAATACTTCAACGTAATTTCTTGGTACTCTTTGTTTGTGACCACGCATAATGGCAATCATTTTACCATTCACACCAATTAAAAAAGTGTGATCGGGATACGTTGAAGCGGAAGGCATTACCCTGATAAGAATTTTTTCTTGATCAAACATCATTTGCTCTGCTTTTTCTTTAAATTCTGAACTATCAGAAGAAGTAAGCTGTAGCTCAATTAACTCGACATCATCTTCGGGCCGACCTTCAGCAAATAAATAGGAATTAGGTCTTTCATCTTCATGCTTGTGGAGATCTCGACTATCAGCCCCATCTTTGCTGATACTAACAGGGTTGTTTTTTGCCTGATTTTTAATAGCTTCAAGCACTTCTGAAAATTTAGTGCCGACATCAATGTTTAATTCATTGATAGTCGCTTCCAAACTATCTAATCGATCGTCAGCTTCAGCAGCTCTCGACTCCATATCAGCGCGAACATTTTTGATGGTTTCTTGCTTACCTTTATTCTTGGCTTTAGTTTTACCGTTACTCATATATATACCTAGTTAGAACCACCCCAAAGGATGGTTTGTTAATTGAAAGTGATTAAACTTGAGTAGTTGTCATTCCGTCTTGAACAGCACACATACCATCAAGAAACCAATTGGTTCCATCTGAGTAAACGTGAGCATAGTCACCATGTACGGCAAGATTCAGAATAAAGTTAATTGCATCAGCGTCTTGTACGACAGCCACTAAAGCAACAACTTCAGGTGAAGTGATGTTACCAACAATAATGTTAGCACTTCCATTAGGTAAAATTTGGTGGGTAGCGGTAGGCGCATTCGCCCCAATATGAAACCAGAATTCTAAACCTACTGCGGGTAGTGGTAATGTCATGAGAATAGCGGGAGTTGCATCGTTTAAAATAAAATGCTTCCCATTTTCACTTGCTAAAATAGTTTTTGATGCAATAACTACTTCATTCAAACTAGATAGCGGAGATAAAATTTCTTCACCGGATTGACCAGCAAGTTTGCGAGTTACTTTTGCATTTACGCCAAGTCGCAATTCATCAGTGATAGTGAGCTTACGTTGTCTTTGATTGTTCTTAGCCATTTTTCATTCCTCCAAAGGGAAGTTACGACCCCCAAAAAATGGGGGGAATAAATGTTATGAATCGATTAAGATTCTTGTGGACGGTCAGGCATTATGGCGATATTAACAAAGGTAGTGTCAATATCGGCCCAGTCAGTACTAGCAACAGTATAATTGCTGCCACTATCATTCTTACAAATTGCATACCCGATAGGGCAGAAATCAGCAGGAAGGCTAGGAAATGGAGGTGCAATCTTAAATTCAAGAGTGCCGGGTTCCATATCTTTAATACCACCTTGGACCAACTGAATAGCCCCAGCCAAGTTCACACCGAAGACTAAAACCATACCCTTGTCATCTGCTACTACGGGAAATGCTGCACCCGTATTGGCGTCAGTGGTCGGTACTGCTTGATTGGTTTTGGTCGCAAAGACCGTACCAAACTTGCCATCGATAATGAAGTTAGTAGCTACAGTTGTGGTGTACGATGTGCCAGTACCTGCAACTAAAGCTGTTTTGGTGAAACTTATTGTTCCACCGAGATTTAAATTTGGATTTAACATTTAATTTACTCCTAAATTGTTAAATTATGGATTGGTTTTAGGAATCAGCTAAAACCGTTGCACCACATTCTAAGATTGCAGCCCACCCATCATTTTGCATAAACGGAGCACACCAAAATTTACCACCAACATAACCGCGCTGACCCAATGGATCTTGCTTGTCTTTTTTGTTGTGAGGTAAATGCGTTAAACTGAAACCATCTAGGCCACGTAAAGCGACATCGCCCCAAGCATCTTCTGCAATGACAATCATAAAATAAATGTCAATATTTGCAGCACCAGTGGAAACTAAACCAGTTGTTCCAACCGCAGCACCCGCATCAATAGTGGAATTAAGTTCAGGTGATGTGATGAACCGGAATTCATCTACTGCACCTAACTCTCTAGGGTGCGCTTTCATACCAGCTTCACCATATTCAGCGGCCTTTGTGAACCCTTCGATTTCTCGAATGTCATGTGCCATGTGAGTATGAGTGAAAACTAGATAACCAGATTCAACAGGGGTTGTATTATAGTTTGGTGATGCACTTAATACTTCTGTGACCTGATCAGCACGATTAGCTTCTAATGAGCGTGTGATATTGCGTAAACGATTTAAACTAACCGTTGCATCTACCGTTGCTCTTGAAGTACCACCAGCGTAAAACTTGTTCGTGCTGGCTTTCAAAACGCCATAAGCGACCAACTCTTTCACCAAGCCCATGCGTTGACCGGCTTGCTTCTTCATTGGTGTAGGAATATCGTCTTCGTACAATTCAGCCGTTTTATCTGTGTAAGCATACAAGCAACTGTATTGGTTTAACTGAACGGTAATATCCTGTGGGGTGATGGTATCAGCAACAGGTGTCACTCCATCGGTTGTTAAATGCGAGTTTGGATCAACGACCCAAGCATTGATTGTAGTTGAATTCGTAGTTGCGCCGCCAAAAGGCAACCACCGACGAAAAACAACTGTATCCGACATATTGCGGCCAATGCGATGTTGTCTACCAGTAATAGATAGAACCATACGAGGTATGGCGTGCTTTAAAATCTCACCTTTGGTTTTTGCAATACGTGGTGTATTGGTATCATAACTGACGATGCCCATAACACTAAACTCCTGAAATGCTAAAATTAACAAAATGATTAAATATCAAATTGTGCGTTAGACATTTCAGAAATATTGTGAAATGGTAAATCTTGCGGGGCGTGTGCCGCGCTATTTTGTAACTTAGATGTTAACGACTAGAGCCATTAAAACCACTTAAAAAAGCTTCATCAGCACTTTCTGAATTTCGGGAAGGTTTATTTCGACCTTGACCATCAGTTGGTGCGACATTATCAGCTAATATTTTTCTACGTTTATCCATATCTGTAGCTGGCTTTTGCTTCGATTTAGACGAGTCTTCAAACATATCAAGTAATTCGATTGCTGCATCAATAGATGGAGAACCATATAAATTACCTTTGTTTTCTGCCCAAACAGGGTGTTCACCAAGTAAGTGAGTGTAGAAATCGTTAGCTTGTTGCGATAGTGCAGCGGTTGCTTCCGGTGTACCATCTTCCTTGCTAGCATTTTCTAACTGTCTTAATTGGTTATACTTCCCGCTTTCTTCGCTTGTTGGGCCTCCCTCGTAAAACCAAGCAGTGAATTCCGTTCCATTGATGGTATTTTGCCAACCTTTATGCGCTATGTCAATTTTCACGCGATTTAACAAGTCTTCCTCTGACTGTTTTTTCCTTACTTCCCATGCTTCCATCAAGGTTGTGCTGGCTTTGTCTATCTGATTACCCACCACATTAGCCATGTTTTTATTTGATTGAGTGATACCGGCATATAATTCAGGCCATTGATCTTCCATTGCTGCCAATTTTTCTGGATTACCCATAGCTTCGATTAATTGCTCTGAAGTAGGTTGAGGTTTTGGCTGGCTTTCAGCCAATCGTGCATTTAATTCTTTTTGCAGCTTACTAGCTCTACCGCTAGCTGACTTCGCTGTATTGGTAGCATTGAGTACTTGTGATTCCATTTGAGTGAATTTAGCTTTGAGTGCCGGTGATACACCAGCCCACACATCTTCATCTT
Source organism: Blastopirellula sp. (assembly GCA_002733575.1). GTDB lineage: Bacteria > Planctomycetota > Planctomycetia > Pirellulales > Pirellulaceae. The sequence goes on along the minus strand of NVWB01000056.1, from coordinate 19,791 downwards.
CATCTTCATCTTTATTTTTATCTTCATCTTTATTTTTATCTTCAAGATCTTTACTTGCGGCATCAATGATTTTTTTATCATCATTTTTATCAGTCGATTGGTTAGATTTTGGTGCTGATTGGATATGATCGTCTTTATTGTCAAATCCTGATTCAAGCGCCAATTCTAAATCTTTTTCGCTGGCACCAGTATCATCTTCAGTACCTGCAATATCCACGTTATCATCATCAACTACATCTGAGTTGTTTTTAGCCATTTATTTAGCTCCTGTTAATTTAAGGTTTTTTTGTAAAGATTTAAGTTCTGCTATTCTGCCACGTAACAAAGGACAAGCATTGATGTGATCATTACCTTTACGATGCTTGTCTAATCTTTCTTCCATATACGTTATTATTTTTACAACGGCAGGTTGAGCCAATTCATGTTCAGATAATATATCCATTAATGAATGACCTTTTTATGATTGATACCAACCACGTTAGAGTGATCGACTATGGTGTCATTAGGTTTTTCGGTAATACCCATATCATCTAATAATAATTGCACTGCATGAGGAAAGTCGCTTCGTTTTACATCTTCCGTTGGTAAAGCTCTGTAACAGTCTTCACAATCTTTCAAGTTAATAACATCACCAAGAAGTAATCGATATAAAACATTTTGGTCTTTTAAAAATTCAGGGTGTTTATCTGGTTTGATTGGAACCCAAGTATTGTATTGTTCAGGCGTTTTCGTATGAAAGACTATTAAACTAACGAGTGTTTTAGCGGCTTCCTTTTTTTCGGCTGCATAATAACGATCATTATCTTTGGCTTTTTTAATACATGGTAATCGTCCACAAGTAATATACTCTTTAATGTAAACAATACTTTCTGTTAGAAATATTTCTTTATCGCAAAATTGACAATGTTGTGACATAAATTATTTACCTTGGTATCCAGTTTGTGTTCCATTTATATTCTATGGGAAGAGGTTTTTTCCATAGCTTTTGAAAATAAGTATTTAATAGAAAATGCCGCACTGACATTTTTTTAAGTGGTGATGGGTATGGTTCATAACTCCAACCGACATAGGCTCGTTGGGCTAGTAGATCGTGTGCAGATTGCTTTGGTTTACTGCAAAAAAGAAAGATTAATTCCTGATCTTTTGGTATACATGTTTCAGCGTCTTTAATAAGAGCTACAATCACATCACGGATTTCATCATCGTTGCTATCTATTTGAAATGTCATTATTTCCATATCGGGTTCTTGTGGATCAAATAAATCTAAATCGCTCATTTTGAATAAGACTCGCCATCTGGTGCGCGTCCTGCCGGTTCAACTAATGGGTTAGAAACTTCTCGATCATTTAATTGTATCTGAACCTTCAATTTCATTACCGTATCTTGTAAATCTTTTTTGATGGTTTGCATGTGACGTTTATCGCTTCCTGCTTCCTGCATTTGTTTGAGAGATGCCTCAAGCTCCTTGGTGTATTGCAGTAAAGTGGCTTCGTGTGATTTAGCTCGCTCAGTGGTTTGCGCTGAAATTTGATTTTCAATTTGAATTAACCTTTCTTTAGTTTGTGCTTGGAATTGTGCCATTTGCTGTTCAGCTTGAATTTTTATTTGTTCAAGTTTTGTTTGTGCATCAACTTTAAATTGTGCCATCTGTTGATCAGATTGGACTTTCATTTGTGCAATTTCAAGTTTAGGATCAGGTGGTGGGCTAGATAGTTGTTCGACAAGTGCTTTCCATTCTTCATCGTCGTAATCTAATTTGGCTGGATTGATTTTATTGATCCTGAACATTTCATCAATCCACTTGGCAGGGTCTTTCTTGAAAACAGGGTTCATTACAAGATCAGACATTCCCATAATGGCTTGATCAGCAATGTCGCGCTCAACCAGACTGGATGATCCTAACGCTTGGACATTAACATCGCCCTTCATAGAATCATCATCGACATATTCTAAAATATATTGATAGTATCTTTGGATATGAGGAATAGTGATGTAATCGTCGTACAGTCTTGCCATTCTTCTTAGAACGGTTGAAGCGTTATTACTTTGTAGTTGCATACCACCTAAAGTATCAGGTGTTTTTGAATTCGTTTGGCCTCGCATGATATCAGGCATTCCAGTGATATCTTCAGCCATTCTTAAACCTAGTTCAATAATAGACTGTAATTCAACTTGCATCATTGGTGCGGTTATAAATTGTATTGCTTCACTGACATTTGATTTATCAGGACCACTATTTTCATATTCGTTAGCAGGAATAAAAATCTTCCAAGGTTTAACCTCGTTAGTTCCTTCAGCGGCTTGAACAACATTTGTATCGATAAACACCATAGGTCCACCAGCAATGCCAGCGTTATCCATCATGTGACGTACAGCACCAATTACCATTCTCTGTGCGGGTCTTATTTGTCTAGCGACACCTATGCCCCAAGGCATACCCATTCGTCGTTGCCACACCATCAAATCATAGGGGAACTCGCCATCTTCGATATGAGACAAGCTGGCTTTGATAACACGATTGTTAACCATTGTTAAATGAACATTAAGGTATTCATCTTCGTATTCTTCGAGGTCTTCTTTACCAGATAAAATGTCGATAGCCAGTAAATTGGTCTTACTGATCATACCGTAGTGATACCAAATTTCGTAAATGTTTAAATACCCTTCGACATTCTCTTTTAAGCCGGGAGTATCTTGTTCGGCTTTGTATTCTTTTGATGCTTCCAATGGGCCTTCACTAATGCATTTTTGGATTTGTTCTTTGATGTAACCGGGAGTACCAATTAATTTTGACAATCCCCTTCGCGTGATATCGTCCTTTTCCCAAGTGTAGTTTCCGTTTTGGATATCTTCGCCACAAGCAGGATCAGGATAAAAGTTTCGGTAAAATATTCTGACAGAAGCAGGTTTGATTGCAGTGATTTTATCTAACTTGCCATTAACAAATACTGTTTTAGTTTTCTTTGTGGGTATTGGTCCTTTTAATACGCCAGTACCTACTTTTGCAGAATCTTCAACGACTCTCCTGTTATGAGCTTGGTAGCCGCTTTCTACGTGCCAATCCCATACTTGATCTTCAGCCTTTTTTGCTGCGTCTGTCATTACTTTAATTTCATCTTTAGCTTTCGTTGCTAAATCGGCAGAGGCTGTATCTTGTTTTTCTGAATTGGTTGGATTATCTAAAACAATTTGGCTACGTTGATCAGGTGTTATTTTTCCTTCTTGGGCATCAATCAATTCAGGTACAGGTGTTATCTTAAACTTATACCCTCGTTCTTCAGCGGGGAATAACATATCAGCTATTCTAGCTGCGGTAGCATCGACATAGGCGCGTGTGATGTTTAAAAAGATAGTTGAACCAGTATTTTCTGTATCATCGTCTTGGGGGGTGGCTTGTCCGAGTGGCTTACCTTTCCATGCTTTTAGTTCAGCACGATTTGCATCATCTATCCCTTCGTAAAATTCTTCATCTTCTAACCATTCTTGCTCTACACCGGAATTTTCACGACCGGCGATTGCTTCTGAACGAGTTTTAGATAACTTTAAACCAAGGAGATCTAAGTGTTTTACTACTTCGGCTGTCCCTTGATTGCTATCTTCTGATTCTTCAGAATATACTTCTGGCAGTGAGTCAGCCATTTAGAATTGTCCACGCCTTCCAATTTTGGAACTAGTTTGCCTATGACCTTCGTAGATTGCTGTAACAGTAGGAGAAGTACCACCAGAAAGAACTGTAAGGTTTAATCTAACGTAATTAACAGGTTTATCGACGGCAAAATTCATATTTGCTACTGAGGTGTATGTGGAGCTATCAAGAACAAAAAATGTGACACCATCCAAACTACCTTCTAATGCTATTGTGACAGTGGTTGGTGAACCTTCAGTGTTACTTAATTGAACGGCGTGGTTTTTGACCAAATGAGGAAGGGATAATACTGCTCCTGCACCAGTACTATCTGCTGCATCAAGGAGTGTAACTGCTGGCATAATGAGTACTCTTTTTGGTTAAATTGGATTTAGTGCAACTGGATAGTAGAATAATACAGCATCTACCCCAGTTTTTCCAAGTATCTGTGAGTTGCTGAGTTAATAGCCGCCTTTCTTACCACTTTTACTATAGCTATCCATTGGTCGATATGACTTAGAACCGGCTGGTTTGCGTGTAGTAGTTTGTGGATTTGTTGGCTTCATTGGACGAGTTTTATTCTTACTACCAGCGGCTGGTAATGTTCGTGCGTTAGCTTTACGGGAGATAGGTTTAATAATGTTAGAGTTTTTGTACGCCATGATAGATACCTGATTTTGAATATTGAGACAGTATATTACCATTATCTCTACTGGTTTTATAGTTATGCGTTTATTCCCGGTCTGTTACTACGAGTTGGGGTTCGCCTTAGTGCGGTTCGACTTGGTGCCTTGACAGCGTTCACCATAATACATGCGTCGAATAGGTTAGGTGATTCTACACCTCTTGCTTTCATTTCTTTTTTGGACTCAACTTTAATCTTACCGTTATTGGTGTATATCCTCTTAGGACGCGATAGCTCTGCGATTAACTCAAAAGCATGTAGACAGGTCGAATCAATGGAGATAATCTCTTCTACATCAACACCGACAGCCACACCACCGGATTCTATCTGCATTCTCACATCATAAGACGCTTTAAATCGATTTCTTAACCATGTAGCCGTTTGAGCGCGATAATTAAGATATGCATCACCATTTGTTTTAAGAGATTTATCAGGTAGCCCCTTGGCTCCAATTAAATGCTTATCTTTATCAACTACCTCGCCGGAACCATAGAAGGGAAGGATAGGCATATTACCGGCAGCATGTGCTTCAAGAGTTAATTTCATAACCGGTGCGCCCATACCATCAGCATCATAACTTAATACCTGTGAATGATTTGCGAATGCTTGTTCATAAGCCCAAGGTATTGCTTGTGTGATATCGCCATCTTTCATCATTTCAGCAGCAGTGAGCAGATAACCATATTTTGAAACAGTCGCTTTGGCATCACCTTCATCAGCAGGATCGAAACCAGTTGCGCGTACACCTGAAGGTTTGACCTTAATTAATAAATGTAAATCAATAGCAGCTCTAACGTAATGTGCAGGAATGAAAGCATCAGTAGCAGAAGCATTAGGATCGCGATCGATTTCTTGAGCGACTGTAACAGCATCTTTTTCAGCCTTTTGTTTGGCGTACCAGATATCATCTTTGCGGGGATCTTGTCTCCAATCAAAAATAAATTTATGATCAGTTCCTTCAAATTTAACCGACTTGCGATAAAAGAGATTGCCGTTACCGTTGAAGGTACTAACATCGATATGACAGTTTGTTGCCATACTAATTGCATTGGCAGCGGCTTGCTGGTTTTCAACAAAAGCTGATTCATCGACTATCCAAATAGACTTACGACCACCACGGCCTATTTGCAATCCTGAGTCACCCGTAATGGTAGCGCCGTTTTCTGGATTGATTAGTTTCATAAAGCCAGAATGAAGACGTTCGTTAAAACCTTCAGGCATAAATTCTTCAGGAATATTATTTATAAAGAATCGTATCTTTTCAAAAATACAATCGGGATCGCCTTTCTTATCAACCTTTGATTCTTTGGCTGAACCAAAGCCAGCACTAAAGCCCGGATTGAATAACCATTGAGTGCAACAATATCCAACTGATAACCAAGTTACACCGCAATCTCTTGATTTTTCTGTTAACCCATACTCGCCAGCTTTCCATCTTCCATCAAGCCAGTGTAAGAACTCTTCTTGTCTAGGCCATAAAATAAACGGCACACTTGCCAACATACCTTTTTCTATTTGTCTTGGATCAAAGGTCATGCCCCAGTCGTTAATAAAATCCCAAGGATTGTCTTTGTAGTGGCGTTTCATTGCGTCGAGCAGAATAGGATTAGATCTTACTTCATCGATATGGAGTTGACGTTTTTTAAAGACAGAAGTGTAATCGGGATTATGCCAATCCATTATTTGATATACTTATCTATAGAAACAAAATGCGCTTCTTCGGTTTCTTCTTCAAACTCACCGCCATCTATCCGCATAAGGTTGCTCTCTGGTACAAAGCAATCGTCAGGCGCTCTTCCTTCTCTATTTCCATGTTCATCAAAATAATAAGATTTCAGCAGGGTGTCAGTTTCCCATAAATCAGTTTCCCATGAATCATCCATCTCACCAATATATTTTAAGCAGGTAACAACTGCGCCATCATTACCACATTCGCTATTATAAATAAGGGCCAAGCAACCGGCCTCAATTGGTTTTAATTTATCCATTAGGTGCGCCCAGCTTCTTTAAGTCCCCAGTATACTTCCATACAAGCTTTGATATCAATCATAGCATCGTGAGCACCTTCTAGCTCTGTGTCCATGAAATATTTGTAAGCTTCAGCGAGAGTATGACCTTTTTTACCGCCAATAAGTTTTTTGAAACTCATCCAAGTGCAGTAGTATTTTTTCCTGTCTTTCCAAACTTCATCTGGAATTAGATTGGGCATATAGCGTTTGAGTGCTATGCGAATGATACGATTATCGAAAGTGGTATTGTGAGCAATTCTTAAATCACATTTTTTCCACATGTCGATAAACATTTGCAATGCCTCGATTTCAGGAATACCAACATCCATAGTGTGTTCGTTAGTAATGCCGTGAACATCAATAACATCTTGAGGTATCACCCATCCATCAGGTTTGATGATAACATTCATGGTTTCAAGTGTATCTTTGGTTTCGGAATCAATCAGCATAGCAGCTACTTGAACCATGTGTGGTTGATTTACTCCACCTGAAGGTTCTTTAAATTGAATGAGTCCGGTTGTTTCTGTATCAAAAGGTAATAATTTCATTTGTACTCCGTTGGTTTACTATTAAGAAATAATATATGTGTGGTGACTGTTTCCGGCATAAACCATAAAGGCTGACACCCAGTATCCACTAGCCTGACAGGATTTGAACCTGACCACCGTACTAAGTCCACGGAATCGAACCGCCACACATATATCATCTATACTGACTATTAGATGATATTGGTGGACAAGGTAGAGAATCGAACTCCACACCTCAGATCGCATTAACTTAACGTTGCCCGAGGAGGACCGGTAGTAACTTTTCAGCTCTATGCGCTGCTTTTCCATTAAGCTACTTGTCCGTTATATCATCTACTGAGGAAGTGTTTATATGTTGGTGGACTGATTCACCTTGTAGTCTTTTGATCTACGCCACGAAATTTCTAAGGTTCCGCCGCAGAGGACTCGAACCTCTTAACAATCCAACCACATATAAACACTAAAAATATGTAATGAGCTTTCTACCTTACGCCTAATTCTAAACTGTTTTTATTACAGCTTATGGCATTTCGCATACAGTGAACTCATTACATATAAACTTTTTAGATACTATGGAGTGATACTTTTAGCGGGTTTTGTATACCTTGTTGGCAATGTGAAAAAAATGAGAAGGAAAAACACTGCCTAAAAAATATAACTAGAAATAGCTCAACTATTCTCTAAAAGTACCACTCCGTAATATCTACCCTTTGCCTTTAGTCACGTAACGCTTATATACCCGACAAGCCCCTGCTTGATTACATCTATAGCAAACAGTGTAACCTGTTGTGGGTTCTTTCACACAAAAATCTCTCATACCTGCATTAGCCGGTGTTGAAAAGTTTAAGAGCGCTATTGTCAGCATAGCCATTAGTAAAGTTTTAAATGTTTTCATTATTTTCTCTCCGTTGTGGTTAGTAGTTTAATTTCAGTATCGAACGCTTTAATAAGATCATCTTCACCGCCAGACATCAACATGCCGCAGGAATGTCCATACAAACCAATAGGCATTGCCTTGTGAAATACTTTTACTTGAAGAGTTTCGCAATCAAGCTCTATTGAAAAGTTGTCGCCTATTTTTTCGATCACTGGCTCAGTTCGCTCACCCAATTTTTTGTAACCTCTCAAACTCAACAGCTGGCAAGATTTCGCAAACACTTCAGTTATTTCACCTTTCATTATTTATTCCTCATCAAAACCAAACACAACACCGGCAATCAAGCCCACTATAAACCAAACGCAACACCATCCAAACCAAGCCATAACTTTCTCCAAATAAAAAAGGTGCGTAGCAAATGGGGGCTTGAATGCAAAATCGCACACTATAACAAGCCACCAACAACCGTAGTACCGCTACACACCTAAAGCTGTTTTAAATACTAGAATCGAGTGGAAGTTCTTTAGGGCTAGAATCATCAAATGGATGTTTTTCTTCATAAGCAATTAACATGGCGTCACATAATGCTACAGCTTCTTCAACGGTAAGTTTTAGTGACTTAGCCCAGTCTGTCCAAAAGATTGTTAGGAATTTATTAATAACTTCATTGTTGGCTTTTTTACTTGCAGCACCTTGGAGCGTCCATACAGCACAAGCACCAGTTAAGGTATATGCGACATTTTCACCACTGGGTGGTTCGGCTTGGCAAGGTAATGTTAAGACTAGCGTTAATAATATTAGTAAAGTTTTCATTATATCCTCTCTCGTTTTTTGGTGATGTCTCTTTGCTCTTTAATCATAAGTAAATCGTTGACCACTTTTTGTTGCATTGCTACTTCTTCAGTATATATTTTAATTCGCGTAGGGTTGTATGTCTCGCTAAGTTTGAATTTTAAATTTTCCAATTCTTTAAGTGACAGTTCAATAGCTTGATGGAGAAGTTTGTTACCGGCTTGAGATTTGCGTTCCATTATTCCCCCTTGGCTAGATGTTGAATGATTAGTTTTTCGGTTTCTGTTTGGGGTGGTGTTTCTAAACCCAACCAGTCTACTTTATTAATAGCCTTGCCACAATCTATACAGGTTCTGGTAGTTAAATACCGGCTACCAGATTTGGTTCGTCGGTGAGTACAAGTACCACCGAGTATTACCATTACCTTAGCTTGAGCAATATTATCAACGTTAGCGCCAAGGGATCTTTTCCTTAGTACGGATATGGTATGTTCTTTATTTCCTACATGGAAAATAAGTTTTATATGGTCGGTGGCGGCCTTGGCTCTTCCTCTGTATATTTTTACAAAGTTAATGCCTCGATTACTAAGCCATTTAGTGATTGCTAGGTTCTTAGCATTCATAGCTCTTTGTTTATCGAGTCTTTCTCGTTGTGCTGGTGAGTTCATCGTTTAACCACTTCTATTCCATTACCACCACCACCGCCCGACCCACCATCAACTTTAAATACGCTTTCATTACCACCGCTACCGCCACTACTACCACCAGTTGTGAATGTGATTTTTTTAGCTTCTTTTATTAATAGCTCTAAATCGTATTTGATATTTTCATAAGGTACACCATCACCTCTACTACCTACCAACTCTAGAGTCTCTATAGTTCCATTGCATTTAGTTATCAACGCCTCTATTGCGCTAATAGGGATTGAGGTTTTAGTAATAGTTATTAGCATTTCATCTTTAATATCGTCTAATATTTCTTCATCTACATCAAAAGCTTCATCAAATCCACTTCTACCACAAAGATTGTTAATTATTGTTTCTACTAATTCATTCATCTTCTAACCTCTCTAAAATCAATATCAGTCCATCCTTGCAAACTATAAATTAACGGATTATTTGACATAGAAACGTCAATAATCTGTACCAGCCCATTATCAGCTTCTACGTGATTTTCACTTGCAAGGCTATGAACTTTAGAAATTGAACCATCCTCCTCTACAATTAAATACAGCGGACAAGACCCTTCATTAGAGTGATTTTGCTTACACATTGAACATGTAAAATCGATCATAATTTTTCCCCGTTATTTTTTAGGATTTTTAACTCATTCATCTTCTAACCTCTCTATTTTGGTTTAGTTGATATGCCCACTGCCTGATAGCCCAAAGCACTCGTTGGAATGCTAAAGCCAATGGTGACTATCAAGCAGTAACCATAATCTATCTTACTTGGTTTGCTAGTGGTGGAGTTAGGTAATATTTTTCACTGGCAGACCTTAAAGCGAAAGTAGTGCCTTTATATTCTACGCTTGAGTATTGAGTGAAATCCATGTAGCCGATAGTTGTAAAAAACCTAACGAAATTTAATGCTCTATTGAACGTTTGAAAATTAACTTGCTTCCATTTGTTTAAGTCTGGTTCTAGGTTACTTATCTGCCCTATTGCGCACTTAATACAAGGTGAAGATTTGTTATCAGTGAGAAAGGTTAATTTTCTTTGTGTACCTATTTGAGCGCCGCATAGCGTTTTTACTGATACCCAATTGCCATTGACTGATTTTATATCTTTTACTATGTGAATGTATTTAGCGTTGTTGTTGTTGCTTCTGACGTATTTGTATAATGGTTTAACGCTGGGGGCTAATATTACATTTGAAATCATTAGTTATTCTATTAGGCCAGTTACAATGGTACTTGTATTAATGGCGTTGCCTGTAACGCCAACATATTTTAATTTAGGTTTAGGAGTGGCAAGCATTTCTGTTATCCATGCTTCACCAAGAGAAGTAATACGATAACCACATTCATTATCACCCCAAATATATATCAATCCTTGATCGAGGAATTTAGTTAATACTTCTTCCCTTAATTCAGTTTCAGGCATTGGTAGTTCATTAGGACAAGTAAAGATGTGTATTAATATGATTAGTTCGTATGGTGTCATTGTCTATCCTATTTGGCTAACAAAGATAATTAATAAGAATACTGCTGCTACGAGAAGTAGGTCTGATGTTCGGCTTCTATTTTTCATTGCTTACCTTTATTTCTTGAAGTTCTAAAGTACCACCAGTTAGCATGACAACATCTTCCAAGTAGTTTTCGACTTCTGCGAATTCGTCGGAAGTTACATAGTGGCCCATAATGTTGAATTTTAATCGTTTGGAGTCGTACAGGTAGAATAAATCGGATTGGTCGATACGTGAATAGTCTTGGAGAGAACCAGTTAACACTAGCTTTCCCCGTACTGGATTAGAGTTGATAGTTTGATTTCGCATAATTCAGATAACCTGATTAGAAGATCTAAGCTCGGCCTTTTCTTACTTGTAGCAATGTCGTACAAGTAGTTTGGTGTGATATCGAGTTTAACGGCAACTTGTGTATATTTTAATCCTGTACCCGTTATTGCCATTGAAACAGCCTTTCCTAAATGCATAAATCCCTCAAAGTAGTAGTCTAGAGGGATATAGTGTTGGAAAAGGCTTTAAAAGTCAACGTAATTCACACTCTGTGTAGTAGTTAACTGGTAAAGGTAGAGGAATATTCGAATACTAATGTAAGTGCCGATTGCTAGTAGAATTACCGCAAGCATTATGAATCCTATTGCGACCAGCATTATATCTGGCGTTATCATGATACTGCTCTCGTGTTGAAACAGCTTGATTCTTGATTGGCAAATAATCTAGCTCTGCCATAAGGGAATGATTCTTGACCAACATATTTCAATTGAAGTCTTTTAAATTCGCTCCTACGTTGAATTAACTGCTTTCGTGTTGGTGATAGTTCACTAACAACCGTATGACCGCGCCAATGTAACTGAAGGTTCAAACGTGCTCTGAAAGTTTGCTTGTCAGCTTCATCGAACTCATAGTGACCGCCATCGTCAGTGCGAATAAATACACCGGGTTCAAAGCCAGCTAGCCAGTCTGTGATAATTGGAAGCCCTAAAGCTTCAGCAAGTTTACGGTTTTTTTCTATTTTATGCATCATTTTCTTCTCCATCGAAGTTAGCTCGTACTATTGATTGATAATCAACTTTTTTATACAAAGTTAAGAGTGTTGTAAAGCGTTCAGTTCTTAAAGCTTTAAGTTCCTTGTTATGCGTTTCTCTTATAAATTCATCCATTATGCTAAGACTCGTTTCTATACTTTCCTTGAGTATTATTAATTCATTTAGTTTGAACATGATTTACTTCTTGGTGTTTGTGGTATTCTTCGACTGTTTGACCAAAATGTTCTTCGGCGCATGACATGCAGAAATATACTTTGCAGTATAAGCATCGGTACAGGTGCATAATTCCACGGCTCCAACCACAAGGACAAGTTATAGTTCCAAGTCTAAATACAACACCTTGAGCTGTTTGCTCAATGGTTTCCTTGATTTGGTTTTTAACAATGTTGGCGGTCTTTGGGTGCGTTGAAATTCGACACATATCTATTTCTTAGCCTCCTTATTCTCAACCATATCCCATCCACGAAGATAAGAGTTTAGTTGTTGCTCAGTGTGACCGGATTGTCGATATTTCGCTATCGCTTGGTCGCGTAGTTCTTTAGTTGGTTTGCTCATAATAGCTCCTCGTTAGTTGCATCAGGTAGACAATCAACATAATTAGCTTTGCTTCTAATATTCATGGTGCACCCGTTTTGAGTGACTATTGTGTTTCCTTCACCGATACACATTATAGACGAATAATCACTGTAATGGGCTTGGCCCTTCGGTGTTTCGAAATACGAATTATTATAGTTTCGTTTAAATACACGCCAATTTTTCATGCGTTCTTTTCTAGTGCCTTTACAAGTGCATGGGCTATGACCGCTCATTCTGATTCATCCTTTGATTTCTTGCTCTTGTAATGCATCCATATAAAAAACGTAATGACAGTGAATATATCGAGCGTTATTTTTTGCGCAAGATTAATTACGTCAAACAATTCTAAAATTAAAGCAATGGCTAATGCTATGTAGGCAATTGTTGAAGGTTTCATCGTTCTGCTCTCCTTGTTAATTGGTTCTCATATGCCCTGACCAGCAGAGCATAAAGGAAGCAACTATTCGCGTATTGATCTACTTTCTTTCGGCTAGCATTAAAATGAAGCTTTTTGATTTTTCCCACAGTTCACCTGATTTTTTACCATCCAGTTCTTCAATATCTTTTTTACTTGTTTTTCTCCATTCTTTAATTGTTTTTATTTGGCAACCTATAGCTATATGATTGTCTGTTATCGTTACGTGATAATGAATAGAATCTATAGTGATAACCTTTGATGTTGATACAGCATCGCCATACACCTGAGCATTGCCACACACCCGAGCATTGTCACACACCTGAGCATTGCCACACACCCGAGCATTGTCACACACCTGAGCATTGCCACACACCYGAGCATTGCCACACACCYGAGCATTGTCACACACCTGAGCATTGTCACACACCTGAGCATCGCCATACACCTGAGCATTGCCACACACCCGAGCATTGCCACACACCTGAGCATTGTCATGCACCCAAGCATCGCCATGCTGATCGAGATTACTATTTCTTTCTATCCAACCCCCGAGATCTCCAACACTTATAGATAGAAATGCGGTAACGCAAACTATTTGCTTAAAGGTTGTACCTAACACTGTTTTTTCTTTTCCGTTGAATTTGTATTTTTCCATTTTGTTTCGCTCCGTGGTTCTTAAGAGCGTTTAGAGTAGCATGTATTGGGGTGTCTGTCAAACAGACGTTGACAGTATTTGTTTACCCACCGGTGAGAGATGTTAATATAGGCAAACTAAGTGGTTGATTTGGGGGAGTATTAATTTTAGGCCCAAACTCTGTTTTTAGTCCTTAATCTTCTTCAAACTCTCTTTATAGATGCGTGCAGCTTCTTCAGGAGACATATCGTTAGTGATATGCCTGATTGCTTTGCCTGTAGGTGAGGATATCTCAAACTGAGTGGCAGAATCATAGCCATTTGCTTTAGCCAGTTGCCTCATAGCTGTCTGTGTGGCGCTTATCCTGTGTTTTATCTCGTCCTGTGATGGCTCTAACTTTCTAAATGCTTCAGTTTGTTCCTTGTTCATCTTGAGCAGTGTTGGTAAGTCCCATCGTGCCTGTGTGGTAAGGGTTTCAAGCATTTCGGTACGTGACATTATGGAATTACGAATTTCAGTCACTGTTAGAGAGTCATAGAAAGCCTTCACCTTAGCATTGCTTAGCAGTACGGATACACAGACATCAGCCGTTTCATCACTCTTAGCCGTCCCCCCAGCGGCGTAGTAAGCCTTTCTCTGACTTATGTTTCCTTGGGTAATGAATATAACTACTCGACGTTGTAGGTTAGTACAGGCGTTATAGAGTTCTTTCTGTTCATCGGATAATTCATATACGGGTAGTTTAGTTTGTTTATCAGGGGATTTAATCTTTTTAGGCGTCTTACGTTTGCTAGTAGGTTTCTTGGCGGGTGTTAGCTTACTGGTATTTACTGTGGTGCGCGTCTTCGCAGCCTTAGTGGTGGTTTTAGCTTTTTTCTCGCTAGGCTTCTTACCTTGCACAACATCAACCGAATCAAATAGTCTTTTGGCCTTAGCTTTAACGGTAGCCGTTTTCCATTTCTTAGACTGAGGAAAAGCATCACGATAAGCCTTCAATGCACTATCACCGTATTTGTATGCGGCAATGGCTGAAGCCTCTTGTTTTGATAATACTTTATTTGTCATTGAATTTAACTAAATATTGGTTTGAGTCTCTAACGAGAATACCTGTGTCGAGTGCTCTAGCAACTAAATAATGCGCTCTGTTATAACCTATTCTCATCATAGATTGGATTCTAGAAATACCAAAAGGATCTTGCATTGATAATGAGTCTCTTAGATATTCTAAGTATTCATCATCTTGATTGTTCATTTCTGCAAGTTTTTGTTCAGCGTTCATTCTTTACCTTCTTGTTTGCTGAGTATTTTATTAGTCATTTTCTATTTCAAGCCCGCAAGTATCGCATATTAAAGGATTGTCCACACAGGCGCTGCATGGTGGGTTGATATGGCAGGAACATTCTACGACTTCAGGATATTTTAAGCTTCCCGTACATTCGGGGCAGTTATCACCTTCTTCTGTTATTTTGTTAGTCAAGGTTGCTTTATCCCTTAAAGTGCCGTTTTACAAGAGCTAATGAAATGTTATAAATAACGCATGTGAGTACTGCACCCATTATAGTTAGAATAACCTTATCCCCATAAAGATCATGGAGCCAGTTAAGTAAGATAAGCAAACTACAAGAACCGGATAGAATGGTTATTGTGATTATAGTTGCAGCTATATGCCTTTTTAGTTTCACTGTCTAATCCCTTTTGGTGAGAAGTTCAGGATTATCGTGTATGTTGCCTATTACGCTTATTTCGCCGCATTTTTTAGCAACAAACATCTGTATTGACCCATCATCTGGATCTTTAGAGCTGCAACTTAATAAAAACCACCCGTGAAACCTTTCAGACCATTCAACAGAGTGCTTTAACGTATGATTTCTCCCTGTCGCATCTGCAAAGTGTGGAGAGCTTAACACATCACCCTCATAAATCTCTTTACCGTTCTTATCCTTTAATCCGGTGTATTGCATTAGAACCCAGTTAGACTCATGGACCACTAATTTATCATCTCCAAATACAACGCTACCCAAAGAAGATATGTAAAGGTGTTCAGTACTAAACCTTTCAGCTAAATACATTTCGTTAGTTGCGCTATGCCATCCTCTAAACTTAATCTCTCTCATTCGGTTATGGCCTTGCTGATACAGCATTTCTTAAACTTTTTGCCACTGTTACAGGGACAAGGTTCATTGCGGCCAATCTTAGTTCTTTCAAGCACTGAGTAGCCCTCAAGTTTACGTTTGGTTTCTTGCCTATCCATTAACTCATTGAGCTTATGTCGCTGTGCGTTAAAGAAATCAGGGTCAATTTCTGGTAGGTCTTCTCTGTCTGGTCTGTATTGTTGCATTTTATTTGCCTTCCTGTTTAGTTGCTGGCATCGATGTCGAACTTTCTTTGACCTCGATATGAGCCTCGTTCACCATTTAATTTAATAATATAACCAGTTGCGAATATACGAGGTTGATAAAATCCACTAGATATTGAAATTTCATCAACAATGAAACTCTTACCGCTATGAGAGAGCTGGTTAACCTCAACTTTTTCACCAATTCTAACCAGCGTCTGATGTGATAAAACATTTTCACCAGCCAATAAAATTTTATTAGCTATATCTCTTGATTCAGCAGTTAGATCTGAAAGACTCTTAACTGATTGCTTGTATTTACTCATATTCATCGTTTCCTATAAAAGTCCGATTACTTTTTTCATGCTAATGCGAGACATTGGCAAACCTAAAAATTCAGCTTTGCAGCCGTCGAACATTCTAGGACTCCACCAGTCACCACGCTTCATTGAATGTTCTAGCGAGTCGTAAAGTGCGTCACTGTGTTCATCAGGGCATTCAATTCGAATTAACTCACCGCTATCAGTTATTAAATCTACATATTCACTCATTATCGTTTCCTATATTGTTTTGTTCATCGGCCAACCAGCCAACCTATTAGCGTTTAAAAAATCATGAAACGCCTGATCTTTTGTATCTCCGCACCCGCTTTTTCTACAGGTTATACCGTTAACTTTGCTTCCATATTTAGCAACACTGCAATACCAGAACTTTCCAGAGAAGTACCACTCCAATAAAGTACCACTCCATCTAGCTTGAATAATGTTGCTCATATCTATTATTTACCTTGCTACTTGGTGAGTCCTTTTCTTTCAAATACGTGGTGGATTGTGTGCTTTTCCCACAATCTACTTTTTAAAGGCACTGTTCCAATAAAGACCTGTGTTACTTCTTGTGGTACTTGTTCACCTGTACGGTAAGCACTGAAATGTCTTACTTCAAGGTTGTTTGCTGGATCAACTAAAGCCCATAAACATATTTCACCGTCTTGTTCGTGGACTGATAATAGTGAAGCACCAATAGGTATTTCCCTAAAACATTCGCTGGATAGTATGTATTTGTAAATTACTTTTGGTGTTTTCATTATTTACCTTATGGTTGGATAATTTCGATGTCGCGAGAATTTAATTCCTTAAGCAATGCAGCAACTTGAGTGTAATTAACTACGCTTGTATGATAACACTTAACCGCTTCAGCAACCGACTTATTGAAGCAAATAGCATAGGCCGTCAGCTTTAAATCGTCGTCTGTCATGCCTGTTATTATTTTGTTGAATTTACTTTTTTTGATTCGGATTTCTATTGGTGTTTTTACCATCTCACCAGTACTAGGATTCATGTCTGATCCCATTGCAACAGCTATATCACGAATTCTATCATTAAGTTCTAGCTCTTTACTTCTTGTAGTTAATTCGTTCATGCTTGTTCTTCCGGTAGAAAGCCAATGCGACCATAAATATGTTCTTGCCAAAGGTACTGATTGCCTTCACCCCTTGCTGGCCGTTTAGCATTATCAGGTAATGGTACTCGCTTTACTGGGCTTACTTGTTGTTCCCGCCATGTAAGAATAGATTTTGCGAGGTTGGATAGTGGCCCAGTTCCTTTATCATGCCAGCAAATACAATCGGGCGCTTTCGAGTTTGAAGCTTCGCACTTATTGTCTTTAAAATAGTACTGCATTAGTTTCATTTATCTATGCCCTCACTACATTAAGTAGCTGCAAAACATCATCAAGCGTTAAATCCTTACCTGTTTGTGTATCGAAATAATAGGCACCAAACTTACCGAATTTCAATATGTATCTATTCCCCATTACTGTATCCTCACTAGTTAGGTCTTCGTCGTTATTTTCCCATCCGTAACCCATAACTTATTCAACCTCGTTAAAAACGCTTAATGCTTGGATAGCATCGTCAATATCATAAAAATAGCCAATATTGATAACCTTACCCTTAACCATCTTTCTCACGATAAAAGCTAACCGGTCTTTTCTAAAGGTAATATTTCTAATACCGGTTGCACTCATTATTTGCCTTTTGCAGATTGAACGCCTAAATCAAATATTTTCCTAAAATCACTTAGGTATGATTCAACGTCATCTGGATCTTCATAACACCACTCGACAACTAGCTTTAAATTGCAAAATATAGCCACAATCCCTGCATCTTCATCTACATCATGCGTTATAACAAAGTCTTCCATTTTATCTATCCCATTGGTTGATTGTTTATTTCTGTACACAAATAGCTGAAAGCTTGAGTGGTGCTAGTTTCATCTTTAGTTGCTTTTCAGTTGTTTTAAGCCACTTGTTAGCCGCTAAATGGCATTTGTTTTCAGTTACGAACGGGCCTACTTGGGCGATTGATGTGCCTTGCTCGGTCAGTATTGTTAGAATTAATATCCAGTGCATGCTAGTTACCCTCCTTATCTTGTAATGACAGCCTAATGATTTGAATTCTATCAGCAAGCTTAACTTCATCGTCATAGTTTAGAGTCATGTAAAAAGTCGGATCTAAACCTTTCGGTATATTTTCAGGCGTGTCTTTTGGCGCAAAACTTAAAAGAAATTTAATGTCCTTATCTTTAGATTCAACCCTTTCAACTAATCTAGAAAATATCTGACCGTCTTCCATATCTCTATAAAACCATTCTGGCATATTTTTTGGTATTATTTCTGTTATTTTCATTACTCTTTACTCTCCTTATCTTGGTTTATTTTCAACCTTTGATTTTCGGTTGTTTTGGCTTTTTCGAGATAAGCGTTAATAGCTCCCCATGTTGATTCGTAGTGGCCGTGTTTATGAGTTTCTCCGTTCTCTTCCCAGTACTTCCAAAAGGCATCACAAGCCTCATGAGACATTGGGAAATCACTAACTAGCGACTCTCTGTCATGGTTTTTAGCTTCTAGCTTGCTATCCCTACCAGTTAACGCTGTTTCGCATGATTTTAACAGGAGCGCTCTGTTATCACATTCAATCTTTAGAAGTCCATAATCAAGCTCTTTAGCCTCTAACTCTTTATCGGCTTTTTCCATAAAGACCAGTGACACAGCAACAGCGTCAACTTTTTTTGGAAGCTGCAAGGTTCCATCAATACATACAGAGCACCAATAGAAAAAATCTTTTTTATAACTCATTACTTAACCTACTTTGGTGCAATTCTTTAAGAGTAATACCTAAATCTTCAGCCAGTTCTTTATCTATTTTAATCTTTTCAATTCTTGCTCGTCTAGCTAATAGCTTGTGATTGCCTTTGCTCTTAATTGCCCGATTAGTCTCTGCTATTTGCTCACTTGTTACTTCTTCTGAAAAATAAGTTCTACCAAATTCACTAGCGTTTGTGTTGTGGACTGGTTTCATGGCTCTTTACTCGAATTGATTAATGCCATTGTGAGCCAAAGAGCTACAACTGAATTGATAATGGGCATAAAGATAATAAACAGCGTTGCAAATATATCGTCCTCCTTGATCTTTTCCCCTATCTGAGTGGCTACTTTAATTGCTATGCTTATATACACCATATTAAGTAATATGCTAATCACGTAAAGACTGCCTATAAAGGTTTCAGTATTCATGAAGGTTTCAGTGTCCATTTTCACGGATAAATTTCACTAACTCACAAGCAAGCAGTATGGTTGAGAATGGCTGATTAGAAGCGTTAACATTAAAACTATCATCTCTTATTTTAACATCTTTAAATAAATAAGACTTGTATTTGTTATACTCATGCTTACCGAAAACAACTTCTACATTACCAGCAGAGGTTTCGATCACATGCTTAACATTATCACCATCTATTACATTGCAAATATATTTCATTAGAGTGTATTAACCTCGTCTATTGCGCCCATACTATCAGCATCGCTTTCTGCAACTTCTCTTCTGGCAATCTCTTCAAGGTGGTGCCGGTTAGGATAATCACCTTTAAGCGTTCCACAGATTTTCCCCTTTTTATACAGGTTGACTTGAAATGTCTTTAAACCATTGCTCATAATAATTTATTCCAAATAGAGGCATTACTCTACGGACAAGCTGGTTATTTAGAAGGAGATATTAAAGAGGATTATTATCAAAAAATAAAGAAAAA
>NVWB01000055.1 GCA_002733575.1 Blastopirellula sp. | reverse complement strand
CAAAAAGATCCGCCACCAACAACTGCTTCGCTTCCAGCGACTCGATCCGATGAGAACGAAAGTTTCTTTGCTTTCTAGGTGACTGCTTATCAACCAGCTTAAGACCCAGCTTAGTGAGGGTATTCTTCCAGGAGCGAATTGGCATGCGCATAATGGCTTATCCGTATATCCAAGTGTCAATCAATGGGGGAACAGGTCAATAACCAAGAACATACGATCTAGAAAACCCAACAGAAGGCCCCCAGGTGGTTCATGACTACCGGATCATAGAGGGGCGTATTTCCAAAGTCAATAAAAACAATAGGTATTTTATAAATAATTGGAAAAAAATAGTTGTTATAGAAAAACACCTTGTTTAAACAAGAAAATAGATCGTTGATCATAAAACCTATGTTTAGAAATAGTATGTCCACAATTAATAGAAGTAATTGTGACTTTACGTTAAAATTACAATGGCCATGGTTGCAATCCATGTGGGGGGAATACAAGATAATGTAATTAAACAAACTTTTTTCACAATCACCTCTAAATTAGCGAAGAGAACCAATCGCTCTTTATGAACAATCTCCGTGTAGTATTCATATAAATCCACAGCGGTAAAACATCCACACCCCCTGACAGATAATCGTATCAAAGAAACTCAACACTCCTTCGTAAAGAGACCTATTCATGCACCACGAGAAGCAATTGATTTTTGGAATGGGGGCCGGAGAATGCGGCCTCGGACTACTTAATGAAATCCTTTCGCGTCAACACAACTGTCAATCAACGCTCGATCAACCGCCGTTACTACCCTGGAAGTCATCTACTTCAAACCGCCTTATTCAAGAACGGATCAATCGATTAGCGAAAAAGAGTAATGCGAACTTCGTGGCGGATATGGCAGCTTTCTATTTGCCTTATGTGCAGGCCGCGATTGAGCATTGTGCGAATGTGCGCTTCATCTGCTTGAAGCGACCCAAGCTCGAATCAATCTCGGCAATGTGTCATCAACTCGATCAGTCGTCGCCTCGGGCCATTAATCATTGGGCTTCGGATGTGAGTGGCCCTTGGTCGCATGATTTTCTTACTTCGAGAAGTTTTCCGAAGTTTGACATCAACAATCGATTCGAAGGCGTCTGCCAGTATTGGGAACAATACTATCAAGCGGTGGATCAACTCTGCACGCAATATCCAGACAATATTCAGGTTTGGGATACTGAGGATCTCACGAGTGAAGCTGGCGTGAGTGAAGTCCTCAGCTTTGCAGGAATTCCGGTGGAAGACCAAGTGATTATCACTGGACAACGACCTGTGAGTGAGCCATTAACACAGCAGCAAATCAATCAACCGAGAACACACCGTTACCCCAACAAAAATGATCCTCGCCGCTGTGTCATTCTTGTTCCGTATCAAGGACTCATTCATCAAGAATGCGAAGAAGCATTGAAAGAACTGGAACGACGAGGCTACCCGGTGCGTCGGGTTTCAGGCTACGCCGCTATTGACCAAGGCCGCAATCAATTGGCAACCGATGCGTTGGTCGATGGTTATGAAGAAGTCATTTGGGTTGACTCGGATGTGGCCTTTCACCCTGACTCGATTGATCAACTTCGTTCACATCCTCAGGAAATCGTTTGTGGGATCTATCCGCAAAAAAACAAAAGGGCACTCGCCAGTCATGTGATGCCAGGTTCTAAGTCTTTGACCTTTGGTAAAGAGGGAGGACTGATCGAAATCCTCTACGCAGGTACCGGCTTCCTGATGATACGTCGTACTGCTTTTCTCAAAATCTTTGAGCAACTAAAGCTGCCTGTTTGTAACGAACGATTTGGCAGAGCTACCATCCCATTCTATATGCCGATGACACGTACCATCGAAGAAGGCGCATGGTATTTGGCCGAAGATTACGCATTTAGCGAGCGAGCCCGACAATGTGGAATCAAGGTTTATGCCGATACATCGATTCGTCTTTGGCATATCGGCAACTACAAGTTTGGCTGGGAAGATGCCGGCATGGATCGACCACGATTCGGAACGTTCACGATGAACTTCAGCGGCCAAGGTGATCAAAAAACATCGACCGAGGGCACAAAGTTACTTTCCGACTTTGCCGCTGATTACCCTTGGCCAACGCAGCGACCAGAGACACGGATTACAGAATTTCCAGAACGTCCTTCCATGGACTTGGCCGATATATTGGGCAAACATCTTGATCAAAACACCTCCCTGTTGTTTGAAATCGGAGCCGGGTCAGGTCAATTAACACGTTTGCTGGCCAAGCACCCTAGCCGTGCAAAAATCATTGCTTTAGATCAGTGGAAAAAGGAAGATCAAGCGAACACCAATGAAATCCAAGACCAGTTTTACGCAGAATGTTGGAATCAACGGCAACAAATTATTCCCATGCCCGGCGAACTGCGGCAAGGAATTCAAACCGTGGCGGATGCCAAGCTAGAGCCTGATGTGGTTTTAGTTCACACCGATTCCAACGACGAAGCGGCGGCCGAGATACTCGCTGGCGTGTTCGACTGTTTCCCCCAAGCCAAGGTCATCGGAAACAACATGACCAGCGACGCCGACTGGGAACTGATCGAACGGATTACCACCAGCAAAGACATTCATTTACAACGCCACAATCAGGCTTGGATTGCCAATGGAGAGTGAGCTTCTTAGTAGGGCACGCTATCTGCGTACCTCCTGCAGTGAAGTGGATCGACAAAGTGTGCCGCTGGCCTGGATACAGCAGTTCTACTTTTTGTGCTTTAGTAAGAAATCTAATGCAATAGAATCCGCACTATCTCGAAGATCCCTTCGAATGTGATGCCCTTGTCCTTTCACTTTACAGTAGGCCACTTCAATGCCGGACTGGCTGGCATAGGTAGTAACAACCACCTCTTCCCCTTGGTTCACAACCACAGGGTCAGGTCCGCATCGATTAAACGTTCGCCAGACATCGATTCGTTTCGCTGCCGAATACATCGTCACTTTCGGTTCAGATGAGCCGTTGAAGCTTTTGTCTTGGTCCCCGATGACTTGCATGATCGAAACTGGTTGCGTTGTTTCGCCTGGATCATGTGCACCCTTGGCCATACCGCAGCTCATCGGAGACAACGCGGCGAACAGTGAGGTTTCTTTAGCCAGCCGATAGCAAAACAGCCCTCCGCTGGAATGCCCCGTTGCATAAATGGCTTTTCGATCAGCGGTCTTATTCGCAATCAAGACCTCAACCACTTTCGAAATGAATCCGACATCATCATATTCTTCAGCATGGAATTTGTCTTTGAAATTCCATTTGGCAAGAGGTTGCACTGCTTCTGCACTGATAACAATCAGGCCACGCTTATCCGCGTGAGGACTCCACCTTTTACTTTGCCCTTCGGCTTTGCCCCCCGCACCATGAAAGCAAAATAGAACTGGATAGGAACCCTGACTCTCATACGTCTTCGGTGTCGTAATAATCAGTAGCCTTGATCGACCGTTGTGTTTGACCTGAACTTCATTGGTCCCTGGAGAGAGCGATGTGAGTTCAGTTGCAAAAGCGGCTGATGGCACAGCGGCAATAATGGTGGCCATCATTAATAGCAGCGTTATCTTCATTGGGTTCTCCTGCCTGTGTGTACAGCATTTTAGTCACAGATGATGTAAATTATAATACAAGTTGATAAGTTATGCTTCAATCAATTAAATTGATGAGTGGATATGAGATTCTCACTGGCATAATGGCAGTGACATACTTCGACTCTATGGGGGTTGCAAAAGTCCTTCTAGAGTTTATCAGTGTCGCCCGTCGTGTTATTAACAATGGTGGAAGGGTCATTTTTGAGCGATGAGTAAAACAACGAAAGATGATGCAAAAAAGATTGTATCACAGTTTGTAGGTTCATGTGATCGTGATTATGAGTTCCCTTCTGGGGGATACATTGAATTTCTCACAGAAACAGAATCGGAATTGCAAATTTTGTT
Organism: Blastopirellula sp.; assembly: GCA_002733575.1. Taxonomy (GTDB): domain Bacteria; phylum Planctomycetota; class Planctomycetia; order Pirellulales; family Pirellulaceae. The sequence continues at coordinate 24,477 of NVWB01000055.1, read as the reverse complement.
AGGCAAGAGCTGCCTCTCCAATTCCGAAAAGATTTCCGTCTTGTCAGACGGTTTAAATTGGAGTGACTGCTACTCGATTGTAATTTTTGGTGTTCGTTTAGCTGTTCTTGCAACACGATTATCGAAGCCAGATATATACAAGAGCGGAATTCTTGCTCTAGCAGCAGGAGGTTCAAAAATTGATTGGCGTGATCTGCTCGGTGTATTTGCTATTTTTGAATATTGCAGCATTTGTCTCAGCCTTGACTTTCAATCGGAAATTCAACGTGTTGCCAATCTCAGCAATGAAGAAAAGCTTCATTCAAGCCTTGACAGTTATTATTCTCGTTCAACCGAAATGCGTTCACTTGATGTATTAGGATTTGAGAAAATAGGGGTTGGAGACAGCTTAAACTTTAAACCTAAGCAGGTGTTTTAATTTAACGTCGACAGGCAACACTGACGAACTCTCGAATTAAATTTGCCCTAACGAGTCAGGTAGGGTGGATGAAATTTTTATTTTCATCCACCACTACTAAACTATGGGCTTCGATTAAAATTAAGACAAGAGCAGCACCATTTAGAACGACAAAGAAGCATCAACGGCACAGGATGATTTTGTGGCATTTAGTCTGCTGGACTATCTAGGTCTGCTTGGGATAAGAATAGCTGGTGGTGGGTCATTGGGGCGAGTGATCTTACAGCTGGGATGAAGTCTCTGATAGGTATCTATTTCTTTTTCACTTATTTGACAACCGCAAAGAATAAGGTGAGTTAAATACAATCTATCGATAGGTCTCAAATTTCTCACTTTGGTTCCTGAAATATCTAGATATCGAAGTGTATGCAAATTCTGAATTGGTGTCAGATCTTCTACTTTCGTTCCTGATAATTCAAAACGATCGAGTCCGTTCATTTGAGCCAGAGGAGAAAGATCCGTTACAGAAGTGTTGTTGATACACAGAACTACAAGGCTCTTCTGATTGATTAGTGGGCTTAAATCGGAAAGAGGGGTGTCATTCACTTCAATTAGAATCATATTATCCAATCGAGATAAAGGTTGAAGATCAGTCACCTTTGTCCCTGAAAGATAAAGAAACTCCAAATCATGCAATTGAGACAATGGAGAAATATTTTCAATCGGAGAATTATTTGCCACGAGATGATTTATACTTTTAAAATTACTCAAGGGCGTAATATCTGCAATTAAAGTATTATCGAGATAAAGCATCTTAACATGAAGTGATGGAGGCAACGATGAGAGATTAGAAACATTCGATTTACTAAAATCTATTACTTCTAATTGGAAGAAATAATCATCACCTATAAGATTACGGAGCCAGCCAGGGGTCGGTGGCTCAGGTCGAACAAAGTCAGCTTGACTGTAGTGTTGATAAAAGTAGGTTCCTTGATGTTGTACTACCCAGTTGATGGTTTGTTTTTGACGATATGCTTCTTCGATATTCTTACGAAAAATGGCTAAGGGGATTCCCAACAAAAAGATAACAATGAAGAGGGTGCCTAAACTGTATTTGAAAAATAAGAATCGGTTAAACTTGAAGTCTCTGAATTTCATCGGACCCGATTGCACTCCATCATAAGTTTTAGCTTCTAATTTTGTGACGAGATTTGCCGGTTTCGGCAGGTGACACTGACCAATTCTCGAATAAACTTTGCCATAACCAGAGGTCAAAGATGTGCCACACCACTCATCGAAATAAATTCTTGAATCATAGCGGCTTAACTGGTGTTAAAATCTTTTGATATCTAAGATCAATTGCAGCACTCACTGGCAAGATGCCAGTAGCACACGGAGAATCGAGTATAACTACTTTACTCCCGCTCCACCTTCCGATAGATAAAGGCATCCGAAGTTAGCAATGATGCCAGCATCGCGTTCATGCTGCCGTCGTTTTCGGTGTAAGCCTGATAGGCATCTTGCAGTACGGGTGCATCGTTGATGGTTTCGTTGCGGCCCATCCAGTAGCGGAAGGCGTGGCGGACGAAGACTTGTTTGACTCGTTCGCTTTTGGCCAGTTTGCTGATCATGTCCAACGCGTCATCGACTGGTCCGTCTAAGGCCGGGTCGCCGCTGTTGATGATCTCGCCTGAGGTGTCGACCGGTTCGCCGAGTTCGAGCTTGCGATAGATGCCGAGATGGTTGTACATTTCAAACGGCAGCCCTAGTGGGTCCATTTTTTGATGACATCTCCAGCATTCACTATCGCGTGTGACTCGCATGCGATGACGCAACGTTGTATTCGGTTCATCCGGGAGCATGGCATCAACGGTGATCGGCACATCGGGAACGGCATCGCCGAGCAGACGTTCTCGAATCCAACGTCCCCGCAAGATTGCGTGATTGTCCATCGCATCAGAATGGGAGACTAGCCAACTAGGGTGTGTTAGGATTCCCATTCGCTGATCTGCAGGAAGAACGGTGAGAGTTTTCTGTGCTCCCCTGCCCCTTTCGACTTGGGCAACACGAGTGTAAATTCTCTCTCCCTTGGGTAAAGTTACGACTTTAATTAAGGGAGAACTTACGACTTTTTTCTTCTTTGGCCCATCTTCCTCAGTTTTGGGAGGACTCTTTTGAGGGCCAACAAATTCACTAAACAAATCAGCTTCTTGCCCACCACCAATCACCACACGATCTGTTGTTAGAAGTTCTGTAAGAACGTCTTTATCTTCCTCTAAAATTAGTTCGACCAGGCGATCTGTATTGGCAGACATACTGAATAAAGTACGGTAATACGTTAGTTCATTTTTAAAACCACCGCCTGCTTGTTTTAATGCGGAAGAATCCTTACAGATTTTACCTGCACGCGTGTAGTCAAAATACTCGCGAAAAAACTGAAGCACGCGTGGTTTACGAATCGTATCGTCTGCCAGAATTCGAGTCACTTCTCGCTTCACATCGGCTCGAGTCTTCATACGCCCTTCGAGCATCGCTTGCTTCAAAGTTTCGTCAGGCTGGATGTAACTAAAGGCTGCATTTACGGCCAATGCCAACTCTTCATCTTGCAACATGACACGCCCAAATTTGTCAGGCGTACCATACTCTGCCAGTTCTGAGCGGAACAATGCGTCACGATCTAAAAAGATAGGAGTCAATCCTAGAATCACGCCTTCTTCTTTTCCGAGGTCCGCGATGGCCCCTTTTAAGATTCCAAGGTAGGTGACTGATTCTTCTTTCGTGGGTGGTCGAGCGGTGAGTGCTTCAAACAGATAGTCGACTGCCGCTTGCAAGTCTTCGTCGGTGCTATCTGGTTTATTCATTAAGTCATAGACCGGCGTCATCGGGCGTTTTGGCGATTTACTATAGAACAAACTTTGACTTAACCCGCGAAGGCTTTCATGTTTATATTTTTCGTCGATCTCGCTGGTCTTATCTGCAAATTGATAATCTTCAGCATCGGGCCCATAAGCCATAAAGCGAAGGATGTCTTCCGCGTTACTTGCAATCTGTGTTGCTTCGGCTCCATTCACCGAATAGAGAACGGGGTAGTTTTGCAAACCATGATGATTTTCGGTCGATAACACAGGTGGAAAACCGGTGATCGAAGCGGCATAAGCAGCAGTTCCGCCGACCCAACCGATGACGCGATCAAGGCCGTAATAAACTTTGACTTCCCCTTCTTGATTGGGTGGAATGAAATCACCCCGCGTTCTTACACCGGGTTGTTTTGGATTAAATTCAGGCTCTTGGTTAATCAACGCGTTCAATCGGGTCAGATGTTCCTGCGGGTGAAGTCGCCAGATGCGGGCCGGACTGGATGTTGGTTCTAGTTTTTTGGGAAGCTTTCCGAACAACAGATCATGATCCAGATGGTTTCCTTTGGTTGGGTGCAGATGCGTTTGAAATTTTCCTTTGTCCCGCATCTCGCGTTCTAGTTCGCCAGTAATCCATTTGGTAATATGTAAACGCTCCATCAGTTCAGGCTGAGTCAGCTCGTCTCTCGGAGGCATTTCTTTCAATGCCACTTGTTCCCAGACACGCTTCCATAGTCCTACGTTTTCGGCGTTTAGGCCTTTGATTCCTTCAAAAGAAACGTCCCCCTCTTGAGTATCATCTGAATGACAGTCGATGCAGTGTTGTTTTAAAAATGGCTTAACCAGAGTCTTAAATGTCTTTGGCTTTTGGGCTACAGCAAATACTGCAAACGCGTTAAGCATCAAACAGCAGCCGAACATTGAGATGAATTGGGTTCTGGTCATGGTATCTTCGGTAGGTGTATAGATATGGCGGGGCGATCCCTTTTAGGGAGATCGTAAAATATATTTCAGATTTTCATCAACGGATTGATAGAAGATTAGGCCAAGAGTTCTTCGATGGGGCCAACCTTCGAGTCGTGCTTCCCTGCGATGTTTTTATCCATATTGAATCGATCACATGGAGCACCAACCGCATGCAACAAAGTGGCGTAGAAATCATTGATCGGTCGTCTGCTATCAAGCTGAGTGAATTGGCCAGTCTTAAAGTGACCACTGCAATTGCCTAACAAGATGAACGGCCAGTTGGCGCCATTGGTGTGCTGTTTATCGGCATTGTTGCTGGTGTAAACAATCAACGTGTTGTCCATCATCGTGCCGCCATCTTCAGGCATTGATTCTAACTCATCGATCAGCTTTACTAACATGCGGCAGTTATACTGACGAATCTTGATCCAGATAGGGTTCTCAGGTTGCTTCACATGGCCAAGGTTGTGCCCTGCTTCTGTCACGCCTAGTCCTTTCCACGAACCGAAGATTTCTCCACGACCTGAGCCGATGGTTAGCACGTTGGTTAAACCAGATTTCAGAGCCGCGATGCTGACATCGAGAATTGAATCGTGCCAGTCGGTTTCAAACTCTGGGTTGGTGAACTTCTCTCCATATTCTGGTGCAAACTTTTTGAGTGTGTCTGACACTCCAGCCAGTCGTTCTCGCAGACCGTTGATATCTTTAAATCCATCGACATAACTTCCATAACGATCACTAGAACGAGATGGAAGCGACATGCCGGCTTGTCCGGCCAATAGTTCAATTTGGTCAAATACTTTCGACTTGGCTTCGTATCTGCGTTTAACATCTCCGGTAGCGATCCCACCGAAAAGCATTTGGTAGAGATGGTTCGGGTTCGAATGCATAAACAGCGGCTGGCCTGCACCCTTTGCAGATAACGTAGCAAGCGTTGGGCGAGAGGTCATATTCTCCATCGCATCCATGCCAACACACAAATGAGGCAAGGCGGTTTGCGGCAACACTTTGCTAATCTCATGATCAATGGTCGATGCACTAGGGGCAATGCCGATACCGCCACGATAACCACCTAACGCACCAAAGTACGCACTGTGCGAAGGACTGGTGTGCATTCCGTGTAAGCCACTAATGATGTTGATTTTGTCTTTGTGAGCTTCAAGTGCTTCGATTGGCTCAGGCAACTTGATACCATCTAAAGAGACCGTTTCATCCAGACCTTCTGGGATACATGTGGCAGGATCGAAGCCTTGATTCTGCATGAAGAAGATGATTCGTTTGGGCTTACCTGTTGGTTTAGTAGCCGCCTGTGCAGAACTTGGAATCATGGAAGAACTAACAGCAGCGCCAAAACCGGCCGCGACTGCTTGCATCATGTTTCTACGATTGATCATCAACGAGTTCTCCAAAAGGATTGAGGAATCTATTTACAGGTGGGTCTAAACCGCAAAGGGTCAGATAGGGCGAGACAACTTCACATTAGTACAGATGATCATACACCAATAATTATTTTCCAGAAACCAGAAAACAGCAAGTAATTCCAGTAATACGCTTGATTTTCAGGCGTAAACACCCAGATTAGAGCAAAATAGTGTCAACAATCGGGGTTACGCAAAGAATTACCTTGTTGCCACAACTAAATTCGTTCGTGGGTTTCGTGTTTTTCGTGGTAAAAAACTTCGTAGATTGTCTGCTCGCCAGCCGGCTTGAAGTGTAAAAAGATGAACCACCAAGGCAGAAAGGCACAAAGGAAAATTGATTAAGTAAGATTAATTACCACGAAAAGCACGAACTCCACGAAAAGAATTAATTTCAATCTTTCTTCGTGCCTTGGTGACTTCGTGGTAATCAATAGAACCGGTCTGGCGTCGAATCGATGCCTCTTTCTCTCTGCTACTCAAGCTTATCAACCGACCAGTTCTTATTCACTCGTTTGCCGTAATGCGGGTAAAAATCCCACATCAGCGGCTCTTGCCCCAGGGCACGCGGGTCTGCGGTTTTGACAAGGTGTTGCTGGAGATCTTCGCTAAGTTGTTTTCTGACTTTGGCATACTCTTTGTCAGCCGCCAAGTTCACCAGTTGATCAGGGTCATTAGCCACATCATAAAGTTCTACGGCTGGATGCTTGGCAAATGCGAGTTCATGAAATTGGCGGAATTCCTCGTTCTCGCCATTCTCCATCAACAGGGTTTTGGTCGGAGAGCTATCAACTTCACCATACGGAAAGCCACGAGCGCAATTGTTAGGGTCAGGGTCACCAGCTGGCCAGCGATCTGGTTCGTAGTTGCGAATGTAGAGGAACTGTGCGTTACGAATTGCTCGGGACGGGTAGCCTTTGCCGCCTTTGCGACTCGTCGCATGACGTTCCAAGGCAATGTACGCCTGGTCTTTTGTTTTTGAATTCTGCGAAGCAAACACCGAACTCAAACTTTGGGCTGTCATCATTGCTGGAACTTTTACGCCAGCAGCTTCTAAGAATGTTGGTGCTAGATCGCTGAGATTAACAAAGCCGTTGCTTACGCGGCCTGGTGACTTGATTCCTCGGGGCCAGCGAACTGCCAAGGGAACGCGTGTGCCGGCATCGTAGAGACTTGCCTTACCACGCGGAAACGGCATCCCATGATCACTGGTGACCACGATCAGGGTGTTGTCGAGTTCTCCATTTTTTTCAAGCAAGGCGATTGCCAGATTCACATGCTTATCGAAATGCTCGATTTCAACGAAATAGTCTAGCAAGTCGTTTCGAACGATAGGGTGATCTGGAAGAAACGCTGGTACGTTGGCCTTGGCGGGGTCTTTGCCAGATCTTACTCCACTTCCCTTGACGTACCCCCTGTGCGGTTCGGAACTGCCGAGCCAAAAACAGAACGGTTTTCCCGCTGGTCGCTTGTCGAGAAAATCGGCAAAGTTATAGGCATACGCAGTTGCACTCATTCTGTTGGGGCTAGGAATCTCACGTAACTTGCCTTTTCCATAAGTCATCGCATTAAATAAGGGGCCAGCCGGGTTACGCGTTCGTCCTCCTGGTTCCAGTCTGCCTGGCCCCCAGCCTTTGCCTGTGTACCCAACAAAGTAACCCGCCTTTTCTAGCTCTTCGGTATACGTCGCAAACTTCTTGGGCAGTGTGCTATGGATATTCCCGGCTTCTTCCAATCGCCAAATATGCTGCCCCGTTAAAATGGCACTGCGAGAAGGTCCGCAAGTTGGTGCATCACAGAAAGCGTGCGGGAAACGAATTCCCTCGCGTGCGATCCGATCAAAGGCCGGAGTGCTAACCACCGGATCTCCGTTGGCCGCTGTGTGTGCATAACTTTGATCATCGGAAATGCACAACAAGATATTCGGACGATCCTCGGCGATGACCAGACTACTCACGATGCAGTTGAGTAGAACAAGTCCTAGAATTCGATTCATCATGGAATTACTTTCATCGTTCTTCGATTAACTTGATTTGCCAAAACCGCCACCGCCTGGAGTTTTGATCGTTAGTTCATCGCCAGGTTCAACATTTAGTTTGACTTGCGAGGGTAACTCTTCATCTGGCTGACCACTTCGTTTTAATGTATTGATGCCACTGGCACCAGGCATTCCCCCTTCAAGTCCATAGGGCACATACTCGGCCCTGCGTTGGGTCAACAACGAAACTTCCAGCGGTTTCAGGAATTCGATACGCCGGACAATGCCGTTTCCTCCTTGGTACTCCCCTGCCCCGCCGGAGTCTTTTCTGATCGCAAACTGTTTCAAGCGAACAGGATAGCGGCGTTCAAATATCTCGGGGTCGGTCAGCCGGGTATTGGTCATGTGGGTATGCACTGCATCGGCTCCGTTGGCCGTTGGACTGGCACCTGATCCGCCGCCGATGGTTTCGTAATAGCCAAATGATTTGTCGCCAAACAAAAAGTTGTTCATCGTGCCTTGGCTGGCAGCGGCCAAGTTCAATGCACCGAACAACACATCAACCACTCGCTGCGAAGTCTCAACATTTCCGCCGACTACTGCGGCACAATCTTCAGGCTTGGCATGCACCGGTGGATCCAAAATACCGGTCGGCAAGATGATCTCGACTGGTTTCAATACACCTTGGTTCAGCGGAATGTCCTCAGAGATCAATACTCGCATCACATACAACACGGCAGACGAAACAATGGCCCGGTTGGCGTTTAAATTTCCAGCAGAAACAGGTCCGGTTCCTGTAAAGTCGATAACCGCTTGATCGCCTGTGATATGGACATCAACTGAGATCGGGGTGTCATCATCGAGATGATCGGTAAATTGATGATGCCCATCCGCTAGGCGTGCCAAGGCGTTCCTTGTTTTTTGTTCCGCTGCGTTTTGAATGTGATTCATGTAGGCTTTAACTACATCGATGCCATATTGCTCGACTAAGTCAAGCAGTTGCGTTGCCCCATTTTGATTCGCGGCCACTTGAGCTTGAATATCGGCCAAGTTGTCTGAAACGGCACGAGAGGGATACTGGCCGCTTTGTAATATCTCGGCCAATCGATCGGCTCTTGATTCACCAGCTGCAATCAACTTAAAGTTCCGAATCAGCACCCCTTCTTCGGCCAAGTTTTTAGAAAACGGCGGCATCGACCCTGGGGTAATGCCGCCAATCTCCGCATGATGGGCCCGGCTGGCGGTTAAAAACAGCAGTTCATTTTGTGTATCAAACACCGGCGTCACCACCGTGACATCTGGTAAGTGCGATCCACCGCGAAACGGATCGTTTGTTACAAAGACATCGCCCGCTTGCATCTGTGGATTATCGTGCAAAATATGCTGCACAGTTTCGCCCATTGCTCCAAGGTGAACTAGGATATGAGGAGCATTGACCACAAGATCACCAGCAGCGGTAAACAAGGCACAACTGAAATCAAGTCGTTCTTTTACATTCACACTGCTCGAAGTATTTTGCAACGTGATGCCCATCCGCTCGGCGATTCCGGCAAACAGGTTGTTGAAAACTTCAAGCATAATCGGATCAGCTGCGGTCGAAATGCTTGTGGTACGGCCTTGATCTGAACGCGTCAACAGCAGAGTCTGATCACTCATCACTTCAGCCACCCAACCGGGATCAATCACGGTGGTTGAAACGACTTCGACCACAATGGCCGGTCCTTTGATGCAATTCCCGGCAACCAGTTCGAAACGTTCGTACACAGGCGTTTGACGATCTTTGCCATCGAAGAAAACCGTCGTATGATCGGCTGGCCTGGGCGTCGTTTTCTGAGCATGAGAACATGGCTCCGGCGGTTCTCTCAAAGTTCCGGTCGCTATCACTCGCAACGAAACCACTTCAACCGGGCGTTGTTCTTGTTTGTATCCATAATGCTGAACGTGCTTCGCTTGATAGTGGTCTAGGATCTGACCGGCATGATCTAGCTCAACATCAAAGGAAACATTCAACACCGCGTCTTGACCTTGATAACGCAGGTCGAGCGAAAACTTGACTTGAATTTGATCCGGTGCAATTCCTTGCTGACAAACTTCACCGACGGCATCGGATTTTAGTTTCTCTGAAATGTAGAGCAGAGCATTTTCTTCCATCATGTTCAGCAATTGATAAACGCCTTGCACGCGATGCGCGGCGACTGAAGCCTGGCCGATCCCATAAGCACTCAAGATTCCGCTGTCAGGGTGATTCAGCACGACTGGAATCCGCAGTTCTTTCGCCACGCTACAAGCATGCTGAGGGGCCGCACCTCCGAAGGCCACTAAGGCATAATCTCGCGGATCAACTCCTTGGGCGATGGAAACTGAGCGTATGGCTTTGGCCATGTTTTGATCGGCGATTCGCAGAAAGCCCTCGGCCAATTGTTGTGAACTATAGTTGGTCTCGGTTGCTTCAGCGATATCTTCACACAACTGGCCTAATTGGTTTTCGACCGGAATTCGATCCAGCGGAAATGGAAAATGTTCCGGCAAGATCTTACCCAAAAAGTAATTCATGTCGGTGACAGTCAGCGGACCACCCCGTCCATAACAGGCCGGCCCTGGATCAGCGCCGGCACTTTGTGGCCCGACGACTAGTTTGACACCATCAAAGCTGCAAATCGATCCGCCACCGGCTGCGACGGTTTCGATTGCCATCATCGGGGCTACAATCCGCACGCCCGCTTTTTCGGTTTCATGCTCGTAGCAATACTCGCCATCAAACCGCGAAACATCGGTGCTGGTTCCGCCCATGTCGAATCCGATGCTGCGTGCAAAACCGGCAGCTTGGGCCACCGCTGCAAAGCCAACGACCCCGCCCGCTGGCCCTGAGAGAACGCTGTCTTTACCAGAAAAATGTTCGACATCGACCAAAGCACCTGCGGAAGTCATTAATCGCAAGGAACTCCCCTGCCCTAGCTCTTGCTTGATCGAGTCAATGTAGTCTTGCAAGATGGGTCCAAGATAGGCATCAACCACCGTGGTATCTCCGCGTGAAACAATCTTCATCAGCGGAACGACTTCGCTTGAGAGGCTGATGAATGGGAGGCCCGCTTCCTTCGCCAAGTTCTTCAACTGCTGCTCATGCACATCATTGGCATACGCATTCATTAAACAGATGGCAACCGATTGAATCGATTGCAGTTTTAACTGGCGAAAAACCTCGCGGGCTTGATCGATGTTTAATGCTTGGAGAACAGTGCCATCAGCAGTCATGCGTTCATCCACTTCAACCGATGTAACGAACAGTGACTCCGGTTTTTTGATATTCAAATCGAACAAACGAGGCCGGTTCTGATAGCCAATACGTAAGACATCGGCAAAACCGGCAGTTGTAACAAACGCGGTTTTGGCACCGGTGCGTGTTAACAGGGCATTGGTTCCGCGAGTGGTTCCCAAACGAACTTGAACCGCTGGAATTGGCTGCTTCAAAGGGCACGCAAGTAGCCAGCGGATTGCGAGAACGGGGGCTTCTAGCTCCGTATCTAATTCGTAGCGTGTACCGGGCACTGGGACAGAGAGTGGCCGATCTAGCGTGAGCGATCCCTGTGAAGCATCGAACGCGGTGATTGTGCGTGACTCGACGACTTGGCCAGAATCATTGAGGAAGTGAATCTGAAACCCAACCCAAAAATCGATTGGATCACCCACTCTCGCCGTATCAACTACAATCTGAGTCGTTGACTGCGGGCCAGCGATCCCTTTGGTTTTGCCACTACTTAATAGTTTGTGCCGCAGCAGATCACCGCTAGGCGTTACCGCAAAACAATCAGTAAAAGTTCCGCCAACATCAATCCAGAACTGCCATTTGGGTTCATCCATGATTTGAAGTGCTCTCGTCTCTGCTTCTGACAAAGCACTATTTTCCTTCGACACAGATCAAGTGTGAAAAAGTGCGCAGATACAACTTGCCGCCAGCAACCGCTGGTGTACTGTAGCTTGATTCACCTAACGAAATACGGTTCAGTTCTTCGTAGTCTTTGGTTGCTGATAGAATAACGAGATCTCCCTCTTCGCTCATGCAATAGAGCTTGCCTGCCACGCAGATTGGCGAGCCTGAGAAATTACCGCCGACCCTTTTTTGCCAAACTTTTTCGCCGGACTCCGTATCGATGCAAGTGACAATCCCTTTGTCGTACCAGAAGAACCCGAGCTTGCCATTACCAACGGGCGTCGGCACATACGGTGCAGAACGATCTAAGCGAATTTTCACTTCCGGTGTTTTACCTGGTTTGATGCCGACCACATAATTTCCGCCTCCGCCTGAGCCGGTGGAACCAAAGATCAGCCCATTGATGATTACCGGCGAAGTAACGGTACGCATGCTGAATAATTTAGTCGACCAGATTTCGGTTCCAATTTTAGGATCATGGGCCGCAATGCCATGGGCCGTGCTGATGCAAATCAACAAATCACGGCCCGTTTCGTCTTTGTAGATACAAGGCACTGCATACGATGTGACTTCGCTATCTCGCGGAACTTGCCAGACCATTTTGCCTGTCTTTTGATCGATTGCTACCAAGCGACTTTCGCCCGGCGGTTTGCCTCTTAGTTTTGCGGGATCGCCTAACTGCATCAACGACAGATAAACCTTGCCATCATGTAAAACGGGTGAAGTACCAAACCCATGCTGGCTTACCCAACTGCCCAAGTCGATGTCCCAGAGCATTTCGCCTTGATGATCGAGGGCCATCAACGTGGTTTCAGTTTCGGTTGACCAAGCAACGTAGACTCGATCTTTATCAACCGCTGGTGTGCATGATGCAAAACTATTTTTTGCATGTAGGTGATGCGAGGTCGAACCAAACTCTTTCTTCCAAAGAGTCTTGCCTGAATCGGCATCCAAGCACAACACATACCGAGTTGCATTGTTGGCATCGGCCGACAACAAAAACAGTTTGTCGCCCCAGACTACTGGCGATGAATGACCTAGCCCTGGCAGTTTCACTTTCCAAGAGAAATCTTCCGAAGTAAACTTGACTGGAATCGACTTATCGTTGCTGATTCCTGACCCATTTGGTCCGCGGAATCGAGTCCACTCTTGTGCATTTAACGATGCAGTCATTAAGCCAATGACTAGGCTGCCAATCCAAAGTGTGTTGATTCGAGATAACATGAAACAGGAACTCCAACTAGCGACCACGTTCAATTGAATAACAAAGACGATTCAAACATGATAACCGCTAGAGATGAAGAATTCCAGCAAGCGAGATTCGGTCGATGAGTATTAGACCAGCGAAGAGAGACTTGATCAACTGGCGTTTGAGCGTACAGGCGAATTGAAATCAACCGCAGCGGTGTGTCCCAGCTTTTGAATCCACTGAATCACTTGTAAATCCATCCAGCGACGATCTGCGACCTGCTTATAACAGGCCATAAACCCTAGATGCCCGCCATGCTCGGCAGTTTGCATCGAAATGGTATCCGAAAGATCGAACGTAGAGAAAATTTCAATCGGAACGAGAGGGTCATCGGCAGCGGTCAAAATATGGGTCGGAATGCGAATATCTTTTAACAATGGGCCAGCACTTGCGCGCGCGTAGTAATCCTCGACAGAATCAAAGCCTGCCAGAGGTGCAGTGAAAGTGGAATCGAACTCACGGAGTTTTGCTGGTAGTTTCTCAAAGAAGACGCCATCAGGATCAGGGTGAGTGATATCTCTCGCTTTCACATGCCGGATTAAACTGCGGACAAAATTTCTGTCGTACAGACGATTTAGCCCTAGCGACATGTTATCGCAACACGATGCCAAATCGACTGGCGGAGCAACCGCAAACGCACTATCTAAATTTCCTGGTGTCTCGGCTCCCGATTCACCTGCAAGTTTTAATACGATATTGCCACCCATCGAGAACCCAACAATAGTGCAAGGTGAGCCAGGGCAATGGTCTGCTAGAAATTGAACCGCTGCTGATGCATCGTCACTGCAACCAGCATGGAAGGGTCGGGTCGCCAATTGTTTACCGGCTCCGCATCCGCGAAGATCAAGTCGAAAACAGCGGACCCCAATTTGTTTTAATTTATCAGAAATACGGACCATGTAGTTGCTTTGATGACAGCCACCTAGCCCATGCACTAACATGGTAATTCGATCACCAGGGTTCCAAGATTCGGGGCAGTCATCGTGCAGGACTAACGCATCTCCATCGGGTAGTGCTACCTGATGCTGTTGAGCCTGATAGTCGGGCCAACGCCCCTGCCAAAAAGCGCCCAGCAATGTCTGAACATGCGGGTTCTTCATCAGAGGATGAGGGTGAAATTCGATATGTGATGCTCTGTTTTGGATCACAGGCCGCATTACCTTTTATTTAAATGAGTCACTGGATTTATTTATAGGTTTTATTCATATCTTAATGGCGAACATAAATCAAACACTTTTTGAGTATTTCGACCATTCGTTCAGAAGATCATTAGTATGGTAAAAATTGGGTCATCTTTGAATGCCATATTCGTCAATTTTTCGATAAAGAGTGGCCCGACTCACACCGAGTAGTTTCACCATTTCTGGGATATTACCTGCGGTACGCGACAAAGCCTCCTCAATAAGTTTTTTCTCCCAAAAATCAAATTTTAGCGATTCAAGTTCTCCCAAACCGGCATCTCGCAGCCCTAAGTCTCGTGGTTCTATACGGTTGCCATCAGCGAGTACTACTCCACTGTCTATTACATTACGCAGTTGCCGCACATTGCCTGGCCACTGATAATCGTTAAGTTTATTAACTGCGGAGTCCGAAAACTGCAACTCAGGTCGCCCATGTTGCCGTTTAAAGTGTTCAAGAAAGTATTCTGCTAGCAGCGTAATATCTTCGCCTCTTTCTCGCAATGGAGGGATAAAAATCTCAAAAACCGAGAGGCGGTAGTATAAATCTTCACGAAATCGTTTTTCTCGCACAAATTCGGCCAAATCACGATTGGTGGCCGCAAACACTCGGACATCAACACTGATTTCTTTGGTTGATCCCAGGGGGAGGAACGGATGCCCTTCCAGAATACGAAGTAATTTTGCCTGACCATCCAGGCTCATTTCCCCCACTTCATCGAGAAACAGGGTGCCTGTATCGGCTTGCTGAAAAAATCCGTTATGATCAGTATCTGCCCCGGTGAATGCTCCTTTTTTATGCCCGAACAACTGGCTTTCGATCAGGTTGCCTGAGATCGCAGCACAATTAACACTCAGCATCGGTCGACCTTCGCGGTTCGATGCTTTTTGCAGAGCCCTGGCTACTAATTCTTTGCCTGAGCCACTTTCTCCCCGGATTAAAACCGATCCGGCTGCTTTGGCAATTCGAGCGATTTTTTGCTTCATCTCTTCCATCGGTCGGCTCTCGCCAAGCAACTCGTCAAAGGCAGCAGATTTATCGACCAGACGTTGATAACCGGCTTGCAGTTGCGTCACTTTCCAGGCACGTAATAATGCGGTGACAAGAATGTTGGATAACGAGATCGTGAAATCAAAATCTTGTTGCCAAAACCGCTCGCGTTCTCGGTAAAGATGCAACGCGCCTAAGGTTTTTTTTCCATGTCGCAGGGGAACACAAATCGCATCGGCAAAGTGAACCAGTTTTTCACTATCAGTAGAAGAAGCCTCGTTGGCGATCCAAACCGCGTGCCCTTGGGTGCAAACTCGTTCAGTCAGTGATTCATCAAGCTGGAAAACATCCTCAGCCTGATCAGGCAGAACGCGTTTTGTTTTGAGCTGGCCTTCTTCATTGAGCCACAAGAAACCGGCCACCGCTGCATGTGTTTGATCTTTGACTAAGTCCAAGGCAATGTCGATGACTTGGTCAGGGTCAGCACAGCCCAGCAGTTTAATCGCAAATTGATGCAACAAAATTAACTGCTGGGCCTGTTTGTAATCCTTGAGCTCTCTTAACGCGATTAAATTGGTGTCCATCGGATCGACCACTTTATCGCGCACGATGGTTTGTGTCATGCTGGCCGCGTTCGACCCGTGCGAGGTTGGTGGTTGGCTGCTGCTATTAAAGGTGAATTCAGTTTCGCCAACGCGAAGATGGCTTCCATCTTCCAAAAGCAACTCACCTTGAATCCGTGTATCGTCTAAATAACATCCATTGCGACTCTCGCTATCTCGAACCCACCACTTGTCGTCACGCTCATAAATCACCGCGTGAATTCGAGAACAAAGAGGGTCGGTTAGCACCACATCACACTCTAGCCCTCGGCCGATCAGGTTCTCTCGCCCTTGCTCCATCGTATAGTTTTTCCCAGGACCAGTGCCTGAAAGCATTTTTAGATAGCAAAAAATGGACATAAAATGTCGTACAACTTTTTGGGGGATGTTAAGTTAGGCAGTTCACTGTTTATGGAATCATGCTTTTCTACTGAAATTCATCACCACACCTTGTTGCGTGTCTCAGATGATCGATCTTTTCAGTCATGTGGTTCATTCCACTTTAGTTCAGATTGAATCATTGATTCTAAGCTAAACTTCTATCACCAACAATCTTACGTCAATTGGGTGCCAGTCCGCTAGGCTTTAGTCACCAGGTTTGCGATTTTTCTCCTATCTTGTTTTCAAGCAAGGTTGGCGGGGACATAAATAAGTCTACGAAACCCAAAAACTACTGATTTTTTCAGTAAATAACTGTCTTGATTCAGGCTATCTGGTAGAAAACCGTAGTTTCTGAAGAACAAAGTTACTATTAATGCTCGTAAAACCCTTGATAGTCAATGGTTATCTATAAATAATTGAAACGGGTACAGATGCACTTTAACGATTGGGCAAACAAGAATAGTGCGAGTGACATGGACCACAAGCGGCGGATTGGGTATAAATCACCGCTACCAGTTCATTTATTATTAATGCTAATCAATACAACACAAAGCTCCGGATAAGGGAATCTAATGCGTCCATTCAGTCAAAACGGGATACGTCTACAATATCCCAAAGTATTCATGACACTGCTACTCACGACCATTTTATCTGTCGGTCTGTTTTCGGTGCTAACCAAAGACACAACCGCACAGGTCGCTGGCCCTAAAGCTCAAGATAGAAGCGTTGCGAGAATCGTCGCACATTTAATCAAAAGTGAGCATCTTTCCAAACACCCGATTGATGACGAAATGTCAGGCCGTGCATTTGATCAATATCTCAAAATGCTTGACCCATTGAAGCTCTATTTTACGCAAGCCGATATGGATAAATTTATGGTCAACCGTACTGAAATTGACGACCAAGTTAAATCAGGCGATGTCAGTTTTGGTCATGAGGTCTTTCAGGTCTTCCTGACTCGACTCGACGAGCGCGTAGCCATGGTCGATCAGATATTGAAATCGGATTTAGATTTCAATCGTGAAGAAGAATTTGTGACCGATGTCGATGTGTTGACTTATGCCAAAAACCAAGATGAATCGTATGATCGCTGGCGTCAACGTGTGAAGTACGACCTGTTGTCTCAGAAATCGGATGGCAAGACCCTGGAAGAAGCGAGAGAAAAGATTGGTAAACGCTATACAAGTTTCTCAAAAAGAATGAAGCAAACCAGTAGCGACGATCTATTAGAAATGTACCTGACATCGCTTACGATGTCGTTCGATCCTCATACCACTTACATGTCGAAGACCACTTTAGAAAACTTCCAAATCAGTATGAGATTGCAGTTGGATGGCATTGGAGCCGCGTTGCTTGCAGAAGATGGATTTGTTTCAGTCACCAAAGTAATTCCAGGTGGCGCCGCTGACAAACATGGCAAAAAGAACCCGGCCGAAAAGCTCCAACCTGAAGACGTCGTGGTAAGCGTAGGTCAAGGCGATGATGGAGAATTGGTAGATGTTATCGACATGAAGCTAACCGATGTAGTCGGTATGATTCGTGGAAAAGCAGGCACTAAAGTAAGGCTTGGCGTTAAAAAGGCAGGTGTCGGAGACACAAAATACTTCACCATCACACGTGCACGGATTGCTTTGAAAGATAGCGAAGCCCGTGGTGAAATTATCGATTACAAAATGGAGAACGGACAGACCTTAAAAGTTGGTTGGATCGATCTTCCAAGTTTCTATATGGATATGGAAGCAGCACAGCGTGGGCTTGCTAACTACAAAAGTACAACCCGCGATGTTCGCAAACTGATCGATGGATTTAATGAAAAAGGCGTTCAGTCGATCGTGCTTGATCTACGAAGAAACGGCGGCGGTAGCCTAACTGAGTCGATCAGGTTGACTGGTCTGTTTATCGATCACGGACCTGTCGTTCAAGTAAAAGATTCCCGAGGTAGAGTTCAAGCCTACGATGATACAGATCGTGGGGTTGCCTGGGATGGGCCTCTTGTAGTTCTAACCAGTAAAATGAGTGCCAGTGCCAGTGAAATTCTAGCAGGTGCCATTCAAGATTACGGTCGAGGACTCATCGTTGGTGACGTCAACACGCACGGTAAAGGAACCGTTCAAAGCTTGCTCGATTTAGGCCAGCGTCTGCAAGGGATTCCGAATCCTCCCAAACTTGGTGCGTTGAAGATCACCATGCAACAGTTCTATCGCCCGAATGGTGAAAGCACACAGCTTCGTGGTGTGCTGGCCGATATTTCACTGCCTGCGGTCACAACACACATGGATATCGGCGAAGGTGATCTCGATTACTCCATTGAATGGGACCAAGTTCCCAAGGCCAGCTACAACACCTACGAAAACATGGTTTCTCCAGCGATCATTAATAAGCTGAGCGAACTCTCAAAGGCACGCATTGCAGCCTCTGAAGATTTCAAAGAACTCTCAGTTGACATCAAAAAATACCTTAAACAAAAAGGGAAGAAGTCGGTGAATCTCAACGAAGAAGCATTCATGGCACTTCGTAAAGATCTTGACAAAGAAAAGACGGAGAAAGATCAGCTTCAGGAAGACACCACCAATCCTGAAGAAATCGTAGACAAAAACTACTACTTCGATGAAGTCATCAACATCACCTCCGACTATGTCCATCTATTAGATAACGGACGCGTGGCTGCCAACTAGGCAAGAGTCTCGAAGTTAATTTAAAACCACCAGAGGAAAGGTCACCAGATGTTGGTGACCTTTTTTTATAGTATGAAATATATTGCCACCAAAACGACGTACCTCGAAATGCGATCTGCCGATTCGCAGACAATTGCGACTCGACCTGTGGGCAAAAACATCGAAGTCAACCGGCTTCACCAACCCACGGGCCAGTATTATAAGTTCCTGTACAAGTCGGTTGGCAGTGACCTAAATTGGGTCGACCGCTTGTTGCTATCGGACAGTGAATTAGAGAAAATAATTCACGACCCGAAAATTGAAATTTGGGTTTTAAAAGTCGACGGTAAAGAAGCAGGCTATGCGGAACTGGATCGTCGGACTTCAGGCGAGATCGAACTGGCCTACTTCGGGCTGTTTCCTGAATTCATCGGCCAAGGGCTCGGCAAATACTTTCTGAGTTGGGCCATTCAACAAGCCTGGTCTTATCACCCCAATCGCGTTTGGGTTCACACCTGCGATTTAGATCACCCCGCTGCTCTGCCCACCTATCGTAAAGCCGGTTTTATTGACTACCGGGAAGAAATCATTCAACAGGCTGTACCAGAATAGATGAAGAGATAAACTACCATGAGTGACAACCAATTTAGTGATAATCCTTATCAATCTCCAACCGAACTCACACAATCAACATCTGTGGATGAAAGTAACAGTGCGAATCCTTTAATCGGGCCAGGTACCATTCTACTAACCATTTCTGTTCTATGGACAATCATAATTTTGTTTACTCTCCCGGATGCATTTATGATCCTCATACAAGTTGATTATTCTGCACGTGGAATTGCATTTTTCATCGGAAATATTTCTCCTGCTGTGATTCTTTTTTGTTCGGCAGTTTTTGTACTTAAAGGAGCGATAAGCATGTTAAAGAAAACCAACTATCGAAGTGCAAAGATTGCAGCCTGGATTTCTATCATACCAGTATGTTCTCCTTTTCTGGTCCTTGGTATTCCTTTCGGGATCTGGGCTTTAGTTCTACTGAATCGACCTGAGGTCAAATCTCTTTTTAAAAAATAACAAAGTACAATAGAAATTCAATTGCAACTTGATATAGCAATGCGATATAAAGAGAGAGTGCATTCCTTTCATTCTCTCAACCCTGTGTAAAGGTCAATCTCATGTCTGGCTCAATTTCTCGAAGACGTTTATTACAATCGACCGCAGTCACCGGGGCGATGCTGGGAATCGAGAACCTTGGTTTCTTGTCGAACCTGCGTCCTGTCTCGGCGGCTGAGACGAAGCTGGACGCAAACCTAGTTCGGCTCGATCCAAGTATTGAGCCCATCGTGCGGATGATTGAGACTACACCACGTGAAGATTTGCTAGAAGAAGTGGCCCGGCGAATACATGGCGGTTTGAGCTATCGAGAACTGTTGGCCGCTTTGCAACTGGCAGGCGTCAAGAATGTGGAACCTCGTCCTTCGGTTGGATTCAAATTTCATTCGGTCTTGGTCGTCAATTCGGCCCACTTAGCCAGTCTATCTTCCCCAGCAGAGCATCGTTGGCTGCCGATATTCTGGGCGCTCGATTATTATAAAAGTGCGGCTGCCCGGGATGTTCAAGAACGGGGCGATTGGACAATGAGCGGTGTGAAAGAGTCGGATGTGCCTACTGCTTCGAAAGCGAAAAAAGCATTTATTCAAGCGATGGACAACTGGGACGAAGCGGCTGCCGATACTGCCATTGCAGGCTTGGCAAGAACGGCAAGTTCCAATGAAATATATGAGATGCTGTTTCAATATGGAACGCGTGACTTTCGCAGCATAGGGCACAAGGCCATTTATGTTGCCAACAGTTACCGCACGCTCAACTGTATTGGCTGGCAACATGCCGAGCCTGTTTTACGTTCGCTAGTCTATGCGTTGCTGATGCACGAAGATGGTAATCCGGCCAAACGCGATGACAAGGCTGATCAACCCTATCGGCGTAATCAATCGTTAGTGAAAACGATTCGATCTGATTGGCGAGCCGGAAAAGTTGACTCCGCCGCAACTCAGTCGCTGCTCGAAACATTGCGCACTGCGGATGTTGATCAGGCTTGTGATGCAGTCGTGAAGCTACTCAATGCGGGAATTTCTCCCCAATCGGTTTGGGATGCACTGTTTGTTGCCTCGGGTGAACTGTTGATGCGGCAGCCTGGCATTATTGCCTTGCATGCGGTCACATCGACCAATGCAATTCGCTTTGCTTATCAAACAACTGCCAGCGATGAAACACGACGATTACTGATGCTGCAAAATGCCGCGTTTCTGGTCTTCTTCCGCGAGGCCATGCCTGGTCGCGGCAAGGTGAAAGATATTTCGGTAGACGATTTGACTTCTATTGAAAGCACCGCCAGCAAGCAAGAAACCATCGAGACCATCTTCGCCACTCTCGGCAGTGATCCTATGCAGGCAGCCCAAACAACACTCGGATTCCTATCGGATACAACCGACTCTGCAATACATGCACGAGAGTTAATCAATGCGGCACGCGTGTTAGTCTTTCTTAAAGGCCGAGATGCTCACGACTATAAATTCAGTTCTGCAATTCTCGAAGATTACTATCACATTTCGCCCAAGTGGAGAGAACTTTATCTTGCATCGAACCTGTTCAAACTCAAAGGGTCGCACGAGAAAGACAACCAGTTGGTGAGTCGAACTCGAACCGCTCTGGCAAGTTAATTTAAGCGAGGAATGGGCAATCAACTTTGCGTCTCTCGCATAAAACACCTAACACAACCACCAGTTGCTACAAACACCACCATTTCACTACTTTTTTGAACAAAACAAAGATAATTGATTTGATATTGAATACCAACAAAGTTATCATCAGTGTCACCACTAACGCGGGGTGATTTGCAGGATGATTCAACTCGCTTATTTATTAATGCGATCCCCTCATCAAATGCTTTTCCGCGTTTCTTGAATGAAAGCTGTGTTGTTATGCTTCGAGCCTTATTGGTTGCGTTATTACTTGCTGCTTGTCCCAGTATCGTTCAAGCCGATATTGTGTTTTACACAATTCCAGGAACCACGCTCACCTTTCTATTACAAGGCAGCGCCAAAATTAACCCTGGCCAGACAGTGACCTTCAGGCATCAAGCCTTTGGCAACTTGTACATGGGCGCACATGATGTGCGAATTTTGAAAACGAAACCGACCTCTTCGATTGCCATGCAAATGCGAAGAGGTGCGGAAGCAGATCAAGACCTTGACAAGTGTTTCGCCGCAGCACGATTTGCCTTACGCACCGGTCAGCTCAAAGAGTTTTATGCGAACGCAGCGAATGCCTGGAAGATTGCACCGGAGAATGCAGCAGTGACACGCTTGGTTAATATGAAGCGAGAGATTGATAAAACGGTTCCCATCAATCCTGCCCAAAAAAAAACCATGGAAGATTACATGAAGAACCGACCTGGGATGGAGTTTACTCGCAGCAAACACTATGTATTGATGCACGACACTGGTAATAAAATCAATAAGCGAACTAAGCTCACACGTGCGCAAGAACGCTTGAAGTTGCTAGAAATTGTGTACGAGAGTTACATGATGAAATTCAGTTTAGAAGGCGTCATGCTCACGGTTCCCAAAGAACCACTAATGGTGGTCTTGTTCAGCGAGTATGACGACTACCTTGGTTTCTCCAGCTCGATAAGCCCCACTCTGGCTTCCACTGCTGGTTTTTTTGATCGAAAAAGTCAGATTGCTGTTTTCTTTGATCAAGGTACCGATGATACATTTGATTTCTTGTACAAAATAAATACCCAGTTGCAAATTGAAAAGAAACGGTTAATGCGGACGAGAGAGCCAGGGGCCAAAGATCGAATTCGCCTAGCAGACACGCTCCAATTATTAATCGAAGTAAATCGCGCCAACTTAGATATTGAAGTGGTCAGCCATGAAGCAACGCATCAACTGGCAGGCAACACAGGCCTAATGCCTGGTGATTCGCCTGTGCCTGTTTGGGCTGCCGAAGGATTGGCCACTTATTTTGAATCGCCCAAGGAAGCTGCTTGGGGCGGGATAGGTGCGGTGAATGAAGAACGGCTTGAACTCTATCGATATCTGGCCCCAGTCACTGATATTTCCAATATCCGCTTTATTGTGACCGATCAGATTTTTACGCGTGCAAGTTCTAATTTTAGTACCATGCACGCCTATGCTCAGTCATGGGCTTTAACTCACTTTCTGATGGATCGACATTTCACGAAACTAATGAAGTACTATCAAAAATTATCCGAACATAAAGGCAATCTACGATTATCTGAGGAGAAGTATATTGAGATCTTCACCGAAGCATTCGAAGGCAGAACCATTGATCAACTAGATTTAGAATGGAAATCGTACATGCGTGGACTAAAAACCGATCTTGAAAGGGTCTTGAATCGGTAGCACGACATCTTCTGCACGACATCTCAAACGTAATCTCATGCAGTATGGACTAACTGTCCATGTCGAAACGACAGCCTTAACACTGCCAATGCGGCAATTGGCAGTTACCCAGCGTCTGCTTGCTATCACTGTCGTAGAATAAAAACCAAGTGATTGTATCTCGTTATCTACCAACAACTTTAGTGCCTCCTCAAGCAAGCGGATCTTCCTTTTAAGCCTGTTTGGCACACCTATTGCTTTTAGTAAAAGCGGCACCACATGGGGCCGTAACAGAGAAATTTTCAATCTAGGGTTTCATTGATATCGAGTTAAACCAACTCGTTTGAGGCAAAATGAAATCCGTCCGTTTGTTCTAAAGGAGACCGATCATGGTACGTTCACAATCAAGTTGCTGCACTCCACGAAAATCATCCAGCAACAATCTACGCGGAGAGATGGACCAATTGTTCAACGCTTTTTTTGGTTCTGAAAGCCCCTTGAAATTCATCACCAGCACGCCACCCATTAACGTGGCAGAAACAGAAACCGCCTTTGAAATTACGGCCGAACTGCCAGGTCTATCGGCAGACGATGTGGAAGTAGAATTAAAGGAAGGCGTGCTCACCATTTCTGGCGAACGCAAAGAGCTAGAGAAAACCGACGATAAAAAATATCACCGCGTGGAACAAAAATACGGCCCGTTTTCACGCAGCGTCCAACTCGGCTTACCGGTCAACGAGGAAGGTGTGGAAGCGGTTTACGAAAACGGAATACTTACAGTGCTTGTCCCTAAGGCAGAAGAAATCAAACCGCATAAAATTAAGGTAAAAACCGTTTAATAGATCATCGTTTCAAATTCATCTACAAAAACCGCAGTTGCCATGAGTGACTGCGGTTTTTTGCGTTAAGCCGATCTGGAAATCCCTTAAATAGTTTCAAAGAAAATGGGTGTAAATTTATTCCCAAGCCACTACAATGCCAAAGGGATTAACAACAAGTTGGGGCATTTTTTCTTTCCAAGGGCATTTCTATGGTTTCTATTAGAATCGTTAGGCGTATTACTCTTTGTTCGCTGCTTGCTTCACTGGTTGCGATCAAAACGAAACGACACTCAATGAACTAGGTAAAGAGATAGATGAACTCAAAGTAAATGTTACTGCTGCGGGAATAAAAGCCGAAGAGTTCGCAAAAGAAAAAGAACGTGCAGAGCAACTAACCAAAGAAAACGCTGATCTTACAAAACAAATAGCCGACCTGAAATCGGCCAAAACCGGTTCCGAATCCACCGTCATTGAACAAGAAAAATTTGGCGGTGTCATCGCCAAGAAGTATGAAGAATCAAAAGAGTGGTGGCCGAAACCTCATGAACCGCCCAAGGGCACGCCGAATGTCATTATCTTTTTGTTAGACGATGTTGGATTTGCTCAGTTCGAATGCTTCGGTGGGTTGATCGAAACGCCCAATATCA
>NVWB01000054.1 GCA_002733575.1 Blastopirellula sp. | reverse complement strand
GTGAAAGCTAGATGCCGGCAGTGAAGCCTACAGCAGCGAAGCCAAAAGCAGTGAAGCCGAAAATCAAACACTGGATGTTGTATGCCCTGGGAGGCGGAATAGGGCATTTGAATCGAAGTGTGGCCTTGGCACGTGCCATTCTTCGTCACGCAGCGAATGAACAACTGCCAAGCATTGCACCTGAATCTAGAACACACATTTCGCTGCTGACCAATAGCCCGTTCGCAAACGATCTGCCCATCGACCAAGAGCTACAGACCGTTAGTGGCAACAACAGTTGTCAAGTCACCGCATTGCCTGCGGAACTGAGTCGCGACGAATTAGCAGCTCGAATAAAAATGTTGATGCAGGCGAGTGCCATCGATGTCTTAGTGGTAGACACCTTTGCACGCGGATTAGGAGGTGAACTCGTTGATCTGTTGCCTCAATTGCGTTGCCGCAAGATCCTCGTTCACCGCAATCTAAATCCGCGATACGTTGAGAAATATGATCTGGCAACAGCCATTGATCAGTATGATTGTTTACTAATTCCCGGTGAGTCTGCTCCCTTTGAAAACGCCGTTCATGCAACCAGCACGGCACCCTGGTTAATCCGTGATGACCATGAATTGTTGCCTCTCCCGGAAGCTCGAATTATTCTCCGAGTCGAATCGGAGACTCTCCCAGTAGTGGCTGTCATCGGTTGTGGTAAACACGAGGAAGTCAACGAAATGTGCAACCATGCCCGGCAACTGGCCAAAGATTTCAATTCCGTGGCAACGATTCGATTTGTCGCCCCGCGCCAGCCTGAACGGGTAGAGACAGAGAGCCTATCTGGCTTGACTACGATTTGCCTATGGCCGCTACTCCAGGCAATGCGAGCCGTCTCTGTCTTAGTGGGAAGTGGTGGATACAATACCGTGCACGAAGCAAAGGCAACTGCCACTCCCTTTATCGGGATACCACGAAAACGCCTCTACGACTTGCAGTATCCTCGTCTGGAAGGTCACTCTATTGCGATGAACTACGAAGACATTCGTCGATACGTTGCCGATGCCATCGAAGCGGCAAACAATACAGCGAAGACCCTGCCAACACCACGCTATAGCAACGGCGTCCATGAAGCCATCCAAGTAATCGAAGCGATCAAGAATTAAATTGCAAATCGACTTCACTCGATAGCTTTTATGTTGAAACACAACGGTTCAACTGGTGTAAAAATTTACACGATCTTCGATCTCATCACACTTCACACTGGCGGAGCCAGTGGCACCCGAAAAGGCATCTGATTTTCAAATTGCTTTTATCCTTTTAGTGCCTTATCTTTTTGCACTTCTGGTTACGGTATTCTGTAGCCGGATTCGTAAGAATTCGGTTTTTCGGCATTGAGGGTTCTCTGAAGTCTAACGACTTCAGCTACGTTTGCTTCACGGTTGTGATTGTGTTTTTTACTTCATAAACTTTCTTCTTTGTGCCTTCGAGCCTTTGTGGTTACAAGCCTTACCCGTTCTTTTTCAGAAGTAACTCCATCTGAACCGGTGGTTTTGTCTCGTCTTCGATAATTCTACTCATTCAGTGGAAATGTGTGATTTCCTGATGCTACAGGCTGTTTTTCAAGGTGTCACTAGCTACTGTAGAAGATAGACAGTACTGGGCATCATGAGTTTCTGTAGGGCATTATTAATATGAATCGCATTGGGCTTGCGTTATCAGGCGGGGGTTTTCGGGCTACTCTCTATCATTTGGGAGTGGTTCGTTATCTGCGTGATGCGAATGTTCTTTCAAAAGTGACGCATATCACTTCGGTTTCTGGCGGAAGTATTCTTGGTGCGCATTTAGTTTTGAACTGGGACAAGTATTGCGGAACGGAAGAAGAGTTTGAAGAAGCGGCGGCTGAGATTCTGAAGTTTGTTCAGATGGATGTTCGTAATCGAATCGTTCGCCGATTCCCGCTCGCTTCGGCAGTCAATGTTTTCCGTAAGCTTTTGCGTTTGCGTCCGATTCGCCAGTTGACTCGGCCTGGATTATTGGAGATGCATTACCAGAAATACCTTTATGGTGACGTCAGTTTATTTCAACTACCCAATCGGCCACGGTTGCATATACTTGCCACGAATCTCAGCGAAGGGTGTCTCTGTTCGTTCGACAAAAATGGGTTGCTATTACAACGCCGTACGCCTGGGCAGCGTGATCGTTTTGAGCAAGTGAATCTTGGCTTGGCAACTGTTCCGTTGGCGGTTGCTTCCTCTTCGGCGTTTCCTGGTTTCTTTCCGCCGATTGAAGTCAACGCTTGGGATGTTGGAGCCGACGAAGGGGCATTTGGGCATCAAGCATTTACCGATGGGGGTGTTTACGATAATCTTGGCCTGCGAATGTTCCGCTGCTTGGAACAAAAAGTCGGAGAAATGCAGCCTCTCACGCAAGATGATATTTTAGATATTGAGGCAATGACTTCGGCATTGTTGGCGGCTGGCACTTTACCAGAAGGGACGCCACTGAGAAAGTTACGTGAAATCCTGCTTGCACGTGATCCTGAGCTTGCCAATCAAGATCGATCAGAAAAGAAGTTTGCGGAAGATTTAATCAATGGACTCTGGGAAACGATTCGAACGGAAGAACTTTATCACGACACTAGTTTTCAATCGATAGAATTATCGGACCCCAATGCCCAGTCGTTGTTCAGTCATGTGAGTACGCATGCACGTTCGCCAGAGATGAGCGACCGGTTATGGTTGAACCGACAGATTGTGGAAGCCGCTTTTGAGCAAGTGGTTGGCAAGCCTTGCTTGCGACCGAACCGGAATGACTTTGATTCGATCATTGTGAGCGATGCAGGCGCTTCGTTTAAAGTAACACGCGAAAGTCGGGCGGGTGGCTTACTGGGGACTGCTCTGCGATCCAACGATATTATCATGGATCGCGTTTGGCAGTTAGAATTGGAGTCGTTTGAGAATGCACCGGGCGTGGTGTTTATTCCGATGATTGACACCGTGACTCAATCAGAAGACCCGACTGCACCGCATCCCGAAGTACAGCGACAAGCGGCCAGAATGCGTGTTGATTTAGATCGTTTTTCTGAACTTGAGATCACCGCGTTGGTGCAGCATGGATACTGTGTCGCCCGCAAGTCGTTGCGAACACAAGACAATGATCTAAAAGCAGAGCCAGTAAAAGGTGCCCCATGGAAACCATTTGCAGACAATAAAAAAGCAGCAGCTAAAGGAGCCATTCCTCTCAATCGTTTGAACGAAAGTGAAGTGGCTCTTGCTGCGGCTCGTCAACTTCGACTCTCCTCTGACAGAAAAATCTGGCAAACCTTATTGCATTTTGGAGACTGGCCGACTTATGTTTGGTTGTCGTTTGTGGTTCTGTTTATTTTGACTGTTCCGTATTCGGTTTATAAAATGCGAAAGAACAGTGTTGATCAGCAGAGAGTGCTATCAGCGATTGCCGGAACGAGCCCTATCTATCACAAAATTCTGGCGTTATTAGATGAGGGGCCTAATTTAGATATGGAGGGAATGCCTGCAGTTGATGTCACCGAGATGAAAGATCCTGACTTTACTGGCTACGAAGTAATCTCCGACACACGCATTTTTGATTTGCGAGAGTGGTCGAATCCTAACGCACAACAAAATGCTGCGTTCCAGCATGCCAGAATTCGAATTCGGCGAACCGATAAAGCGGCCGATAAAGGGTCCGATGAAGGGTCCGATGAAGGGTCCGATAAAGGGTCCGATAATTCTCACTCCGATGAAGCGGCCGATAATTCTCACTTGCTTTTTCAATTGCTCTCTGCCGATGAAGATTTTAAAATCGTTTGCCATAACGAAGGTCTGAATCCTAAGCTCTCACGAATGCCGCAACTAGGCAGTGATTACAAATGGGAATTGGATTTAGATTTTAGCCGTGTTCCCTTGGGTGGTGACGTTGAGGTGGTGATCGATCTAGTCATGGCTTCTGAGCAAATAAAGCATGGGGCCAAGGAAGGACGTTTCCAGTTTTCAGTCACTGCCAACACAGGCTTGGTGCAAATGTGGGTGCTGATGCCGACGAATCGGGCCTATGAAGACTTTGAGATCATTGGGTACCCCATCGATGATCCAGGGGATATCGAAATCGTGGAACCAAGCACAAAAGTGGAATTACCACTGGGTTCAATCGCCACTTTTCAATTGATTAACCCCAAGCCCAAATATCGCTACGAATGCCGTTGGCGGTGGCAGTAGCCACTTGCTGGCGATTTCTTTGACTCCTAGAGGACCTAAACTGTGTATTCTCGTGCAGTTTGGTTGGGAATTCATGTTTCTAAGGGAAGCGATATTGCTTTAAATCGTTGTTCTCACGTAGGATACGCCGACTCAGCGAAGCCCGTTTGTTCTGCTCCAAGCAAGTTTATCTTCTGAATTGAACGAATGTTATCCAGCGATCGTCCCCGAATACTGATTAATCGACTAAGTGCTTTAGGCGACTGCGTGCTTACATTGCCCGTGTTGTGCGCATTGAGAAAGCATTATCCCAAGGCGGAAATCTCTTGGATTACCCAACCGCTTCAAGCCGAAGTGCTGCAAGGTCATCCTGATTTAGATCATTTGATTGTGGTTGAAAAGGGCTGGTTAAAGAGCCCACGGCAGATGTTACAGACACGACGACAACTGCGCAGCCACCGTTTTGATCTTTCGATTGATGTGCAAGGTTTGACCAAAAGTGGAATGGCCTCGTGGTTGTCTGGCGCAAAGCAGCGGATTTCATTTACCCGTGGACAAGCACGCGAACTGGCACCTACGTTGGCCAATTGCTGGGTCAAACCGACCCGAGTTTATATTGCAGCCAAGTATTTAGAGCTGCTCAAGCCACTCGGTATTGAAACTGGGCAGTTGGAATATCGCCTGCCTGAGGATTATGAGGCCGCGGAAGTAGTGGCCGCTTGGCTAGAACAGGCCGAGATTGGTGTCAACTATTGTGTGATGAATCCAGGCGCAGGTTGGTTTTCGAAGACGTGGGATTCCCATCGCTTTGCCGAAGTCGCCAGGCATCTTTACGCTTGCTATGGGTTTCAAAGCGTAGTGACTTGGGGCAGTGAGCAAGAGAAAACTTGGGCCGAAGAGATAGCTCAACACTCTGGCGGCGCGGCAGTTGTTTGCAATTGGTTCTCCATTGGTCAACTCAAAGAATTAATTCGACACGCCAGCCTGTTTGTCGGCAATGATACTGGCCCTTTGCATTTTGCGGTGGCATTGGATACGCCGACCGTTTCGCTTTTTGGCGTGACCAAGGCCGAATGCTATAGCCCTTGCAATGCGATGCACCGAACCGTTCAGGCCGAGTATCACCCACTAAGCAGCCGAGATCGGCGCAAAGCCAATAATCAGGTGATGTTAAAGAATACGGTCGATATGGTCGTTGAGCAAATTGACGAACTGTTGGATCAACCGACGTATGTTCAAAAAGAAGCGGCTTAATTCCTTACGTGGATGGCACACTCTTTACTAGAACACGCTATAATTGCAGTTTCAACCTATCGCTGAATTCTCACCATTCAACCGTTGCTCTAGGAATGTTATGTTGGCCAAGTCGGAATCTATGATGACGCAAAAAACGAACGCTCAGTCGATTTTTCTGGCAGCAGTAATATTGCTCGCGGTGGTTGTACTTGGCGGGTTGGGCATTTCCACTTGGCTGAAAAATGGCTCAGGCAATAACGCTGCCCCATCAGCCAGACGACCTGAATCTTTAGAGAAATATGCACCCTACGATGGCAAACTGGCGTATCAGCATTTGAACGCTATCTGTGATTTAGGAAAACGCATTAGCGGATCGCCCGGTATGATCCAGCAACAGCAGTACCTGACGCAACATTTCGAAAAGCATGGCGGCCAGGTAACTCGCCAAGAATTTCAACTACGGCACCCCGAGAATGGGGATCAGGTGACGTTGACCAATTTAATTGCCCGTTGGAATCCTGAACGCAAACAGCGGTTGCTGCTGTGTGCCCATTACGATACCCGGCCTTATCCTGATCAAGATCCTGTGAATCCACGCGGAACTTTTATTGGTGCCAATGACGGCGCCAGTGGCGTGGCCCTGCTGTGTGAACTTGCCCGTCATTTTCAAGGTCTTGATACCACTTACGGCATTGATATTGTGATGTTTGATGGCGAAGAGTTTATTTTTGATTCGCAAAGAGATCCCTTCTTTCTCGGTTCCGAATACTTTGCCAAAAACTACGCTAACAACCCGCGAGAGTTTCAATATCGCTGGGGTGTGTTGCTCGATATGGTGGGCGATAAAGACCTGCAAATTTACCAAGAACGCAATAGCCTGATCTGGAAAGACACGCGACCGCTGGTGCTAGATATATGGAAAGTGGCCCGAGATTTGGGCATTAGCGAGTTTAAATCGCGGGGCCGCCACACGGTGAATGACGATCACGTCCCGCTGCATGATATCGGAGGCATCGCGATATGTGATATCATTGACTTCGATTATCCCAACACCGGTTATGGCCCCAAATACTGGCATACTGAGCGTGATGTGCCAAAAATGTGTTCGGCCGCCTCACTGGCCAAAGTAGGAAAAGTTATGCTGACTTGGCTTGAGCGTGTAAAATAAACTTTCTTGGCTTCTCTTCAACTCGACCGAATGTAATCACATGTACCTTTTTTCTTATCTGTTTGCCGCAGCGTTGTTGATGGTTTCGATCTTCATGATGCCGAAAGGCCCATCACAAGCAGAAAAGAAGCTCGACGAAGATCTTCGCCAGTATTTCTTCAAACAATTCCGGCGAAGAACGACCGTCTGCTATCTGATTGGCAGCATCGGAATCATGATCGCAATTGCCCCATTTGTTGAAAGCATTGTAATTATGATCGGCATTGCATCATTTATCCATGCCTCGGTTTGCTTGCTGATCTACTGGTCTGTGGTTTTGTTATTGGTGGCCTGGATCGTCGGCCTGGCCGGAATTGATATGATTTCGACCAGCAACTATTACCTGATTCTGCGAGACCGACAGATCGTTGAAAGACGCGTGCTAGAAGAAGTGGCACGGAAGCGGAAAGAAGAGTTGAAGTCTGAATCGGAGGAGTGAACGCTTGAACTGCGTTTGAAATCACTCCTCATCCTCTGGGTTCGGTGGTTTGATCTTCTTTGTTTCCTCAATGAAATTCTCAAAGTCGGTGTTCGACTCAGTTGCTTCAAGTTGACGTTGTATTGCTTTAAATTTATCAAACTCTTCAAGAGCTAGTTCGTCCGCAACGATTCTTTGAATTGA
The DNA here is from genome assembly GCA_002733575.1 of Blastopirellula sp. Classification (GTDB taxonomy): domain Bacteria; phylum Planctomycetota; class Planctomycetia; order Pirellulales; family Pirellulaceae. The sequence goes on along the minus strand of NVWB01000054.1, from coordinate 23,417 downwards.
ACCTGCATTCTTCAAAACTGCACGATCATTAAAGGCCAGGAATCCATCTAGCTTTTCTACCCACTTTGTCATGGTCATTTTCTGATTTCGCTTTGCTTGGCTCTCAGCATAGTCAAGGTACATGGTAACAATCAAGTTTAAGTCTTTGAGTTCACTTTCATTCAGATAGTTTTTCGCTACTGTAATATCGTCTTTGCGAATTTTTCCGCCTGGGGCATTTTTCCATGTTTTCAAACCCATGTTTGGCTGTGAAGCATCTGCTCGATCTTTGATAAGTTCAGCGGCGGTCTTGTCAGTAATTGCCCATGCAAGTTTATTCTGGACCGTTGCAAAGAACTGTCGTGAAATATCTGAATTCTTATCGTAGTCGATACTGGTAGCATAGATATCCGTGATTTTTAAATAGAATCGTCTTTCCGACGAACGAATATCTCGAATACGTTCGAGAAGTTCTTGGAAGTAATCTTGTCCGAACGAAGATTCAGCAGCTTTCAATCTCTCATCATCTAGGACGAACCCTTTAACGAGGAACTCGCTCAATGTTTCAGTTGCCCATCTTCTGAACTGTGTGCCACGAGGGCTGCGAATACGGTAACCGATTGCTAAAATCACATCGAGATTGTAGTGGTCCAGCATCCGCTTAACCTTGCGATCTCCTTCAATTTGAACTGTCAAGTATTCCTTGACAGTTGCCTCCTGAGATAGCTCCTCCTCGTCGTAAATGTTTTGCAGGTGAAGACTTACGTTTTGCTTGGTTGTATCAAACAATTCAGCAATCGCCAGTTGAGGCATCCAAACAGTCTGGCCATCCACAAGCAATCGCACTTGTGTAATCCCATCCTCAGTTGCATAAAACAGGAAATCTCCCTCTGAAGGGGATGGCAAGTTCTGGTCTTCACTCATCGACATTTCTCCACTTTGAGGCATGAACAACACTCTCATTTTATCGGGCTTGAGGGCAATTCCCAGAGGGGGTTGTGATTGCAGTTTAGATCATCTCTTGCCAGAATTTTTCTTGTGATTTCTGACCGCTGTAACCTCTGATGGCCTACGGTCACACCGACGACGTTCCGAATACGGTTGTTCCCGAGACGCAGTCAACGCCGGAATCGTCGGCGGTGTTTTTTGGGAATGATGCCGTTCATGCAGGTTAGTCTTTGCTCTCGGATGAGGACGGCTTGTCAGGAGTAGACCGAAGTTTCAGGTAAAGGGCATATAGGAGAAGTCCAAGGAACGTGCCAACTACCGTGGGAATGGCGTGCCGCATCTTCATTAGGTAAAACTGTGGCTCTTCAATGGCTAGTAGACGGTAGCGAGTGGATATAATGGGGGTAAATACAACGCCCACAAAAAAAGAGAATCCAGCAACAATGCTAACCGTCCAACGGCGATTGCTGAGTAAAACCGCCAAAATAATCATGGACACCGCAGGAATGAATTCGGAATACCGTAAAAATAAGCGGATGGCTGCGATGTACAAATGATCTTGCGTTTCCATGTGATAACCAATTATTTAAAGATAAAAATTCTTCAGGTAGTGCTGATAGGTGCAATCCAAGGTTAAGCGATCATGAAAGTTTAGCACAGATCATGCTAGAAAAAACTAAAACCCATCCAATCCGAACGGATCAGCATCATCGACCGCGGGGTCTATTACAGCGGGCTCTTTCCCAACCGGCTTCTCAAGCGAATCATCTTCCGGAACAAAGAACGGCTGGTCGTTTTGTAGATCAATTTGCTGTTGTTGTTTTGCCTGTTCCTCTTCACGTAGTTGGATGTACGAACCGGTCATGATTCGGTCTTCTTTGCTGGGGCCGGCTTCGATAATTATTGCTGACGAACTGAGTAAATGTTTATCTTTCACATTGATTGCATGGCAGCGAGTCTGGCAGAGACCACACCCGACACACTTGTCATCTAGAATATATGGAGCTAAAAAACCGGAGCCTTCGATAGGGTTGCCAGATTCATCGACTTCGGTATGCACTTGGATGAATTCGATGGCGTTGTAACCTGCGGCAATACATTCGTCGACGCACAACTGACACGCTTCTTTTCCGGCAACAGGCAAGCAGGTTTGTTGATCGACAATCGCCAGACCCATGCGGGCCACTTGTTTTTCTTCTAGCGGCAAAGCACGTATGGCCCCGGTGGGGCAGATTTGTCCGCAGGCGTTACAGCTCGATTCGCACCCGGCCCAATCGGCGTTGACCAGGGGAGTCCAAAGTCCTTCGAGCCCTTGTTGAAATCCTTCCAATTGCAACACATTATTAGGGCACGCTTTGAAACACTCGCCGCAGCGGATGCACATTTGCAAAAATTCTTGCTCTGGCACGCTGCCTGGTGGTCGCACTGGCCGTAACGCATTGGGATCATCCAGTTTGGCCCCGTAGCTGTTGGTGACACCGACAGCGGCGGCTGTGCCAAGTAGTGTAGCCGCGGAACCGGCGGCTAGTGACAGGAATCCTCGACGCCCAATGGCCGTTTCTTCGGTTGGGGGGTCATTCAGAACTTTCAGCTCTACCGTGTTCCAACGTTCGACAAACTTGATGGCATGCGTGGGGCAAACTCCGCCGCAGGTTTGGCACATCGTGCAATCAGTGGTGCGTGTTGTGAAGTCAGGTTTAATGGCATCAAACGGACAAATCTCGATGCACTTATTGCAGTTGATGCACGAGGATTCCACTTTGCGTTCGCTGATGCGGAACAAGTTGCCCAATGAGAACACCGCGCCACTGGGGCACACATATTTGCACCAAAAGCGTGGCCGGAGAAACCCTAGACAGAGTACCGTGAGAAACAGCCCTATCGAAAATAGATGCCCCCAGTGCATGGGCGGCACCAGGTGTGTACCGCGTAGCATACTGGTTTGAATTGGATCTCCGATGAGCAACATGCCGCGGGTAATCACCGGAATTGCGGCCACAAAACCGGAGATCAAAACACCGCAAGCCGCACAGCCCAAGGTTATCGCCAGTAGATAGTATTTGATGTGAACCCACCAACCATCGTCTGGCAGTTGGAAGCGTTTGGTTCGCCCGGTGATGCTCCAATCAAACAGATCAATCAGTGTTCCAAGTGGACATAAGTAGCCACAAAACCCTCGTGGGATCACCACGCAAACCAACAGGATCACGGCAGCACTCACCAACGACCAGACCCAACTGCGTGATGCAATCGCGGTCGATAAACTGACCAAGGGATCGATTGTCAAAAACAAATCAGCCGGTAATTTCTCTTTGGCTGCAAGGTGATCGGTGTAATGCGAAGGCCAAGCGTTCGGTTCTAATTGGTGTAGTGCCCATGGACCAGATCCGGTTAGCAGTAGATCAAACTGATCGTCGGTTTGACTGGGTGAAGCAGTGAGAATGAGATTGATGTTGTCACTTGATTGGACTTGGTATTCTCCCGCAAACGCATCTGGGGGTCTTGCTTGCGAACTGTCTATCAAATAGATCGTTGAACCAGCAGTTGGCAGCCAAGCTTCGTAGCCTGGGTTGTTGAAATGCACATCTCCGGTGGCTTGATCGATTTGCTCCATTTTCCAGTTAGAAGAAATAGGGCCAGGTTCGGCCGGTTTCGCCCCATAAGGCCAGCAGACGTAGAAGAACAACCAGACAAATATCGCAAAGCAAATTGTTTGAATCGAACGCCGGACTGGGGCCGATAGCAGACTCGGCCCGATACGTTTGAACAGCTTGCGAAAGCCGCCCGGCTTGCCCCGTTCACGGTCTGCAAATAGGCTGTCCGGAAGAACTCGTTTCATTAAACCTAGTGGCCAAGCATCAGGTGTCAGGGTTTCCTTCTTCTTTTTCTTTCTCAGAAAAGGCAGGAAACTATCGAGGCTAAAGAGTGTTCGAGGTGTGATGTTAGATTTCTGAGAGCCCCAGGTGATTAGTAATGCTAAGAACAGAAAGAGCGAGCCGAGCGTGATGGAAACAGGTGACCAGTCTGCCAGCATTGCGGGGAGCCAAGCTTCATGGTTGATGCCGCTTAGCATCAGTACGATGCCCAGTGGGAATAATACGAGAGCGAGGAGTTTTAATTGAGGCTTCATACTAGGTTTTTGAAAGTTGCGAATTAAGCGGGCTCTTTGGGTGCCACTGGCACCCGGCACCCGATGAAGCATGACTTTTATCTCCGAGGAGCATCGGCCATGGCTTTGGCCGTTGCGTTGACGATGGCTTGTGAAGTGATGGTGGCGCCGCTGGTGGCGTCGATTCCTTCGACCGATTGTTTGTCGATCAATTGCTTGGGTGTATCGGTTAGTGCTGCGTAGAATTGCTTCTCTCGATGTTTGATCACTTTAACCGTTTCAAGTTTGCCAGCGGCAACTTTGACTTGCACTTCAATTGTTCCGTTATAGCCGGTGGTAGTGGCTTGGTACGTGCCATCTGCCACAGTCGCCGGTTTTGCTTGATCGATAAAACGGATTGCTTCAATGCTTTCTTGGGCTTGGGCCACGAATCGTTTTCGGTAATCTTCATTTCGGGCATCTTTGGCATCAATCACTTTTTGATAGTAGGTGATCGCCTTCGAGTTTTGTTGAGCCACCCGGCAAGCATCGCCTGCCATTAGGTAGGACTGATGTTGGGAGCCTGCCTTGGCAAAACTTTCCGCAATTTCCAGCGCACGTTTGGTTTCGCCCATATCGCCGTAAAGTTTAATTCCAATGGAATGCAAGGTTCTAGCTTTGAGCATGTCTAACGCCATTTGCTTATTTCCGAGTCGCCAATAGCATTCGGCCAGATTCACCCCTTGGCGAGACCCTTTGCTGGCCCCCGATTTTTTAAACCAGAAGGCGGCCCTGGGATAGTCTTGAAATAAATGAAAATACATTCCGCCCAAGGATTCCATGTCGCGTTTCAATAAGGAAGGTTGGTCTTTGTGGTTGGTCATGATGTGATGCACCAGTTTCAAGCCACCTTGCCAACGACTAGGGTTCGGGTTGATCACATCCCACATATATTGGCCCATATTCTTTTGACTGTTCCAGCCTGTTTTCGGCGGATTTTGGGGCCATGACAGGTCAAGTGATTTCGGGTAATCGAGCTTGACTGCTGCGTACCAATCGGGCGGAGTACTGCCCACTTCTTCGATTAGTTTTAGTATCTCTTTTTCTGTACGACGCAGCGATTTGCTGGTATCGCTGGCTGCGGCTTTCTTTTCGTTCAACACATACCGTTTACCGTTGAGGGTAATCGCGTGGAGTTTATCGTAAGTGTACGTTCGCTTGATCGATCTGCCAGCAATGCTTGTCTGGAAGTCTATTTGTTTTTCCGACTTGCGAATCGCCAGCACTTTGCCCTCCAGCTTGGCACCACTCAAAAACTCCACCACATCGGCAGCGAAGAGCAGGGCAGGCGAGCTTGAACAGATAATCGCCGCAATGCAGAGTGACATCAAGAACGGACGACGAACAACGGCAGGGCGTGTGGATGAAAATTCCAGCTTGTTCTTCATGAAAAATCTCTAACGCAACAGGTCGAGGTGGGGCCAACAAGTGATGACTAAAAGGGGAACCGTAATTATCTTCTATCAGAATACCGTCTGAACACCCTCATTTTAGAGAAATTGGCATGAAAGCGGCGAATTTTTGGCCTTCTACAACGAAATGAACTAGTGTGGGCAGTTCGGTTCAGATTATGTTTGAATAATGACTAGCCAATTGACAACAACTCCTGTTCTTTGTGAGGGCGAATGATGAATCTTCTTTTGCTTCGAGTTTCCGCTTTGATCGTGATTCTCTCTCTATCGAGTTCCGTGACTCAAGCCGCCGAGTACCGCACCGGAGAAGAAATTATCGTTGGCAAAGATGAAGTCATTGCAGATGATCTTTATGCCTTTGGAGCCAAGGTGATTATTGTTCGAGGAAGAATCACAGGCGACTTGGTTACCTCTTGCCAAGAGGTCGAGATTCATGGGATTGTAGATGGGGCCGTTCTGGCAATAGGAAAGAAGATCACGATCTCGGGCACTGTAAACCGCTCGGCCCGAATTGCCGGCGATCAACTGATACTTTCGGAATCATGCCGGATTAATGAAGACTTGATGGCATCCGGGAATACTCTGGAATTGAAGCCAGGATCGACTGTTGGCCGAGATCTTCTGTTCGCCGGACATGAAGCGAAACTAGAAGGCAACATAGATCGAAACGTATGGGGGATTTGTGGCAGTTGTTATCTGAGCGGAACAGTCGGTAATAAATTCAGCGTAACAACGTCGATGACTGAGGAAAGTCACCGGAATGATTTGCCGGGGGAAATGAAAGAGCAGTTAATCGAATTATACAAAATGGCACCAGGGCTGAACGGTGCAATACCGGGTGCCTATATCAGCCCGTTGGAGCTTCCACCGGGGCTAACTCTCTCGGAAGACGCAATCATCAAAGGAAAGCTTACTTACAAGTCTCCTGAAGAGGCCACGATTGATGACGGGGCCACGATTGAAGGAGAAACCGAGTGGCTCAAAGTGGAAGTCAAGGAAGAGCCACCCACGGTTCAGGAACAATTAATTTCGCAAGCAAAACTCTGGGGCACTTTTTTCTTAATGGGCCTGCTGATGGTCTGCTTCTGTCCGCAATCGACCGGTGGAATTGTGAATGCCATTTTTGATCGACCGATTGCCAGTTTCTTTTTAGGCATCGTGGGCATTGTATTGTCGATTGTTGGAATGGCACTCATCTCGGCCTGTATCTTTGGGCTGCCGTGGTTGTTTGGTTTGGTGCAACTGCCTGACATGATGGCCCCTAGTGCTGGCGTGTCGATATTAGGAACTGTGCTGTATCTTGGCAGCCTGATCTTCTTCAGTTGGTACGGAGCCCCAGCTTGCGTGAGCATGGCGTTTGGCAAATTAATTTTCCGCGAAGCCGGACCAGGCTCGCGCGTGCCGCTGCTGTTTGCCATGATCTTTGGCTTAATCTTTTATGTGGCCGCGTTGAATGTGCCGTATCTCGATATCGCTACCGGCGTGATCGTCACACTGTTGGCTTTCGGTGGATTCACTATCTGGCTCATGCGTTGCATCTACTTCGGGCACCCTGACGACCATTCGAATACGCAGTCGAAGTCGAATTTGCATCCCGAGATGAAATCGAAGTACGATAATTGATCTACCACTTTCTTGTTTGTATGGAGTCCGGTTAAGACTTGCAAAATGATCTCCTCAAAAATAATCCTCGCTGTTTTACTTGCCTTACTGGTTCCCTTGTCTGGTTTTTGTTAAAAACGCCTAGATTGTGTGATACATTTAAGCTTCACCGATCCGTACTAGACCGTAAAAGTGCGGCGTTTAGTTATTGTATTTCTGTGGGTTAATAACTGTTAGATTCCTTTATACCAACTACAATAAAATGCGTCTTTTTCGAGTAACTAAATATAATCCTAAATACAGAAATTCAGAAGGGCATTATCTCCCTGACGAATGGACTTGTCCTTCTGAAGTTGGCAAGGTATTTAATGGCAACACATTTACAAAAAAACAATATTTTGAAATAGAGAATAAATATATTGAAGCAATTGTTTCTGTTCTTCAATTTGAAAACCTAGATCATTTAAGAATCACAAATTTATGTACTGATTATTGCGAAGAAAATTTAGCTGATAAAACGCATCTTTGGTTAGTGGAGAAAGAGTTTACTGATATAGAATTATTTGAAGATAAACCTGTCCTAGTTTCAGAATTGCCTATCCTCTTAAAGATGATATTTCGTAATTTTATTTGGTGTAAGCTAGAAATCAATAACTTATTCTATCTGTCTGTTGAATGGGACTTTTATATGTTTATCGCTACACCCAATTGCAACAGAGACACATTTAATGAAGCTCAGGAAACTGGTTTGTTTGTCGAGGAAGTGGATTCAACATTTTCACCTCACAATGGCATGTTTCAAATTGATTATGGTAGAAAGAATACAGATTTAGTTGAGGGCGAAGTTTCCTTGGAAAACATGTCGGTTGAGAAAATAAAATCTGGTCTATCCCTCTCAGATGAGCATACTGGTAGTCACAATTTTGAAATAACTAATGATAATTGCTCTATGTTTTTATCGGAAATGAAATTTGATTTTGATAAATTCGATTATTATCTATTCTCGGAATAGCATGCTTAAATGTATCGAAGTACGACCATTGGTTTGCGATTTTCTGTTTTATTGAATCCCTTTAAGAATTACAAAATGATCTTCTCAAAAATAATCCCTACTGTTTTATTTGCCCTATTCATTTCTTTGTCGGTGGTTGCCCAGGAAAACACTTCTGTATGGGAACGCGTTGAAGTGGCGACCGCTGCGGCCAACTATAGGAATGTGATCGCCGGCGACTTTACTGGCGATGGTGTGCCTGATTTGATAGCCAATGCCGGGCGTGTTACCAAGTTATATGTGGCACCAGACTGGAACGAAATTGTGCTCGAAGCAGATCGCAAGATCGATTGTATTCATAGCGAAGCGATGGATGTCGATGGAGATGGAGATCTCGATTGGATCGGCGCTCAATACAAACCAGGATGGATCTTCTGGCTGGAGCAACCGGATGAACCGACCACGCAGCGTTGGAAGTATCATTTGATTGATGATCAAGTGATTGGAACCCACGGGCTGTTAGTCGGCGATGTCGATCAAAAAGGCAAGCTGGATCTGCTGGCCAATAGCGGGCAACCAGGCGGCGAATTTCCGTACTCGCTGGTTTGGTATGAAGTGCCGAAAAATCCGCGTAAGGCCAAACAGTGGATTCGCCATGTGTTTGCTAAAGGCGACGCGCCGGGGCTTTCGCACTATTTAGGCGTGGGCGATATCAACGGCGATGGCCGACCTGATGCGGCTTCTGGCGCCAAAGGTTGGAAAGATGATTCGTTTGGAATCGGCGAGTGGTTCGCTTGGTGGGAAGCCCCAAAGGATCCTACCGGCGTTTGGAAAAAGCACATGGTTTCAGACAAACAGCCCGGTGCCACCAACATTCACCCTGTGGATGTCAACGGCGACGGCCAGGTTGACCTACTCGCTTCACGCGGCCACGGGCAAGGTATCATCTGGTTTGAAGCCCCAAGTTGGAAAGAGCATGTGATTAATCCCGATCTGGTCGGCCCTCACTGTTTGGTGGTGGCCGATATGGACAACGACGGCGATATTGACGCGGTGACCTGTGCCAAAGACACGAAAGTGGCCGCCTGGTTTGAAAACGACGGCCACGGAAATTTCAAAACCCACGTCATCAACACCAACCAAGCCGCCTACGACATCCGCGTACTTGATATGGATAACGATGATGATCTCGACGTCATCATCGCCGGGCAAGCGAGCCAGAACTTGGTCTGGTATCGGAACCCGGCCAAGTAAGAAACTGAAACGCACATTGGTTCAATATTCCGGGTGGCACCGATGACGATTCCGGAGTTAGCTCTGCTTCGGGATCAACCATATTCGGAACGTCGTCGGTGTGGCCGCTAGGCCATCAGAGGTTACAGCGACTAAGAATACCCCGTAGGACTACCAAATAATTTCTCACACAAAGACCGAAGAAAGAAAACCGGGTCGCCCTGGTTGCTCGCAACCAGGGTCGAGGAACTCGACAAGAGGTCACACGCGGCGTTCTGCCTCATCACCTAGTTGAAATTCAGGAGTTCGAATCCGAATGGGTTGATTTTGAATCTCGCATTCAATCAGGTTCCATCAGAAGTTCATCCATCAATTCCCTAAATGACGGAGGGGCATCCTCAAACAATAGCACACGGGCCGGGGATCTTGGTTCTACTTGCCATTCCGTTTGACCCATCAGAGTAATTTTAGTGTTCGCTATGTAAGCAGGTACTTTATAACTAAAACCACTGTTTAAGTAAAAAGTTATGGCACGTGTGCGATTTCTAATATCGGGAGGGCCCTCATTGTATTGTAAAGTACTGGCAGCCGACCGTCGCAACAGCACATCCCAGTAGGCGAGGGTTTTCTTATCTGTGCATACAACAGTCCGTCCGCCTCCCCTAATCTCAATACGAGTAGTTTGATATTGTTCGCTACCATCCAACAGCTGAGTAAAGTGCCAACGTGGAACATTGCAACGAAGACAAAGACAGAGGCCAATCAGAACGAAGGCCAGCATTACGTGAACGATTCTAAATTTAAAAATTCTCATCCCGTATGACTTTATATTCTTCTGTTGCCAATTCAACTTCCAATTAATAAATTCCGCACCCTGTTATTGGCTGGACCGAGTGGCTCTGCTGGTGTGATGTTAGATAGCATTGGCCAGTAGAGCAAGTGAGATTTGATGGCAACGAGAGTTCGGAACGTGCTAGCAGAAGATAAGACGGCGGGGTGATAGCTTTGAACACCAACGGTGTTCCACTCCACAGCCCAGGGCACGCATTGATGCGGAGCAGCAAGGCGTACCCTGGGCTGTGGTTATCTACATCAAAACCAACGCTGAAAGTGTTGAACAAATTGCCGGACACGGTGGTACCCCTACAGGGTACGCTTATGGTGCTCGACTTTCCCAGGGTGGCGCGACTTTGTCGCTGACCCTGGGCTGTGGAGTGAAACACCGTTGGTGTTTTTGTTTGATAGCATTGCATTGGACAAAAAGAAAAGCCAGTCATCTTCCCACGGTAAACTGGGAACTCTATTGAGAATAACGACTGCAATTCAGCTTTAGTATTGAACCCTAACTCATCTTGCCGAAGTCTCTTTATGTATGGTGGTGTAACAGGTTGCGGCTTTTGCACTGGGCGTATGAAGCAGCAAAAGGAATTGTTGTTTCCCGATAAAATTGATTGGTACTCAAGACGATGCAACTTAGGCGGAATGGTTTGCGCGACGAACGTCGTCGGCGTGTGATGATGGAGGATCGGACTGAAGGCGACTCCGGCAAGAGTTCCAGTGACTCAAGTGAAGATCTGGCGGCACACAAGGTTCGAAGTTATTCGCTCGATAGTCTGAACGAAAAACGAATTCGGGTCACCGATTTTATTCCCTTGCGAACTCGGCCAGTGATTGGCGTTTATCTGATTGCCATCACGATTGTGGCCTCGCTGTTATTCTTGCACGATGGTGCCAGCCGCTTCTTGCCGTTTGCCGATTTATCCAGCGCCAGCAGTTTAGGTAGTTGGTTTGCCAGTATGACCTTGTTTGGTTGTGCGTTTCTTTCGGTGATGATCTATCGTATTCGCCGGCATCGATTGGACGACTATCGGGGCCGCTATCGGGTTTGGATTGGGGTGCCTGTTCTGCTTGCACTATTGAGTCTTGATATCGTGGCCGACTTTCGTTCTGCCATTTCACAAGCGATTGTCAATTCTGGCCAACAGCAGTTCGCCAATCATGCCGACGGCTGGTGGATTGTCATTTGGGCTGCGGTACTAGGGCTAACCGGTATTCGTTTGGCATTCGAAATACGACACAGCAAAGCCGCATTAGCATTGCAAGTTATCAGCGGAGTCTGCTTGGCTACGTTTGCCGTGGCACAGCTCGACAAGATCACCTGGCCAGCTCAAGTGGTGCCAGAGTTAGCACAATACGGAGCGTTACTGGCAGGGCTTGGTTGCTTCGCGTTGAGTATGGTTCATTATGCTCGCTATGTTTGGCTTGATGCCCAAGGATTCATTGTTGTTCCAGAAGTGAAACTATTGGAAGTGGAAGACGAAGTCCAAGACGACGAAGAACTGATTGAAGAAAAACCGGTTGCCAAGCGTAAACCACGCAAACGGGCAGCGGCGAAAAAATTGAAAATTCATGAAGGGCCAGAAGAAGAGGAATTGTTGGAAGAGGAAGAAGTAGAAGAACTAGCAGCGAAAAAATCGTGGTTCGGTTGGGGCAAATCAAAGGCGATTGAAGAAGAGACCGAAGAGGAAGTGGAAGAAATTGTCGTCAAAAAAACGAAGCCTGCCAAAAAACGTAAGGCCGTGGTAAAAGAAGAGATTGAAGAGCAGGACGAAGAAGTTGCACCAAAGAAGGGTTGGTTCGGCTGGGGAAGTAATCAAGAAGCGGAAGCGGTTGACGAGGAAGAGGAAACCGACATTCAAGAGGAAGAAGTTGTAGAACGTCAGAACACGTTGAAGCTAAAATTGGCAGAAGCGGCCGCCAAGCGAGCTGAAAAAGCAGCGGCAGAGGCAAAGCCGAAGAAGAAAACGACGACCGCTCCGAGGAAACTGGCCCATCCGAATCCGCCAACTTTGAAAATGCCGCAATCGAAGTCAAAAAGTAACGCAGATGACGGAATGCTCGAAGAATTTGAGCGTTTAAGCGCCAAAGATGACCATCTGATGTCAAAAGCCGAGCGTCGCCGATTGAAAAAATTACGACGAAGGGTGGGTAAAGCGGCCTAATATCGGCCTCAGCCCCTTTGACGAAAGCTCTACTCAACGTCTATTCTGGTATGTTTAGACTTTGTTCGCCTATGACAATAGGGAACTTTCGGTCTCTGTACTTCCCGATTTTCTTCTTTTGATGAATTATCAACCATGACGGTTCGCACACGATTTGCCCCTAGTCCGACTGGATATTTGCACATTGGCGGTGTTCGCACGGCCTTGTTCAACTGGCTTTACGCTCGCCGGCATGGCGGCCAGTTTGTATTGCGAATTGACGATACGGATCAACAGCGGAATGTCGACGAAGCCTTGGAGCCCATCTTGCACGGGTTCAAATGGCTCGGTATGGACTGGGATGAAGGGCCGGATGTGGATGGCCCGTATGCACCTTATTATCAGTCACAGCGTCAGGAAAGATATCAAGCAGCGGCACAAAAGCTGATTGACGATGGCCTGGCCTACTACGATTACTCGACCAACGAAGAAGTGCAAGGCGAACGTGAAGCGGCCCAAGCCGAGAAGCGCCCTTTCCAGTACAGCCGCAAGTGGATGGCCGAAACGGAAGAACAACGTAAAGCCTTTGAAGCCGAAGGTCGTTCGTTTGTCGTTCGCTTGAAAATGCCACGCGAAGGCAAGTGTGAATTCACCGACTTAGTCCGCGGCGAACTCTCCTTCGATTGGGCTCTCGAAAATGACCATGTGATTCAGCGCAGTGATGGATCTTGCTTGTACCACTTGGCCAGTGTGGTGGATGATTATGAATTCAAAATCTCGCACGTGATCCGGGCCGAAGAACATTTGCCGAATACACCACGCCAAATTTTCATCGGCCAATCACTAGGGTTCACGATTCCAGAATATGCTCACTTGCCGTATGTGGCAGAGCCGGGCAGTAAGAGGAAACTGAGTAAACGTAAGCTCGAAAAATATCTGAAGAACCCTGACTTCAAAAAACTAAACGAACATGGGCAAGGAATTGCAGAGCGGATGAATTTGACGACCACTGCCGATTCATTCAACCCGGTGATAGTTGATTTCTACGAGCAAGTTGGCTATTTGCCCGAAGCGATACTGAATTACTTAGTACTACTGGGCTGGTCGCTGGATGACAAGACCGAAGATTTTACGGTCGAGGAAATGATCGCCAATTTCTCACTGGAGCGAGTCACCAAAGCCCCGGCGAGTTTTGATGGCAAAAAGTTGTTTGCTTTTCAAGATCGATATATCCAAAAACTTCCTCTGAAACAAAAGACGGCCAAAATGCTGCCCTACTTGCAGAAAGCAGGCTTAGTGGCAGAGCCAACGCCTTGTGATGTTGGGCCAAAATTGGGTCAGATTATCGAGGCTTGTGGAGATCGGCTGAAAGTGGCGGGCGATATTATTGCGTATGCCGATTATTTCTTCGTCGCAGATGAAGATATGCAGTATGATGAGAAAGGCTTTCAAAAGCGGCTTTGCAAAGCGGGTGCCAAAGAGAACTTGGCCAAGTTCCGCGAAGCATTGGCCGCCACCGACGACTGGAGCAAGGAGAACTTAGACAAAGTACTGCATCAGTTTGTGGAAGCAGCAGAAATTAAAATCGGCGAGATCATTCACGCACTACGCATGGCAATCACCGGCAAACCAGTCGGGCCAGGCATGTTCGACTGCTTGGCCATTATTGGTAAAGAGTCTTGCTTGAAACGGATCGATCAGACTCTGGCAAAGATTGATGCCAGTTGTGCCAGTTAAGTTGAAGAAAGATACATCATCGGGTGCCACTGGCTTTGCCAGTGTGATGTGCAATAACACTTTGAATGCATAATAAAATGGAACGAAATAAACTTAGACAACTTGCAGATTGCAATAAAACGGTTCTTGATTTTAACAAAGAGTTGATTTCATGGCTTAATCACAATTCAGCACTGGCGAAGCCAGTGGCACCCAGGATTGTTGCCCAATCGCAAGTATAGTTCCCGAAGACAAATCAAACAAAAACACTTTTTTAACACGAAGAAATTGAACGGTTAGTAGATCATGGCAAAGTTTAAAGAATTTGAATCGACAATCATTGGTGGCGATGATTCTAGTCAAGACCCTGCTTCAGATCAGGCAGCAACTGCGGATGTGCCTTTTGTACGTCTAAAGCCACGTAAGGCACAACCATTTTTTGGTCGCCATCCTTGGGTGCTTTCCCAAGGGGTCGATGAAGTTGAAAAACGAGCCAGCAATGGTGACGTGGTTCAACTGCTGACCGATAAAGGGAAGTTCATCGCTTATGGAATTCTCAACTTCCATAGCCGAATTCGGGTGCGTCTCTATTCGTTCGATCATTCGAAGCCTATCACTGATGAGTTTTGGAAAGAGAAAATCGAAGCCGCACTTGCGCTGCGTAAGCAGATCAATTACATGGACGAAGAGGGCGGTTGCCGCTTGATTTCAAGTGAAGCCGATGGCTTGAGTGGCCTGATCGTTGATCGCTACGGCAAACACATTGTTGTTCAAATTACTGCCCTGGCCATCCATGTTCGGCTGGATATGTTCATTGGGTTTTTGCAAGAGTTGCTGGAGCCAGAAAGTATTTCAATTCGAAGTGAATCCGGCATGGCCAAAGCCGAAGGCATCGAAATTGAGCCAGGCGTGATCGCTGGCACGTTTCCTGAAGAAGGAATTGTTCTCAAAGAAAACGATACACTGTTCGGGATTGATCTCACCCAAGGCCAAAAGACAGGCTATTACTTAGATCAAAGCGAAAACCGGGCCGCTGCTGCCAAGTACATGAAAGACCGCACTGTGCTGGATATGTTCAGCTACACCGGCGGCTTTGGCATTACTGCCGCGAAGATCGGCGGAGCCAAAGAAGTGACCTGTGTTGACGGTAGCGGATTTGCCATCAAAGGGGCAGAGAAGAACGCCGAACGTAATGGGTTGACCAATGTTACCTGTGTCGAGGCCGACTGTTTCGATCAACTGAAAGAACGGGCCGAAGCAGGCGAAAAATATGGGGCCGTAATTCTTGATCCGCCCAAGTTCACACGGACACGTCGTAACATCGACGAAGCGCTCAAGGCATATTACTTTGTCAATCGCCAAGCAGTTCGATTATTAGAGCCAGGTGGAATTTTGGTCACCTGTAGTTGCTCAGGCAATGTGACCGCCGAAGATTTCCGCATGATGTTACTCGGCGTAGCACAAAAAACAGGGCGTGACATTCAAGTCCTCGAACAACGGGGTGCATCTCCTGACCATCCTGTCTCGGTGACTTGTATGGAAAACGAGTACCTGAAGTGTTATATCTGCTGTGTGCGATAACCACTAATTAAGTCGATCTTATAGCAACGAGTTCTACGAACCAGAACTCGTTGCTGCTGAGACTTTACTATACTCTGTTCCATCACAGGCATAGATCACGCACCCTTTTTTCTTGTCCCAGCAGTTTTTGTGGTACTGGCCGTTACAGGCTTGGCAAGCGACTATTGGATCGGCAACGATCTCTCCACAAGCGGGGCAAATTGCACCTTGAGGGGGAGCTTTGAAAATGGGTTTCACAGGCTCTTCTGACTTTTCATCTGGCTCAGCCTGTTTGACCACTTCTGATGTTGCTGCATCGCTTGCAGCTTGTTTCACCGGTTCGGGTGGTGTTGGAACTCTGGCGGCTGGCTCCGCCTCTTCTTTGCTCGATGTCTCATTCTTGGAAACAGCCATGCCTTGCTCGCGTAGGGCTTGGCAGTCATTGGCAAATCGATGTAACAATTGTTCATACTTAAAAACGTGTTGTTTTAAGATAAGGAACTGGCCATCATGAATTTCGATAAAGAGCGAACCACGTTCTGGCTCGATTAATAAATTCCGAATCAGTCGGCGGGCTGTTGGATCGAGAAATAAATTGGCCTGTTTTTGATCGTCTGCATAGAGACGAAACAGTTCGTCAAACTCAGGGTCGCCGGTGACCATAGGGTCGGACTCGTCGTAGAACAAGTCAGGCGTTGCAATGCACTGTTCGTGAAGCTGCATCCGAAACTGAGCATTGGGCCACGAAGTACGGTACTCGGTCATTTCTACGCCTGAGAACCCGACCGGTGGTTTCAACCGAATTTGTACAGGCTGTCCATCGCTCTCGAACTGCACCTTGGCGGTCTTTGGGTTTTTTGAATAAACAAACTCCGCTTCAATTTCCTGAGAAAACGCACGCAAGGCTCTCGCGCTCTTGGGCATTTTTGGAATTACAATCCATAGGCCCAGTGCAACAAAAACCAGCAGTAAAACAATGGCTCCTGCGATGTACATTAGTGGGTGCTCCTTTTAAAAAACGAAGTATCTTTTATCCGCAATTTTAGATCGGGTGGCAGCGATGACGATTCCGGAATCGGCTTAGCTTCAGGATCAAACGTATTCGGAACGTCGTCGGTGTGGCCGTCGGCCATCAGAGGTTACAACGTCCAAGAATTCACTGAATTCTTATACTATTTTCTTTCTTGATAAAGCCTGGATTTGCAGCGTTATCATGGATGCCTCTCTATCCTCTGATCGACTAACGTCGACCCCGACGTCGTTTTGAATATGCGTGCTTGAGTGGCCAGCGTTCTCCAAAACCGACATCGCGGCCACCCATAATACGCCCCGATTATCGCATGAAACTCCGTAGATAGCCACGATATAAGTAATTCGATTTCGGACAATCAATCTTAGAGATAAACCAACCGAATTCCGATCGTTCCAAGTCTACTATTCTACCAAAACAGCCTCTATTTTCACCTGGCCGATAACTTGGGAGACTGGGAGAAATGCGGCAAATGCTCCGGCGCCTGCTAAATTTGAGTCACCCACTTTAATATGCCCCGGCCCAATGCCGCCACGGCCCATCGTGGCGTCTAGCGGGAACCAGCGATCACTGACCCAAGCTTCGGTCCACATGTGATAGGCGAAGCCTTTGCTGGTTGGGAATTCAAAATAAACTAAGCCCATCGCCGTTCTAGCGGGAATTTTTCTGGCACGCAGCAGTGCGGTTAGCAGCACTGAGTGTTCAGTGCAATCGCCTTCGAGGTTTTGTGCAACTTCTGCTGCGGATGCAAAAGCAGTTGAAAAATTCTTGGCGGTAATTTTTTCATGCACATACTTTTCCATGGCCAAGGCAATCACGGCTGCCGATTTTTCAGCGGGAAGAACCTGTTGACTCATCGCGATAATCTTTTGGTCATCACTTTGTATCAGTGGAGAGGGCATGCTGTCTTCTGGAACAGGGGCAACTTGTACAATCGCAGGGATGCTTAACGTGCCGTCAATCGACATCCGTTGAACGTGCAAATCAATCGTTTGCTTGTCGACTTTTATGAAATACTGATTCGAGCGGGCCGGGAAGACTTGATCAGGCGAAGTGTGTTCCAACGTGATGCGATACACGGCCAGGTTCTTCGTATGAATCCCAGTTAGATCCTTTTTCACCGGCACAATGGTATCCGCCGCAAGGTCAAATTTGATGACTTCATTTGGGCTCTTGGCGTATTGCTCATCGCATTTGAACATCTCGATATTTTGCGCAATATCTTTTGTTTTGATGGGTTGCCCTTGGTTGTTAATCCAGATGATTGATTCACTGGCAAGTCCTGCGTTGGTGAATATCTTGTTGATGACCTTCATTAACTGCACTTGAGAGCCATCGAGCATCGTGACTTCTTCCATACCGACAGCCTCATATTGCACCGTGCATGCTTGATTTAATAGGGGAATCAAAGCTGTTACACTTCGTTTTTCTCCTGGTTCAAGAGGCGTGTCTTTTAAAATCTTTTGGGTCGCATACAACCCACCCCATTCGGAATTCCAGGCGATAGTGCTTGTTGCCTCTTGCCCCGCAGATATTGTCTTGATTGCCAATGTTTTTCCATCAGCGCTGACTGTTCCACTAAAAGAAATCGCATTCATCTCGGATTGAAAACTGATTAGATTGCCATTGGAAGTTTCTAGAAAGAGATTCTTTAATTGGAGTGTGGTAGTCTGCTGTAATCGTTTACTTTCGATCATCAGTTCCGTCACCGTTTCGACCAGCAACTTTCCATCCTGCTTGAAGGTTCGAGTTTTCTCATAAGAGTACCCGGTCTTTTGCCCATGCTGCACAATTGCGGCCCAAGTGATTTCTTCAGAGATCGAACTTGGCTTTGTAGTAGTAGACTGCGAAATGCTGGTATCACAACTAGCGGAGACCAGCAGAAGTAGCGCAATCAATGCAACCGGAATTATCGATACGAGACGTGGTAATGCCATAGGTTCCTTCCAAGTTCTAATTCGCAGCGGTGGCAGTTCTTCTCAAGTATACCAAAACTGGCCTGGTGCGGCAGATTGTCTTTCCGTTGGCCGTTGAGTGCCTTCCCGCTCATTCTGGTAATTATCTATCCGAGCAGCCTGCCAAGTGCATGGAAAGTTTCTCTGACTGTTTAACTCATGTCTAATCGTTAGCCTGAATTGCAGTTTTGTTCCATTAACTCAAAATGCTGATACATAACGGGTGCTATATTCTCATTAGGTGAGAGTGCTTGCTTGTTTAGATTGATGCAAAATGTTCATTGCAATACAGTTTGCGGTTTAAAGAGAGAGGGTCAGGCCGGTTATTCGGTTTGTCCGCTGTCTGTGACAAATTGCGACAAACAACATCCCCAGGAAGTTCGTGCGTTCGTGAATCGTAACCTAAGTTTTGATGTAACAAAGTTCCCACCTGACGTCCCACAGTCGTTTCCCGCCGAAAATTCCCTAACCAGAAGGTAAAGAGGTCGCCGAATGGGCTTCTTGAAAAGTTTTTTTAATAACGTATTCCATGAGGATGCGCTTGCTGAAAAAGTGAGCAGCTTCGAGCAGGTTTCAGAAGAACAGCTAGAAGCACACCTTGGAGTAACGATGTACAACGGTTTTGAACTGACAGACGCGGTGCGCCCTTCCATTGACTTGAAGGTTGTGCCGGCTCAAGGTTTCAGAAACGATGTCTATCAAGACGAAGAGTCAAAATCTAGTGTGCCTGTGTTAATGGGTGCAGCATCGAAGCCAGGTTTGTTTGAAGTTTTCATGGATCTATTAGATCCACTGGGAGCCACGGTTGATGTTGTGCTTGAAACCAGTCACTATCGTGAGAATACCGGTCATATTGATCTGTATCGCGATCATATCGACATGCCAGTCCTCAAGAGTATCTTGTGGGATTATGAAGACATGCTGACCAACGATGGCTGCACAGGCATCGCAGTATTGAACCCGAGTATTCCACAAGAAGTGCAGTTTGATGAGCATAAGCTGTTAATTGTTTATGGAAAGGATTTAACTCCTTTCGAGAAAACATTTATCGAGCGAGATATCTATCCGCATAAACAGATCAAGTTCATCACCGAAGCTGAGCATGTTCACTCTTCAAGTGATAAGTTCCAGCAACAATTTGAAGAACTGCGGATGCGATTAGGAATGGATGCAAACTATAGCTAAGTTCGCATTCTGATTTATATACTACAAAACCGAGGCCATTTGGGTCTCGGTTTTTTTATGCGCGAATTGGGAGCTTTCTATTCGATTGGGGTGCTTGATAGCAATCCAATCCCTTTTTTTTGTGGAACACCCTCAAAATGAGTGCATTGGCTGTACAAAATGGTTAGAATAACGTCTTGATCAGCCAATATTTAAAACTCATCCTCGAAGAAGAAGTGATATTCTTTCTTTGAGTTGCGGAGATATTCACGGATGTATTTATTAGAAAACCCGGTTCTCCAACGAGAACTGCTAGTCAACTTGCGCACAGCACGTTCGTTTTTGTTGCTGCTGTTGTATCAAGTATTGCTGGCAGCCATCGTTTATTTTGCCTGGCCCCAGGTCGACCGCTGGGATCCTTCTCAGTCTCATGACGAAGCCTTGAAGCTGTTCGATCTCTTCTTTCTTGGGCAATTCATCTTGGCTTCAATGATGGCCCCCAGTTTTGCGGCAGGAGCACTGACCGGAGAAAAAGAACGCAAAACCTACGAAATGCTGTTGGCCAGCCCGCTGAAACCTGGGGCGATTGTGATCGGCAAGCTGTTCGCGTCGCTAGCCCATTTGGCTTTGTTGATTTTTACATCACTGCCGATTGTGATGCTTTGTTTGCCGCTGGGTGGTATCTCGCTGTGGGAAGTCTTGTGTGCCTACTTTATTTTGATCTTGGCCGTGATAACTTTCGGTATGATCAGCATCGCGTGCAGCAGTTTCTTTCAACGGACCTCGGCATCGCTGGTTGTTTCGTATTTGATAATTTTGCCGATTGCGTTGATCGGGGCCATGTTTTGGCAGTTTCTCCAAAGTGCCGGTGTGGTTCGCTTGATCTTCTTAATGGTCACCGTGCCGATAGGTTCAGGCATAATTGTCACACTGCTGTTCTATGGAACCGCTTGGCGTTTGCTGTATCCTTCCGACATGGGTAGCGAAGGCAAAGAAGTGGTTGACCTCGACAAAGAGGCCGAAGAGGCCGTAGGGCTCGTGATCCAGCGCGATCAATTCCCCGATAAATTGTTTGCCCCGGCTAAACGGACGAAGTTGTTAGCTGACAACGTGAACCCGGTTTACGATAAGGAGATCCACAGCGAGATTTTTGCGCAAGGCACGCTGATGCTGCGCGTGGTGATTCAGGTTAGCATGTTTTTGGCGATTCCGCTGATGGCCATTTGCCTCTATATTTTCCCCCAGTATGCGCCTTATTACATCTCGTATGTGATTCTGTTTAACATGTTGGTCGGCCCGGTATTTTCAGCCGGAAGTATCACTTCAGAGCGAGAACGTGAAACGCTTGACTTGCTATTGACCACTGAAATCACGCCCTGGCAGATTCTTTCGGGTAAGTTTCTGGCCGGTCTGAGGGTCTCCAGCGTGCTTACCATGTTTTTACTTTGGCCGATGCTGTTGGCCTGTGTCATGGTTTCGTTTTATTGGACCAACTGGTTGTCGGTCGTAGGGTACTTGGCCACGGTGTTGTTGACCTGCGTTTCGACCGGAATGATTGCCCTGTTTTGTTCGGTCACTTTCCGCAAAACGGCCCACAGCTTAATGGGCACGTACTTGATTTTGATGGCACTGTTCTGCGGACCCCTGGCGTTTGATTACTTTGCCCAACTGGCCTTCTCTCAGTCTGACGCACCCATCGAAGTAGTCGCCGTTGTGCCGGGGCAAACGCCTGGAACTGCGGTTGTTGAAAAGACACTACCAATTCAGATTGCCGAAAAATTGAAGCTCATCAGCCCTTTTGCCGCCACGGTAAATATCCCGATGACGTTCGAAATGAACAACATCGGCGACATCGAAGGGAGCTGGAAAGATTACCTGACCTACGTCGGCATTACGATCACGATGAACATCGTGCTCTTCATTGTCATGACGGGGCTCTTCCACAGCCGCTGGCGTGTGGCGAGTTAGGTGGTGTGGTTGAGAAGTAATTTCTTGTAGGGTGGCTGCCTTTATGGCCAGCCGCCTGTTTATGGATATTATTTCTTTAAAGAGAGACGATCTAGAACACGGCATCCTGCGTCTTTGGTGATGATTTCTTCGTATAAGCAAACCGAACAGACAGGCGGCTGGCCTAAAAAAGGCAGCCACCCTACAAATTTTTGTAATCACAATTGAAAAGCTTGCAATCTGGGGTACCTTCGGTTTAAAATCAGGGCTGCTTCGTTTCCCGCCTTTTCTCACCTTCCTCGGATATCATCGCCATGACCAATTTGTCACGCACTTCTCGCCGCTCTTTTCTTTGTTCGTCCGCAGCAGTTGCTGCTACCTTGGCTGCGCCGGCTTTTGTGCGGGGGCGGAATTTGAACTCGAAAATTCAGATTGCTGGCATCGGGGCCGATGGCAAAGGGTGGTCAGACATTAAGGAAGTGGCCGGTCATGCAAAGTCAGAGTTCATTGCGTTCTGCGATGTTGATTTAACGCGTACAGAAAAAGTTCGTGCCCTGGCTCCTAAGGCACCCATCTATCAAGACTATCGAACCATGCTTGGCGAACTGGGCGACAAGATTGATGCCGTGACGGTTTCTACGCCCGATCATACCCATGCGTTGATTAGCTTGGATGCAATGAAGCTGGGCAAGCATGTCTATTGTCAGAAGCCGCTGACGCGCACGGTTTGGGAAGCTCGCCAGATGCGGCTTCAGGCTGCCAAGTCAGGCGTGATTACTCGCATGGGCAATCAAATTCATTCACACTCTTCTTATCGAACCGCAGTCAAACTGATTCAAGATGGAGCCATTGGCAAAGTCTCGGCCATTCACTCTTGGGTCACCACCACCGGGCACGGGCGAAGCGGCCTGTTGCAACGCCCTGCCATGAATGCCAGTGTTCCTGGTACATTGAACTGGGATATGTGGATCGGCGGGGCTCCGATGCGACCTTACGGCGGCAACCGTGTTTATCACCCGTTTACCTGGAGAGACTGGCAAGATTTTGGATCCGGAGCCATCGGAGACTTCGGTTGTCATTTGCTTGACCCGGTTTATACGGCGTTAAAAATTACTGGCGACCCTATCAATGTAATGTCTAACCACACAGGCATGAACGACGAAGTCTGGCCTTCGCAGGAAACGATTCAATACGTTGTTCCTGGTACAAAATATACCGCTGGCAAGACATTGCCGATCTCCTGGTACGATGGCGGACGACGGCCAAGTGCTTCGATTGCCAACTTGGCCGCCGGGCAAAGCCTGCCCAGCAGTGGCTCGATCTTTGTCGGAGAAGATGGTGCAACAATGACACTACCACATTACAGGGCACCCTTTGTCAACAACCTGGACTTTAAATTTGAAGCCGAAGCAAGCCTCAATCATTATCACGGCTGGGTCGACGGTTGTATCTCTGGCAAACAACCAAGCGATGGCTTTGAATACGGCGGGCACCTAACCGAAGCCGTACAACTAGGAAACGTGGCCGCTTTCTTCCCCAATGAAAAACTAGAATTCGACGGCAAGGCCCTCAAAATCACCAACAAACCAGAAGCAAATGCCCACCTGACCCGCGAATATCGTAGTGGGTTCGAGATAGCAGCGGTTGGTTGATAGGTGATCAAGCCGTATCAAGAAATCGTAGGGTGGCTGCTCGCCAGCCGCCTGTTGAAGTGTGAAAAGATGAACCACCAAGACTCGAAGGCACAAAGG
>NVWB01000053.1 GCA_002733575.1 Blastopirellula sp. | reverse complement strand
TGACCGTGTGGTAAAGAGTTACTTTACGGTGGTTGCCGGAAGTAATTGATCTTAGAGCATTTTTAAATTTCGGGTTCAAATTATTTACGATAAACGCCACTTAGTTTCCCGTTTTCCTTAGTCCCGTTAGGGACGATATCATGTAGCCAGGGAATTCATTCCCTGGAATCGATACGCCCCAATTCAAGAAAGCCCCAGACGGGGCGACATCGGGCCTATCAAGGATGTATTGATTTCTAACTGCCGATTCGTGGTATAGAAATCATAGTTTTACTTCTTTAAAATAACGCATTGAAACGACGTCGTCCCATCCGGGACTTTGAGATTTTGGGTCACTATTTTCCTGGGGCTGAAGCCAACCAGGCTAGGTGACATCGTCCCTACCGGGACTAAGGAAACCAATCTCAATATGAACATCGCCATCCAAAGAAGACGAGAAAGGTCTGAAAACAATAGGCGCAATTCTCATAAAACTCGGCATCGCAACTTTTGCAATGCTCTAACGTAACATTCACTCTACAGCTTATCTTTACTCCCGCGCAATACCACAATCTGCCAATGCTTGGGGCCGTGGATTCCGGTGGTTAGTTTCATTTCGATGTCACCGGTTTTGCTGGGGCCGGTGTTGATGACTAAGTTGCTGGGGAGTGATTTTTCAGCGGCCAGGTATTGATCAAACAGGTCGTACAAATCGAGTAATATCTGTGACTCGGTAATAATTGCAATATGCACCGGTGGCGCCAGACTGGCCAAGCGTTCTTGCCCTGGTTTGGCGCACAATACGAGTGAACCGGTTTCGGCAATGGCCCAATCGCAAGACGTAATGCCAACATCGGCAGCCAGGATTGCTGTGCGTTGCGATTCGAACGACTGATCTTTAAGCGTCTCAAAACAGCATTGAGTAATTTCTCGCTCCGATAATAACTCCGGTATCTTGAACTCCGACAGAAGTTCATGCTCCCAGCGGAACACCGACTTCGGTTGATGTTGATCAAGGAGTGCGTTCACCTTTTTCAGCAAGGCGGTTTTGTCATCGCATAAAAAGACTTCGCCACCCACTTCGGTCGCAGCTTGGGCGAACAGATCAATTGGGCTCTCGTTGCTGACAAAACAGCCAGGGCGTTCGCTAGTGACATTCGTTTGCACGCTATGAGCCCTGCCACGAATGGCCGCGTCGCGTACTCGGGCCAGGAAAGATTCACGACTCATCTTTGCCCTCCTTATGCCACCAGTCTCGGAAACGTTCAGGAGCCGGTGCCGGGAAGTCGCGTGATTGCGTCCAGCCATGCAGCCCAAACGGCAGTTTTGTGATCCAACCCGCCTTGCGTTTCCAGCGGCCGATAGTTCTGGAAGAAAACCAAGTTCCCCAGCGATAGGCCCAAGACCATCGCATGTTACGGGCCCAGACATTGTAGCCGATGCGTTGCAGCCAAGACTCGGTTCCCTGCGTATCGTGAAGGTCGGATCGCAGTTGAATCAACATTTCAGGAATGCGGATTTTCACCGGGCAAGCCGCCTCGCAGGCTCCGCATAAGCTAGAGGCATGCGGCAAGTGATGATTCTCTTTCAGGCCATCGTAAAGCGGCGTCAGTACGGCACCGATTGGGCCTGAGTAAACACCGCCATACGCGTGCCCGCCGATGTTGCGGTAGATGGGGCAGGCATTCAAACAGGCGCCGCAGCGAATACAAAACAGGCTTTCACGCAAAGGGCTTTCTAATATCTTGCTGCGGCCATTGTCTAAGATCACCAAGTGAAAATGTTCTGGCCCGTCTAGTTCTTCGTCTCCGCGTTTTCCGGTCACCAGTGAAGTGTAAACGGTCAGCTTTTGGCCGGTAGCTGCTCGTGCTAACACTTTCAGAAAGTAAGGCAAGTCGGCCAGTTTGGGGATGACTTTCTCCATGCCCATCACGGCAATGTGTACCTTGGGCATGCTGGTAGTGAGTCGGGCATTGCCTTCGTTCGAGACGAGTACAATGGTCCCCGTTTCGGCAATGGCATAGTTGACACCAGAGATGCCGATGTCGGCCGAGGCAAACTCTGTGCGCAGTCTTTGCCTGGCATACGCGGTGAGTTCTTCCGGTTTTTTGGAGAGCGGTTCGCCGGCATCGTCGCTCAGGATTTTTTGCACTTCGTCAACCGACATGTGCAAAGCGGGGCCAACAATGTGCGAAGGGCGGTGGTCGACTTGCTGTACAATGAACTCGCCCAAGTCGGTTTCGGTTACGCGGATGTTTTCTTTTTCGAGAAACCGGTTGAGATGAATTTCCTCGGTGGTCATCGACTTTGATTTGACCACGTTCTTGCCATCGTACTGTCGGATGATATCAAGAATCTGCTGACAAGCTTCGTCGCCGGTTTCTGCCCAATGGACCGTACCGCCTAATTTTTCAACGCTTTGTTCTAATTGTTCTAAGTGCGTATCAAGCGAAGCCAGGGTTTCTTCTTTAATCGAACGTGCTTTCTCACGTACTTGATCTGCATCGGGGAAAGATTCCCAGGCCAGCCGGTTTTGCACGCCGAGTGTGTCGCCGAGCTTCGATAACACTTGTTGTAGCCCGGTGTTATCAAGTGCCTGGCGAGACGCTTTCTCGAACTCGTGATGCTCTTCTCTCAGATAATCGGTTTCACGCATATTGTTCTAACCAGCAATCGCCAATGAAACTAACACGATCACCCAAGGAATTGTGCCGATGGTCAAAACGCCATAAGTAACTGCCGGCGGTGGTTTGACGATGCGGCGTTTTAGTATGACCGGAGTAATTGCAATGCTAATAGTTCCGACGATTAATGCAACAAAAAATAATACCCCGGAAAGCCTCTCGGCCATGCTCGGTTCCTCTAGCCCACCGAACTGCAAATAGAGTCGCATGAACAGCACGAGTACCAGTGCCACCAAAGTCGCAAAACTGGTCAGCATCCACAGCACGGTCAATGCCTCGGTTGATTGTACTTCTTTGGGAGGAGCAGGCACTTGAGCTTGCTTTGATTTCCCCGATTTCTTCCGTCTTTTGGCCACCGATTTACTTTCTTAGGGTTCGATAAAGAATCAATATGATTTTAGGAGAACCCTATCTTAGGCGATCGGCCCCAGTACGTGAACCGCTGATAATCGAGTTCTAGTCTAGTAGGGTCCGCTATTGCGGACCAGGGTATGGTTTTTTTGTTGTCAACCAAGTTTTTCGCACGTCCTGGTCCGCAATAGCGGACCCTACTTCCTCACGATCTCAATCGTGCAACTTCAAAAACTCAGCCTGTTTCTGGGAAAGAGGGATTGAGGGTTGCAATTGCTGCTAGGGGAGAGGACAATTGCATACATCACTTCATTATTTCCCGCCCCACTCTCTATTGAACCACTTTGCGTACGTTTTTATGGTAACAGCTTCCTCAATTCGCTACGGTTTCTTTCTGGCATGTCTGCTGGTTCTGTTGTCGCTGAATAGCGTTCCAGCGAAAGAACCTGTGCCGTGGGAACAAGTTTCTGTGTTGTTTAAAAAACATTGTGTTGAATGTCATGGGCCGGATGCTCAAGAAAGCGATTTGCGTGTTGATTCGCCTGCAAGTTTACATCAAGGCGGCGAGTCTGGTGAACCAGCGGTAACGCCGAACGAGCCTGAGCTAAGTGAGCTTCTGACCCGACTAACTACAGACGACGAAGACTTACGGATGCCACCTGAGAGCAAGGCCCTGGCTCAAGCAGAAATTGATTTGATTCGTCGTTGGATCAAATCAGGAGCCGAACAACCGACGTTGGATCCAAACGCTGAACTGGCGACGACCGATCACTGGTCGTTTCAACCGCTGGCGTTTGAAGTACCCAATTCGCAACCGGGCAATTCAATCAACCCTGTCGATGCGTTTATCTTCAAATCGTTACAGAAAGCAAAACTGAATCCCTCGCCCGCAGAACAACCGGCCCAGTTGATCCGCCGTGTTTACTTTGTGATGCACGGGATGCCGCCGAGTCATGATCAAGTTACCCAGTTTGTGTCCGCGTACCGGAGAGATTCCCAAACGGCTTATTCCGACTTAATCGAACAGGTACTTGCTGGCCCTGAATATGGCGAACGCTGGGCCCGGCACTGGTTAGATGTGGTCCGCTTTGGTGAAACCGATGGATTTGAAACCAATCGCGAGCGACCCTATGCGTGGCGATATCGTGACTATGTGATTCAATCGCTCAACGAAGACAAGCCGTATGATCAATTCATCCGAGAGCAAATTGCGGGCGATGCGTTTGACGCGGCCATCGGCACAGGCTTTTTAGTCGGCGGCCCCCACGACATCGTCAATGGACAAGACCCAATCTCGGGTCTGTTGAAGCGACAAGATGATTTGGCCGACATGGTGAACACCACCGGCACCGCATTTTTGGGTTTAACACTCGGTTGTGCCCGCTGCCATAACCACAAGTTTGACCCTGTCTCGCAAAAAGATTATTACTCGATTCAAGCCGTGTTTGCTGGGGTGAATCATGGAGATCAGGTCTTGCCTGTGCCTGCGGATCAAGTTGAGAAACTAACACAACTAAGGCAATCAGCAACCGATCTGAAGAAAAATCTGACCGAGTTTCTACCAGAACCGAACACCGCTGAACTTCGTGAACCGGTCAACTCCTCTCACAATGTGGATCACTTTAAACCGGTCATGGCAAAACAGATTCGGTTTACTGTGCTTGCGACCAATACCGGGCAGCCGTGTATTGATGAGTTAGAGATATTTTCGGATGAACAGAATGTTGCCCTTGCTAGTTCCCAGGCAATCGCCAGTTGTTCCAGTAGCCTGCCTGGCTACGCGATTCACAAGCTGCAACACGTCAACGATGGCAAGTATGGAAACTCCTACAGTTGGATTTCTAACGAAAAAGGGGGCGGCTGGGTTCAAATCGATTTGCCAGAACCGACCATGATTCAGCGGGTAGAATGGGGCCGGGATCGGACGGGGAAAATTAAAGATCGAACTGCGACGGAATATAAAATCGAAGTGGCGGTTGAGCCTGACAACTGGGTAACCGTTAGTACATCGGCAGATCGAAGTAAGTTTGGCACTGCGCCGACTGAGCCTGCTTATGACTTTACCTCAGCAACCGCTGAACGAGCCACACTAGGGCGTAAGTGGAAACAACAATTAAACGAAACGCAACAGCAAATCGAAGTTCTCTCAGAAACACCGAAGGCTTATGTGGGAACCTTCTCGCAGCCTGGCGCAACGCACCGGTTGTATCGCGGAGAACCTACCGCGAAACGTGAAGAGGTCGAACCGAATACAATTCGCATCTTGGGTGACTTACAGCTTGCGACTGATTCGCCCGAACAACAACGCAGAGTGGCGTTTGCCAATTGGCTGGCAAGTTCTGAGAATCCTTTAACCGCTCGCGTGATTGTGAACCGCATTTGGCAACATCATTTTGGGCGAGGGATTGTTGAAACGCCCAGCGATTTTGGCGCCAACGGAGTTGCTCCTTCCCATCCAGAACTACTCGACTGGTTAGCCAACCAACTGGTCACCCATGGTTGGTCATTGAAACATATTCACCGAATCATTCTGCAATCCAGCACATTCCGGCAATCGAGTCGACCAAATCACTTGGCACTCAAGATCGATGCAAGTTCCCAATTGCTGTGGCGATTTCCTCCTCGGCGACTAGAGGCCGAAGCAATTCGTGATTCCATTCTGGCAACCAGCGGTTCATTGAACCCAGTCACAGGTGGTCCTGGGTTTAGTGCGTTTGAAATTGAGCCAGAGAATGTACGACATTATTTTCCGAAGAAAAGCTATGGGCCCAATGATTGGCGGCGGATGATCTACATGACCAAAGTCCGCCAAGAACAAGACGCCACGTTCGGCATGTTCGATTGCCCCGATGGCAGCCAGGTCTCGCCCAAAAGAAGTCGCTCGACCACACCGCTACAAGCATTAAATTTGTTGAACAGCACCTTTGTGATTCAACAGACCGAGTTACTTGCCGCACGTATAATGGATCAGCACGCTGACAATACTGGGGCCCAAGTTGACGAAGTTTATCGCCGAGTGTTTCAACGTGAACCAGATTCCGTAGAGCGACAAGCGGCCAGTGCGTTAGTCAAACAACATGGATTAGCCGCAATGTGCCGAGCCCTGTTTAACTCGAACGAGTTTCTGTTTATTCCATGAGTTCTAGAGTCACTTCATGGTCAGATTGGATGCCATTTAATAATCTTAAGCGCGAAGCGTAAGTTTGGAAGCTGCGCGGATTCTAATTTTGGGTGGCCGCGATGTTGGTTTTGGAAAACGCATGCCACTTCAAACTCACTCATTCAAAACGACGTCGGGGTCGACGTAGTCGATTAGAGGTTAGAGAGTTTTCCATTATCCAATATAAATCAAGGCTTAAACTAGTTTAAAAGCTCCAATTGAATTCAGTGAAATCTTGGCCGCTGTAACCTCTGATGGCCTTCGGCCACACCGACGACGTTCCGAATACGTTTGATCCTGAAGCCTGGCCAACTCCGGAATCGTCATCGCTGCCACCCAAATCTAACAGACATACCCAGACGGTTTGCCAACAAATGGATTCGACTCTATCTCTTCCTGAATTGTCGTGGTCGGCCCGTGGCCTGGGTAGACGATGGTATCACCGGGCATGGGAAATAGTTTCTCGTGAATGGCCGTTTGTAGTTGTTCAAAACTGCCATCCGGGAAATCGGTTCGGCCGATGCTGTTCTGGAACAGCACATCGCCCGCGATTAAATGCCAAGGGCCAGTTTCTGATTTCACGACAAACACGACGTGCCCGATGCTGTGACCCGGGGTGTAGAGTACATGAAAATCGATGCCAGCAAATTGGATGGTATCGCCTTCGTTCACCAGTTGATCGGCAGGAGGGCTAGTTAAGGCAACGCCAAATGCCCCAGAGAGATTGAGATCGGGGTCCGAAAGTTTCGGCTCATCGAGTGTCCCTATCACAATGGGCAAGTCAGGCCACCGCTTTTTCATGGCATGATTACCGCCAATGTGGTCGCTGTGCCCATGGGTGAGTAAAATTGCGACAGGCTCCAAGTTTTGACTTTCGATAGCATCAAAAATTTTATTCGGTTCCAGTCCAGGATCGACCACCACGCATTGTTGGCTACCTTGTTGATACACAATATAGGTGTTTTCGCCGAAAGGGTGGCTGAGAACTGAGGTTAGGATCAAATCGGCCATGGATGGGAATCACTCTCTACTAAAATGGATAAAAACAGTAGACTCCGTTAGATAGGAGAGTCTTGTTGCCTAAGTTGCGCTAAAATGGTATCACAAATGTTAAAGCTTGCCGCCTGGAATGATTATTGTAATTTTTTCGATTGTGCATTGCGATAACAGGTAGAAC
This sequence comes from Blastopirellula sp., assembly GCA_002733575.1. Taxonomy (GTDB): domain Bacteria; phylum Planctomycetota; class Planctomycetia; order Pirellulales; family Pirellulaceae. Next base: position 23,451 of record NVWB01000053.1, on the reverse strand, counting down.
AAACTGGTTGAGATAATTTACTTGCCCAAATTGGCATGTATCAAGCGAAATTGAACTTTTTACGGACTGAACCGTATTAATAAATTCAGGTTTTCTGCATGGATGCGGAAGCAAAAATGCGATTCATCAAATGGAGGGTGAACATGGCAGATTCAAAAATTACGCGACGAAAACTCTTAATGGCAGTTCCTGCTGTGGCTTGCGGCTTAGCTGTCCCGGCACTGGCCCAGGAATCTCGCGAAGGATTAAGTAAGCCCGTTTACCGTGTTTCCAATAATACTGGCAAGGCAAACAATCAGCAAGTTGCAGCCAGACAGCATCCATTAACACCCGCAATTGCCATGGCCGAAAAGGGCCTAACTGCAATCAATAACGGTATTTTAGATTATGATTGCACCATCTATAAACGAGAGCGAGTCAACGGCAAGCTATTAGGTACAGAGCTAATTTATTCTAAAGTACGTCACGAACAAACCGATGCCGCTGGCAACGTGACTGTTCCTTTTAGTGTCTACATGAAATTTGTTGGCCCTAAATCAGTCGCTGGCCGCGAAGTCATGTACATCAAAGGCCACAACAACGGCAAACTAACGGCACACGAAGGCGGAGCCATTATTGGGCTAATCACCGTTTCGCTTGATCCAAACAGTGCGATGGCCATGCGAGGTAATCGCTATCCGATTACTGAAATCGGCGTGAAAAACTTGGTCACTAAATTAATCGAAATTGCCAAAGCCGACGCAAAGTTTGGTGAATGTGATGTCACAATTCAGGATGGGGCAAAGATCCAGGATCGATCTTGTACCTACATTAAAGTAGTTCACCCTACGCCACGGAAAAACTTCCGTTTCCACAGAGCAGACATTTTCATTGATAATCAATTGAAAGTGCCAATACGCTATGCTGCTTGGGACTGGAAAAAAGATGCCAAAGGCAACCCCCAGTTACTAGAAGAATATACTTATACCAAGATGAAAATTAACCAAGGGTTTACCAACTTAGACTTCGATGTAAATAACCCGAAGTACGGTTTTAATTAAAACACTTGACGGCAGACTCAAGCCTCACTCTACTGATATAAACAGTAGAGTGAGGCTTTTTTTATGCGCCCTTCTCTATAAACGAAATTTTCTATAAATACAGTTCTCTACAAACAATCCGTTCACGGCTTCATAGAAAGAGAGTTACCCTGTGCGAGATATCACCGTTGCCTCTGTACAGTTTCAACATCAGCCGGGGAACAAATCGGCCAACTTGGCCATCATGGAAAACTTTGTTCAGCAAGCGGCGAAGCAAGAGGTCGAGATACTTGTCTTCCCTGAATGTTGCGTCACCGGCTACTGGCATTTGCGAGATTATGATCGAGAACAATTATTGCCTCTGGCCGAAAAGATTCCGGCAGGGCTGACATTTGAGAAGCAAATGCAATGGTCGAAATCGAATCAAATGACCATTGGAACAGGGCTCATTGAACTGGCAGAGGACGGTCAACTCTTCAATTCTTATCTGCTGACCATGCCTGATGGTACTTGGGTCGTGCATCGCAAACTACACTGTTTTATCAACAAGAATATGGCTTCAGGTGATAGTTTTACCGTGACCCAAACTCCGCACGACTGCAAAGTAGGCGTGTTGATTTGCTACGATAACAACCTCGTCGAAAACGTACGCGCCACGGCACTCGCAGGTGCCGAGATACTACTGGCCCCACATCAAACCGGCGGGTGTGATTCGCGCAGTCCATTCGCCATGGGCCTGATTGACCCTGAGTTGTGGCGAAATCGAGAGAATAATCCGGCGGCAATCGAAGAAGAATTCCGCGGCGATAAAGGTCGCGGTTGGCTCATGCGGTGGCTGCCAGCGAGAGCCCATGACAACGGCATGTTTCTCATCTTCAGCAACGGGGTCGGCGAAGATGATGGCGAAGTGCGAACTGGCAACGCGATGATCTTGGACCCTTATGGCCGGGTGATTACGGAGACTTGGAAAGCGGCAGACCACATGGTCGTGGCACGGCTAGAAGCCTCACTGCGAGATCGCTGCACGGGAACTCGCTGGATCAAGGCCCGACGGCCTGATTTGTACCGCCCGTTGATTGAACATATCGGCAATGAAGTTGACGCCCGCACTGCAAGGTTTAAATAAGGGTTATCGACGCTTGAGCAATAGTTCACGATTATGCAACGCACATTCAATCATATCGTTGTCACTGGCGTCTTGGGGTAAAACCAGTTCTATAGGACCAATGAAAGTTGACGCGTGAGATTCCAATTGACTCTGATTCTTCTTATAGATTTGAACCCAATGGCTGGCGTTGCCTAGTTTTCTACGTGCAACATCGTGAAGACTTTCGCCCTGTTGTAACATGTGAACATGCTCACTCGTCTCGACAGGCCGAAACTGAGGAGATGCTTTTTGCGGTGCAGCAGTAATCTCTGTTTCAATCACAGCGAGCGTTGCGTCGACAGAAGGAACCACATCAACTTTGTGAATGTGCTTCAACAGTGGTTGAATTAATCCTCTCTGAGGAACTGCGACAGGTTCAGGCTTTCTAAAATCTAGCTTCGCTGAAAGGTCAGGCGATGCCTGAGAATCAGCAAGTTGATTGATGCGAATATAAAGACTGATCGATACCACGAAGGCCAAACATCCAAGCACTACCAGGCCCACCTTGGTTTCGGTGGAAGAGCGAAGTGTCTTAGATTTTGGCTGATATCGGGCCATGGTCGCGGCAGAATTGTGACAACTTGTGGGTTATTAACGGAAAAACACAAGCTATCAGTAGTCAATCGGCCACGTTAGGGCAAGGGCAACCGCCGTTTATTGCTCGATTTCAACGCGCTCGGCCACTCGTAGTTTGGCGCTGCGGCTGCGAGGGTTTTCGGCCACTTCATTGTCGGTTGGCCGCGCCGGCTTTTTGGTCAGCGGTTTCAATCGAGGATCATCGCGGAAAGCTTCCTTCACAGGTCGGTCTTCGAGCGAATGGAAGCTGATGATTGCAAGTCGCCCACCGGGCTTGAGGATGCCTGGAAGCACTTTTAACGCTTTCTCAAGCGAAGAAAGCTCTTGATTCACCGCGATACGCAATGCTTGAAAGGTGCGGGTTGCCGGGTGAATTTGATTGCGTTTGCCGCGAACTCGGGGGTAGCAGGAGATGACAAGTTGGGCCAACTGGCAGGCGGTTTCAATCGGTTCGGTCTTGCGGCGTTCACAAATTTTGCGAGCAATACGGCGGCTTAAGCGTTCTTCGCCGTTGTTGAAGATCAAGTCGGCCAAAAGTTTCTCGGGCAAGTAGCCGAGAATTTCGCTAGCAGCTTCGCCTTCGGTCGGGTCAAACCGCAGGTCGAGTGGACCATCGGACTCAAAACTGAACCCTCGCTCACGGTCTTCTAATTGATCACTAGAAAGCCCCAGGTCAAGCAACACTCCATCGACATGCTGAATACCCATTTGATCCAATACAGAGGGTATTTCCGTAAAATTTGACTGTACCACGGCAACCGGCAGACCCTTGAGTGTTTCTTCGGCCCGTTCGATGGGAATTGCATCTCGATCAAAAGAAATGATTTGCCCCTGGTTTCCTACTTTCTCGGCCAGCATGCGTGTATGTCCGCCACCACCCAACGTGCCATCAACAAACACTTGGCCAGGCTTGGGGTCAAGCCACGAGATACACTCGACAGGCATCACAGGCACATGAATCGTAGGCTCAGGCAATGGATTACTTTTCAGAGTTTTGGACAATAATGGACGACAGGTAATCGTCAGATCAGAATAAGTTCTACTTCATTTAGCTTACCTGCTAGCACTTAGATCAAACAGGGTGCTGGAATCAGAGTTGGATCAAGAAAACTTGCCGCGGGTAAGATCCATTCACCCGAGATCGGCAAGATTGTGAAGAAGTCGCTGCACGAGCCTCTTCACAGTGTTCGCAAGACAGGCAAAATCCATTGCATGTCTCGATCATCATTTTTAGATACGGTGGCAGCCCATCTAAAATGATTTTCCAAGGGCGAACAGGACGGACGTATTGAGACAACAGAAAAACATGTTTTGCGCAGCGTGTGGGTACTTTGCAAAAGATGTTTCTGTTAGTCATCTGCGAATGTTGAAGATACGCTCCCTGGATTGAGCGTCAACCGAACTTTCCTCGCAAGTGGCGTGCTAGCACCAAGTGATAGCATGCGTAAGTGTAGATGGTGGCTTGCTCTTCTTCGATAAAGAATTCTTCAAGTTTTTCAAGATTAATTCACCAGCCAGCGTGCTAGCTTTGCCGAGAACTCTTCAAACAGGTTTGATAGAGAGTGTCATACTTGTAGATCATTTGATCTAACGAAAATTGATCGGAGACTCTGGCTCGATTTGATTTTCCGAGAGATTCACGCAATTCAGAATCACCTGCTAGCAGCGTAATCTGATCGGCCAATTGTTGGTCATTTCCAAACGAAATCAGTTGGTTCTCGCTGCCTGGTCCTAGTAGTTCACGTGTGCCTTCCACATCGGTTACCACCACGGGCAGCTTGGCGGCCATCGCTTCGAGCAATACATTGGGCATGCCTTCCCAGCGTGATGGCAACAAAAATAGATCGGCTAGCTTCATTAATCGCGGCACATCAGATCGCTGCCCCAAAAAATGAATGGCATTCGCAAATTCAGATTCTTCCGCCAGCTTCAGCAATCGGGCTCGTTCGCTTCCCTCGCCCACGAATACCAGCTCCCACTTGGGCAACTTGCTCATGAACTTAGGGCAAGTTTTGAGCAACCAATCGAGCCCTTTCTGGATATCAAGCCGCCCAACGCAGAGCATCACTTTACGCATTGGGTCGATGAAAATATCAGGCAGGTCGGAATTTAATTCTGCCGCTAGATCAAATTGATCAAGATTAATTCCGTTGGGTATGACTTCAATTTTCGGAGATGCAAGTTTCAATGTTTCACTAGCAAACTGGGCCAGTTTTTCACTAACACAGCAAACTTTTTCCGCCTTGCAAGAGTAACGGCTTTGTAGCCACCGTCTGATGCGTCCTTGCTCTACCACACGCAACCCATGGATCAGTTTTACCCCAGGCAAGGCTTTCATGGCCCAGCTAGAAATGATATTCCCATGGAACAAAAATGAATGGACTAAGCTGGGTGGATCTAATTTCCAGATATGCCGAAGCTTCGAGACTGCTTTGAAAATCTGCCAACGAGAATCACAGTTGAGGAACGAGACCGTGATGCCCTGTTTCTCCAAGCGTTGCACCAAAGAATCTTTGCCTGGCTGCGGGCGTGAGGCAATCGAAACCACACTCACGCGATAATATTGTGAATCCAAACGTGTCGCCAATTCCACCACACAGCGTTCGGCCCCGCCGATTTCCAATTCAGTGATGACCAATCCAAGGTGAACCGGCACCTTGGGATTGGTATTTTTTGGATTGATTTCTGTGATTGGATTCATGTTTGGAAGTGCGAATTAAAGTTGCGCTACATTGTCCTGGGTAGCCGCGCCATCGTTTTGGAGACAACCTACCACTTAGTTACACTTATTCAAAACGATGCCGGGGTCGACGTTAGTCGATAAGAGGTTAGACCAGTTTCCATTTATTCCCAATTGATTTCAACCTGGATATTGCTCAAAGTCTCCATTGAAGTCGGTGAATTCCTGCCGCTGTAACCTCTTCTGGCCTGCGGCGACACCGACGACGTTCCGAATATGGTTGATCCTGAAGCACAGCCATCGCCGGAATCGTCGGCGGTGTTACCCGAGACTAAACCATTGCATACAATGTACTTAATGTCGGTCGTTGTCATAACAGCGGCGAGTCATAAACCATAAGCGGGCTAGTAAACATCGGGACTGGCTACTTATACTCAATCGGAAAACTCTCGATAAAAAGCACACGCTATTGTGCCATTCATCGATACTATTGTACTTCACTAATGATGATTAGTTGCGTTGGAACACTCGGATGACTCGAATTGATACCTACGACTATACACTGCCTAAAGAGCTGATTGCGCAGCAACCACTGAAAAAGCGGCCTGATGCACGTTTGTTAGTCGTAAATAGGACGGCTCAATCAATCGAACATCGGCATATTCGTGATTTGCCAGAGATCCTGAGACCTACGGATCACTTGATATCGAACGATACGCGAGTCGTGCCTGCACGTATCGTGGGCAAAAGAACCGATACCGGCGGCCGCTGGCAAGGGCTCTATCTCGAATCAGATAGCGATGGCAACTGGAAAATTCTCAGCAAAACCCGCGGGAAACTCACCCCAGGCGAAACCGTCACACTGCAAGATCGAGAAGCGAATAACGATGTCAAATTGAAATTGCTGATCAAGCTGGATAACGGAATGTGGATCGCCAAGCCGGAATCAATGGAAGGGCCGCTCGATATTTTGGAACGCGTTGGCCGTATTCCACTGCCCCACTACATTCGTGACGGGGAAATGCTGCCTGACGATTGGGTCGATTATCAAACCGTATTTGCTCGCCAACCTGGTGCGGTGGCTGCACCGACTGCGGGGCTACATTTCACTAAAACCTTGTTGGCGGAACTCGAAGCCCTTGGAATTCAGCGAGATAGTGTCACCCTGCATGTTGGGATTGGCACGTTCAAGCCAGTGGCGGTCGAAACACTGGAAGAACACAACATGCACACCGAGTGGGGTGATCTTTCAGAATCCGTGGCCAATAAGATTCAAGCAACTAAAGCGGCAGGGGGCCGGATAATTTCAGTTGGGACAACTTCTGCCAGAGTGCTGGAAACGGCCGCCAAAGATGGATCGATAGCTGCATGGCAGGGAGATACCAACCTGTTTATTCGGCCAGGGTTTGAATTCCATGCAATCGATGGGCTATTGACCAATTTTCATCTGCCAAAGTCCACCCTGTTGGTATTGGTTCGCACTTTTGGCGGAGATGACTTAATAAAAGAAGCCTATCAGGAAGCGATTCGGGAAGAATACCGCTTCTTTAGCTACGGCGATGCCATGTTGATTCTGTAGAGCGTTTTTATGCTACGTGTTCCGACTTTTTTCGAAAAGCGTCTCTTTGTTTCCAGTTTTTCTCAGTCCCGGTTAGGGACGATATCGTGTAGCCAGGGAATTCATTCCCTGGAGCCGATTTGTCCAAATTCAAGAAAGCCCCGGATGGGGCGACATCGGGCTAATCAAAGACGTATTGGCTTTTAATTGCCGATTCGTGGTAGAAATCTCATTGATTTACAGCATGAAACTGACGCTTTAAATCGATGTCGCCCCATCCGGGGCTTTGAGGGTTTGGGACGCTATTTCCAGGGGATAAATCCCCTGGCTACACGATATCGTCCCTTTCGGGACTAAAAAATAAATTCAATATAAAACACTACTACTCTGAAGAGACTAGAGAGAACCGGAGAACATGACAGTAATTCGTTCCACCCATTGATGAATACTCGGTATGCTCTCTTTAGAAATGCTCGGCTGAATCTTCCAACCGTCTACTCGCCATGGGAAATGAGATTTCCTATACTAGGACATCTGCTAGCAATTGAACTCAAAATGCGGCCACGTGCCGCAATTCTCATATTAAATAAAGATTGAAAGGAATCACAATGAGCGTGGTCCAAGTTGAACATATTTTGGTTGTCCCCACAGAATCATTTCACGCACTCGGATATTTCGAAGGCGTCACAACCGAAGTTGATCGCTATTTAGGTGAACTACTGAAACCTGAAAACGTCAGCTACCGACCTCGACCTGATATGGAAGATGATCCTAGTTTCAAACAGTTGATTCCTTACGTCATCTTCGAATATACCGATGCCGCAGGTAACAAATCAATCTTCCAATACACTCGCGGCAAAGGGCAGGGCGAAGCACGTCTGCACAGCAAACGTAGTATTGGAATCGGCGGACACATTTCATCCGAAGACGCAGGCGATCACCTCACTGGCAATCCTTACGAAGAAGGCATGCAACGCGAACTGGCTGAAGAAGTCGTAATCGACACCGCGTATGATTTGAAGTGTGTCGGCATGCTGAACGATGACTCGAATGATGTCGGTAAAGTTCACCTGGGCATCGTCCACATTTGCAAAGTGGAAGAACCGAAAGTTACCGCCAACGAAACTGAAATCGCCGATGCAGGTTTTCAACCAGTAGAAAAGTTGCTCGAAGAAATCGAACAATTTGAAACCTGGTCCAGCATCTGCCTCAAAGCCTTGTACGGTAATTAATCCTATCTGCCAGTGGCACCCGATGTCTGATGAATGAGACCCCAGTTTATCTTGATAATCATGCCACAACACGAGTCGATGACCGTGTTGTGGCTGTGATGATTCCGTACTTCACTGGCACCTACGGCAACGCTGGTAGTGTTGGGCATGTCTACGGAGAAACTGCGAAAGAGGCCGGAGATCAAGCCCGCGCATCCATTGCCCAAGCCATTGGGGCTCAACCGCGTGAAATCATTTTCACCAGCGGAGCCACCGAAAGCAACAACTTGGCCTTGCGTGGGGTGCTGTTCAAAAAACGTCGGCGTGGCGATCATGTAATTAGTGTCACGACAGAACACAAAGCAGTTCTCGATCCATTAAGCCGGCTTTCCAGACAAGGCTACGAAGTTACGCTCCTCTCGCCCAAACAGGCAGGCGATCCACAAGCAGGGCTACTCGATCCGCAGCAAGTCGAAGACGCGATTCGAGATGACACGGCCATCGTCTCTGTGATGCTGGCCAACAATGAAATCGGCGTGATTCAACCCTTGGCAGAGATCGGTGAAATCTGCAAACGCCATGGCGTGCTTTTGCACTGCGATGCAACTCAGGCAGTGGGTAAAATTCCTGTTGATGTCGAACAACTGCAAGTCGATTTAATGAGCTTCTCGGCCCATAAAATGTACGGCCCCAAAGGCGTTGGTGCTCTGTATGTGAGAAGCAAAAACCCAAGAGTTCGATTAGAACCACAGACCGATGGCGGCGGGCAAGAACGGGGTGTCCGATCAGGAACTTTGAATGTGCCTGGCATTGTTGGCTTTGCAAAAGCCTTGGAGATTTGCCTAGAAGAATTGCCTGACGAGACCATTCGCTTAGCCGAACTACGCCGAAAGCTGTTCGAGGGGCTATCCCAAGAAATTTCTGGGGTAGGGCTCAACGGCCCTGATCTCGACCTACCAGGGCTGCGATTGCCGGGCAATCTCAATGTTTCGTTTAATCAAGTCGAAGGCGAAGCTTTGATGATGAATGTTCGTCAACTGGCCGTATCTTCTGGCAGTGCCTGTACTTCGGCTAATCCACAGCCTAGTCATGTGCTTTTGGCATTAGGCTTATCAGAAGATGAAACCCGCAGTAGCCTCCGTTTTGGCATAGGGCGGTTTAACACCGAACACGAAATACAATGGGCAATCGAGGTAGTGTCTTCGGCGGTGACTCGACTTCGTGAACTTGGCGGAAAGACCTAAGTTGTGTTATACTAACAGCTTGAGATGAAGATCGAAAATCTGGGCAAGGTCCACCTTTCCTTCCTGGCTTAGATGGTATACTTTAAACATATCCCTATGTGATAAACCAGCTTACCGAGGAGACTCCAAATCATGGCAGTCATGCTAACTGAAAAAGCGGCTACAGAAGTCAAACGTGTTATTGAAGATCAAAAAATGGCACCTGGCACCAAACTACGCGTCGAAATTACCGCAGGCGGTTGCAGCGGTTTTTCTTATGGTCTGGGTTGGACCAGCGAAGTGGATGAAATGAAAGACAGCCTGTACGAATTCTTCGGCGTTGAAGTGGTAGTCGATAAGAAAAGCTCGCTTTACTTAGACGGCACGACCATTGATTATCACGATGGAATTGATCGCCGTGGATTCGCGTTCAATAATCCGAACGCACAAAAATCTTGCGGTTGTGGATCATCGTTCCAAGCGTAAGCTTTGAATTCTGAATAGCAAAATAACTCAAGCCGCAGAGAGCATTCTCTCGCGGCTTGTTTGCTGCGCTATTGAGAGAATACGCCTCCTTAGAAGATTCAATGGATAAATTCCAGTTAGGGCAGGGCCTCGCGCAGAGGAAGTAGGGTCAGCTATTGCGGACCAAGATGTGCGAGAAAACTTGGCTGACAACAAAACGCTGCTCACTGGTCCGCAATAGCGGCCTCTACCAGGCTTGCTAGGTTTTCATATTGATGATCGGCCACCCGAAGTTTTTCTTCCGTCCGCACCTACCCTATTCGGTTGCCACTTGTTTTTGAATCACCATGGTGTCAATCACGGCAGCGCCGCAGGCGTCTCCGTAGACGTTGACCGTGGTTCTCAGGCGATCTAGGAACCAGTCGATGGCAAGGATGATACCGATGCCTTCCATCGGCAAGCCGACCGCTTGTAGCACGATGACCATGGTCACCAGTCCGGCTTCTGGGATTCCGGCTGCACCGACTGCCGCCAATGATGCGGTTAAAAAGATGATGATCAAGCTGCCCATTGCGAGTTCGATTCCAAGACTTTGGGCGATAAAGATCACCGCCACCGCTTCGTACAGGGCCGTGCCATCCATGTTGATCGTGGCCCCTAGCGGCAACACAAAACTGGCGGCTCGTTTCGAGACCTTATTGTTTTCCTCAACGCATTCCATCGTGATCGGCAGCGTGGCCGCACTACTGGCCGTACTTAGCGAAGTCATCAATGCTTTGAGCATGTTGAGTGTATAAGTGATTGGATTCTTGCGGCCCAAAACTGTTACCAGAATCGCCAGCACCAGGCTATGTATGGCCAGCCCTATCATCACGGTGCCAACGTACCAACCGATGCGCGAAAGTTGATCGGCGAAACCAGATGCTCCTCCGTTTTTGGCAATGTTGGAAGCGACCAATCCAAAGATACCTATTGGCGCAAAGATCATCACCAGATGCACCATTTTCATGATTGCTTCGTTGGCACCTTGAAAAAAGGTGATCACAATTTTTCCTTTTTCGCCAATCGTGGTCAAGGTTCCGCCAAACAAAATAGCGAACACAATCAACGCCAGCACATTGGTGTTGGTGGCTGCTTGAAAAATGTTGGAAGGAAACATCCCGCTGCCAGGGTCGCCTTCTCTTCCGCGAAACACATCGAGCAGCGTTTCAAGAACCGAGGTGCCTTGTTTCGCGATTACCGATTCAGTGACGAAAGCGAAGGTATCGTCTGTCTGCAAGCCTGGCTTGATCAGCACGACCAACACAATTCCAATGAAAACGGCTACCGCACCGGTGGTAAAATAATAGAGCAACGTGGCGCCACCAACGCGGCCCACTTTACGCACATCACCCAGCGATGTGATCCCGGTAATCATACTGGTCATCACCAAGGGAATCACCAACAGCTTCAGAACTTGAATGAACAGGTCACCAAAGAATTTCGTAAAGGTCCACACATACGAAGCAAATACCAGAGAGCCGGCTTCTTCTTCAATCTTAGTTCGCTCAACTTCTAATCGAACTTTCGCAATTTCTTCATCAATCGTTGGAAGCTGAGCGGTGAGCCGGGCCACTTCGTCCTGATTACCGGCCGCTGCTTCTCTGGCGATGAATGTTTCTTTCTGCTGATGCGTTTCTTCCAAGCGAACGAGCGCCTTCTCTGGACCGCCAGAAGCTCGCCACATGGTGTACCCATAAAACACACCCAACAGACTGCCGGCAATGATGCCCGCCAAGATCAACATCAAGCCCAAATAAGGATTGCCTGGGGCCGGTTGATCTTCAGCAGCGGAATCGGTGAGGGCTGTATCAGTCATGATCGAGTGCTTTCTTGCTTCCGAATGAATAGCGATGAACAATCGGTTAGAATAACGGAGTCACGGCCAAGATACCAGCTTTGTTTTATTGAAGTTGTGATGTTTTGAAAGAATTCTGTATTAAGTTGATTATGCACAACATTTTAATATCGGGTGACAGAGATGACGATTCCGGCGTTGCCCAGGCTTCAGGATCAAACGCATGGGAACGTCTTCGGTGTGCGCACGGCGTTTTGTTGTCGAATTTGTGGTCAATCAAGTTATTGATCAGGATTCGGCGACGGGATGTAGAGACGCAAGAGATCGCATTGCTTTTCCAACTCCGAAGCCATGGTCTTATCAAATATTTCATCGTATTGAGAATCAGCGCCGGCTTCCGCCTCAGACTGCCCTATAGCTTGGGCGGCGCATGACGCAGACGCGATCACCTTTGGCTTTAATGCAGCAGATACAGTCGACGCATCGATGACGGCGGACCCCGCGAAATCTCGGACGCTCGGGATATCGATATGAGGATCCATCAACCTTGAGGCTGAATCGACTCTTGTCTGGAGTTCTGAGGCCGCGCATTCTCCTATCGCGTACCGCTTTGAACACGCAAGGGCGAGAGAAAACTCGCGCTCAGGGAGATGCCTGATAACACGTTGAGCGCAGGCCACGGAAAAAAGGCGGAGTTCACGGTCAAACTTTCCATCTGGAATCGCTGCAAGCATTTCTTGCAAGTCGCTGCAATTCGTCCACCATTTGGCATCTGACATGTATTAGAACGTCCTTTCGATTAGATCCGACAACGGGTATTAAACCGCACTTTGTTCCATGGCGCCGGGTGCCACTGGCTATCTGCCAGTGAGTGCAACATTTGATCCGAGATCATGTAGATTTTAGCACAAGTTGATCCGTTGTGCTTCAATGAATAAAATTGACGAATCGATACGACTACCTTAGATCGTCCGCCTCCTCTGGAGCCCACGCAAATGATACGTCTGCACCACCAATGTCGACAACGCGGGCGAGATGCAAAAGAACACCAACGCCATGCTCGAGATCCCAAGTGCAACCGAACTGCAATCCAACGTAGCCTATGCCCGACTTCATCCACGGGTGAATGTGCACTTGTCGAAGGTCAATCAGCTCACGCAGCTGATCGCGAGTGCTAATTGGTGGCATGAGTTGGTCAACCTCGTCCCCAAGAAACTCAACATATCGCGGCCGCATCTCACTGTAATACGGCTGGAACGCATCCAATACGGCAGAAACAATGTGCTCTCCGTGTTCAAGGTGGTAGCGGAGTGCGTCACGCTGAGCTTCGGATGGCAACCGGGACACGGAAGGATCGTGTGGCGTAACCGTAAGTCCTGTATCCTTTCCGAACGCAAGACTGATATCGCCCTCCCACCACTCACAGTCGTCCCAATTCATCGTGGGGAACGGGGACATGTCTAGTTGGTCGATATTGGAGCTCATTCGAATGTCACATTGATGGTCTATTGTGGATCAATCCGCAAAAATACAATAATCAAATGCCGCACATTACGGTCTAGTGCGAAACAGCAAAGCTTGAATGTATCACACTCTCTATGCGTTTTCAACAAAAACGAGAAACCGCTTGCTAGTTTCCAACCAAAGCAGCAATTCGAACTCCAATGACACTTCACACTGGCGAAGCCAGTGGCACACAAAAAAGGGCTCTTGGTTGTGTTAATTTTCGTCAGTGTCACCCGTCGCCGCCTGGTTCTTTGTTGACGTTGTTTTTGCGACGAGCCTCTAGTTTAGCGATGATCTTTGACACCGTGGCCTTAGCGGATTCTAAACTTTTTTTGTCCATGTTCCGTGCAATTAGGTCTCGAGCTTGCGTTCCCCCATCGGCTTTTGCATAGGCTGAGAGTGCGAGCCAGATATAGGATTTGTTCAGGTCTTCTTTTGTTCCCTCACCCGTAGCGTACATTATCCCGATGCAATACTGTGCCTTCGGATACCCCTGCTTCGCCGCCTTGAGGTAGTACTCTAAAGCCTTAGCTTTGTCTTGCTTTACTCCTGCACCATCTCTGAGCATTTCAGCCACATTAAACTGCCCAACCGCGTAGCCTTGGTTAGCTGCCTTCTTGTACCAGCTTAGCGCTTTGTCTAGCTCTCGCTTCTGATCGTAATGCCAGCCAAGCTTCACTTGAGCTTCTACATCTCCGGACTCGGCTTGCTTCATCAGTTGGGCAAAAGTAGTTATTTTCTTCTCGACCACTTTTGTCTGCTGAGCTTTTGTATCGTCTGGACTCGATCCATCATCAGCTTTGGTTTCTACTGCGAGAGACGCGTAGGAGAGTACTACAATGACGAATATCAAGTGGATTGTTATAAGAGATTTCATCAACTTGCCAGATATCAAACCAAAAAAAACAATAATTAAATCCCGCACCATTACAACCTAGTGTGGAACAGCAAAGCTTGAATGTATCACACTATAGAGGCGTTTTCAACAAAAAATCAGAAACCGCTTCCTTGCTACGACTGCACTTTGTTTGCGAAGAGTACGGGCAATTTTAGAGTGATGGGTTCGCCGAGAACAACACAGACGGGCTTGTGTTCATCCGCAGAGTAGTGGATTAGCGGATTGGGGGCCGAATTGTATCGATTGTTACACATAGACAATTTTTCAATATTCAATTCTCTGTCATAATTTTCCTGGCAGGGTGAATTTCAGATGCTACAGTTCTCGTAACTTCGATTGTTATTCATTCCTTGAATGCATAATCCCACCGACTTGACGAGATCATTGATGAGCATCCCCCGAATATTTTTAGCTACCCTGTTTGTTTTCGCTACTTGCTTGACGGTGAATGCGCAAAGGTTTTATTTCGCATATTCCGGCATGACGTATGTCATTGATTTTCCAACCAGCCTGCCAGTTGCTACACCTGAAACTGAGATAACTTATCCCACTTCAACATTTGCACCTACAGCAGAGTTAATCACGGAACCTGTTTATCAACCACAAAACTACTACCCAACGAACACCAGTAACAGTTCGCTATCACGCGACCATATACGTTCGATGGACATCCTAAATCGCCCTTATCGCCCTGGCCACTTTTATGGCAACACCGTCCGCCGCCGACATCATCGCGGACGCTAAACGCCAACAAATACTAATCTCTTCGCCGAGAATACATTTACCCACAGCCAAAACGAGGTCATTTAAACATGGCCTCGTTTTTTGTTGCGCGATAACGACTCTTGCTTTACCCAATGTCAGCCCGCGAGGGCTTTTAGAATAGAGGGCCAATCAACTCCAGGGAATGAATCCCTCTGGATACACGATTTCGTCCCTATCGAGTCTGAGAAAAACTGGAAACAAAGGGACGTTTTCGTGAGCATTCGGAACAGGGATTAAAAACGCTTTTGTGATCAGCTCGGGTTACCTGCTAAAATCTTTGACCGTGACGTCGGAGGGTTCTTCCTCTTCTTCAATCTCGACGGAATAGGTCGGTTCTTTATCGAGCGGTGTTTCCATTTTTTCGGTACGCTCGGCCTGTTCTCGCATCAGCTTTGCTTTTTCTGTTTCACCTGAAGCTTGATAGGCATCGGCCAAATCAGTGTAGGTTCTTCTTAGATGAGGGTAGAGTAATCGCTTGGCCATCGACTGACGAAATTTGGCATCTTTTTCTCTGGCCGATTTTTTAACCGACTTACTTTTCTTTTCTTTTTGAGAAAACTCAAGCATCAAATGAATCATATCGGGGATCAAGTAGAAATGATCGACACGACCAGCTTGTTCGACTTCTGGCCAGAGTATAGCGGCCAATTCTTGGTTGTCTTTACTCCATTGCAATAGATCGATTGCACCTGAGGAATCACTCATGTCGAGATAGGAAGTCAGGATTTTTGCATCCCCTTCCCAGTGACGACTTCCCTTTCGATCAGTGACTGGTATCCAGTCTTTGTCGGTCTGCTTAATTTTTTCTGGTGAAATCCAGCCTTTGCCAGAGATATACCTAGCTAAAGATCCGGTAGAATCGGAGAAGTTAGAATTCGAGACCTGGATATCGAGACCTGGTATTCTGGTTGCACTATATCTGCGCTGGCGAAATCCGTCGAGTGATAATTGCTCACCACTCCACCCGCAATTCGCGCCAGAGACCATCATTAAGAATAGCAATAGCACAAAGGTGCCGCTCAAGCCTAGCAGTATTTTAAACCACAAGGGCTGAGATTGCGGTTTGTTTCGCAAGTTGGAAGTCGATTTGGCCATCAGTAAAATTCACGAGAGTAGGAGATTAGGAGCAGGAGTCTATTATGCCACAAATTGAGTAGAAATGCGTTGCTAGCAACTTAATAAATGATTTATTTCGAGTTCAATCATGCATTTGATTCCTGATTTTATTGAAAATCGGGCATTCTGGTAGCGTCCTTGATTCTAATAATAATTCGTTGCAGCCTAGCATTCCTTTCGCCAAAATTGAGACAATGTGAGCAAATCCTAGGATTTTCGCCATCGATAGCAGATTGGTGTTGCCCTGCTTTTTCATTATGCTACAAGATTGCCCGTCTCACACTAGTCTGTGTTCCATGATTTGGGTCACACATTTAAAATAGGTTCCATGAAATATCGTCTTTCACAACCGCGATCAGCACTCGATCTTGGAGCTCAAGGTTCAAGCAGGCCCAATTCGTGGTATGGCGATAAAAATCAAGTAAATTCCCGCAAGTTTTTGCAGTTGATTTGCCGAAGAAAACGCCGACGAGTCAATAATTCTCGGTCAGAACCAAAATACCGTAATCACCGCATGCAAAGATTAGAAGCGGTACTGTTTTTGACGCGAGAACCGTTGACTAGCCGAAAATTGGCCCAACTGGCCAACTTGGCGGATGGGACAGAAGCACGTACACTAATCCATTCGCTAAATCGACTTTATGATGCTGCTCATCGTGCATTTCGTATCGAAGAGGTCGCAGGTGGATTTCAGTTGATGACGCGAGCCAAGTTTTCCGACTGGATTCGTCGCTTAGGCGGAGACGATAACCCTTTAAGGTTTTCCTCTCCAGCGATGGAAACCCTGGCAGTGGTCGCCTATCGCCAACCGGTGATGAGGGCTAATGTGGAAGCGATTCGTGGTGTCAACTGTGGCGAGATGCTCCGGCAATTAATGCAACATGATTTAGTGCGAATCGCCGGACGAAGTGAGGAACTCGGACGTCCTTATTTATATGGCACAACCAAATGTTTTTTGCGATCATACGGTTTGAAAACACTGGATGATCTTCCCCGATCCGAAGAATTTAGTCAGCCTGTGGTTACCGAATTTCAAGAGACAACTGTGAACGAAGATTTTGAAACTGAGGAGAACATTGTGTCTGATACAGCAGTACTAGAACAACCTTTACCGAATACCGAAGAAGAACGAGAAGACGAGATGCTAGAATCAGCAACCATTGACGCACAAGCTCCGCCGATTGAAGACGAAGAAAATGAATACTACGAAGAGGCCGACCGTGAAGGGGAAGAAGACGAATTCGAAGAGGGCTTCGACGGCGAATGGGATGACGCTGCCGATGAAAAAGATGACACTGATGCGGATGACGATGACGACGATGATCTAGATGCGGACGATGATGACCTCGTTGATGATGACGACGATCTTGATCTAGATGATGACGAAGACGAAGACGATCTGGATGATGATGACGACGATCTAGATCTAGACGACAATGATCTAGAGGAAGATGACGACACGGACGATCCCGAGTGGGAAGAGGTAAAAGACGAAGACGATGAAGAACCAAAAGAAGACCTCGTTGATGACGACGAAGATCTCGATCTAGATGATGATGACGACGAAGAAGAGTACGACGGCGACGACTACGAAGATGAGGATGACGACTGGGACGAAGATGATGAAGCAGCGTATACCGATGACGATGACGAAGATGAGGACAAGAAATAGAAACAGAGTAAACTTTCAGCCGTTTATTTCTAATACCATTTTGCCAAACTGCGTTGAAGATTTCATACTTTCAATCGCAGCGTTGGCCTCGGCAAGTGGGCGAACTGAATCAATCACTGGAGCAATCTTTTTCTGCTCAACAAATTTCAGCATACGGGCGAAGTCGGCAGGTGAACCCATCGTCGACCCGATCAGGTGCAATTGCTTCCAAAACAGTTTGAACATGTCGACCTTATCTGGTGGGCCTGTGGTGGCACCATAGTTCACGATTCGCCCGCCAGGTGCCGCAAGATTCAACAGTGATTTATAACCAGCACCCCCGGCACTATCGATGATCAAATTCGGCTCGCCTGCCTGTTGCTTCATTTGTTTCGACCAAGTTTCATCTCGGTAGTTAAACCCCGCTTGGGCCCCAAGTTCTACGGCTCGATTGATTTTCTCCTGTGAAGAAGAAGTGACCCAAACTTGGGCACCAGCGGCCACTGCATATTGCAACGCAAAAGTTGCCACGCCGCCACCGATGCCGGTAATCAATACTTTCTCGCCTGCCTGTAGATTTCCTTGAGAGAACATGGCCCGATAAGCGGTCACACCTGCCAGCGGCAAAGCGGCCGCTTGTTGCCAGCTAAGATGGGCCGGTTTTGCCGCAAGTTGGGAAACAGGCACCACAACTTCCGTAGCAAACGTGCCATCGGCAGGCAAGCCCAGAATGGTGAACTCGTCTGACTGAAAAGCTTGCACATCACCCCAGTTCACTCCAGGATTGATCAAGACTTCTCGCCCAACCCATGCACTATCCACCCCGTCGCCACACTGTGCAACAACGCCCGCTCCATCCGAACCCAACACGACCGGCAACTCGATACCAGGATACATGCCCTGCGTAATCCAATAATCACGGCGATTGACCGAGGCCGCTTTCAGTTGCACAACTACCTGATTCGCAGCCGGAACCAACTCAGGCCGGTCTTCCAATTCCAGCGGAGTCTTTAACTGTTTGAGTGAGAGTGCTTTCATGATATTTCTTTGCTTGGGGACACGGACGAACTCTCGATTAAATTTTGCCATTACCAGAGAGCCAAGGTGTGCCACTGGCATCTTGCCTGTGCGTGTAGCGTTTGGTCACAGATCATGTAGATTCTAACACAAGTTGATCTGCGATACTCCACTCAGTGAAATTGATACATAGACACGAGATTCCGCACTGGCAAGATGCCAGTGGCACATGGCGAACGAATGATGGAATCCTGTTAAGGGTAAACAGCAAGAGAAAGGAAATTCTATTTAATCCAGGGCAATTGAACAGAATCGGCGTATGTTTTGTGTTGCCGTTACCATACAATAAGGCATAAACGAATAGTGATGTATTGCAAGGCACAATCACTTAGTAATGGTTAGAAAAACAATGCTGACCGTAAAATCAGAAAACTCCTTCCGCGATTGTTCCGGCAAGTCACGTCGTGATTTTCTTCGTGTTGGTGTACTTTCGTTGGGTGGGCTTACGCTGGCGAACTTGCTGGCGACTCAAGCTGCCGCCGCTGGTTCTAGTAGCGATCACTCTGTCAAAGACAAGGCGGTTGTGCTGCTTTATCTATCTGGCGGGGCCAGCCATATTGAAACCTTCGATCCAAAGATGACTGCTCCTGCGGGAATTTGCAGTATCACTGGTGAAGTAAAAACGAATCTTCCTGGCGTAACGTACGGCGGAACTTTTCCGCAACTTGCTTCGCATGCTGATAAGCTGGCGGTAGTACGTTCGTTCTCTCATAAAGTTAGCTCGCATGTAGATGCCCATGTCCATGTGCTTTCTGGTGGAACTGATCCGCAAGGAAAACAACAATCTGGTTTTAGCATGGGATCTTGCTATAGCCGAGTGCGAGGATCGAACCATCTAGAGACAGGGCTGCCTACCTATTCTCTGCTGACAGAAAAAGAAATCGATGGGCAGTATAACTCAGAGCGGAACCGCATTGCCCGAGGATCGTGGCCAGGCACGCTAGGCCCGACCCATACTCCTTTCGGTCATCAGGTAGGTTGGGGCACAGAGGGTCAAACTTCTAACAAGAAGAATAAATCGAGCAAAGATCAAAATCCGTTGGCTGCAAATATGCAACTGAATTTGCCACAATCGGTATTAGAAAATCGGATGCAATTGCTCAAATCAATGGATCGGCTTAAACGGCAAATCGACAGCAGCGGTACCATGAGTGCCATCGATAAATATACCGGCCAAGCCATGAATTTAATTCTAGGCGGTGCAGCCGATGCCTTTGATTTCACGAAAGAAAACAAGAATCTTGTTGAGCGTTATGACACCAGTCACATCCAAATAGGGCACAAGAATTTTCGTCCTTCTACGCTTGGCAAACAGATGTTGGTGGCACGCCGTTTGTGCGAAGCTGGCTGCGGATTTGTTACGATTCATAGTGCCGGCTGGGACATGCACGCCGATGGCAATAATCCTGGTATGATCACCGGAATGGAAATGCTCGGCCGCAGTTTAGATCAAGCAGTGAGTGCGTTTTTAGAAGATGTTGCTCAGCGAGGTCTGAGTGATAAAATCTTGCTCGTGATCACCGGCGACTTTGGCCGTACACCGAAAATCAACACGAGAGGCGGGCGTGATCATTGGGCCAAGTTGGGTACCCTGGCGTTTGCTGGCGGTGGCCTGAACATGGGCCAAGTCATTGGCAAATCGGCAAGAGGAGCCGATGTGCCTGCCTCAGACCCGATCGACCCTTCCCAGCTTATGGCCACGGTGATGCACACCCTGTTTGATGTTGGCCAACTACGACTGCGCCAAGACCTACCCCGAGAAATGGCAAGCTTTATCGAACAAGGGCAACGCATCGAATCGTTGTTCTAATCTTTCACTACGGCATGATATCGATTGGCTAAAATTGTTAGTCGGTCGTGTTCAAACACTTGCTCTCTAAGGTGACTTGGAATTGCGTCGATTCCAAGATGAGCGCCTTGTAAAGCACCCACGATAGCGCCAAGTGTGTCTACGTCTCCACCCAAGCCAATGACAGCGGCAACAGAAGAACTCCAACAATCTGGAAATCGAGCCAATATCCAAAGTGCAGCAATCACTGTTGGCATAACAAACGGAGTAATGATCGGCTCAGAGAACTCTGCCGACTCCATTCCAGCCCAAGCGATTTCATCTAAGGCTGAATCCTTGGTTGCAAGTTTCGGAATGTTTTGGACTAATCTCGCGAACTGTGGCTCATAGGGCATCATACTGTCTGCCACTTCTGCGAAAAATTCTGACGATGGATGCTTGCCTGTTGCGAGCAATTGCGAAGCCTTGGCGATAGCAACACCACCGGCAATGCTACGAGGATCAGAGTGTGTGATACGTGAAATGTCAGCAGCCGATTGGGGCAGTTCTTCAGGAATAGAATGGTAGAAAAGACCTAATACGGCAGTTCGCATCGCAGTTCCATTACCAGCCTGTCCAACTGGTGCACCACAGGTTTGCCAATTGCCAGTGGCCAGGAATTGGTCAGCAGCCCTGGTGCATGCACCGCCAGGCCCGACTACCGCTTGTGATTTCCAAAGCTCGGAAATTCGACACGCGATATCATGGGGCGAAACCTGGCCTTGTTCAACAATAGATTCAACCGTGGCAATCGAAAGCTGAGTGTCGTCTGTGAACTGACCACGAGGATAGCCTTCAAACTCTGCGTAACCAGAAAGCAATTCCTCCTTGATTGGAATTGTGCTGCCCCATAAACCTTCAAACGGCGCACCGAGTGCATCTCCTACTGCACAGCCTAAAAGACATCCCTGAAATGTTTCAATCGAAGGCTTGCTCATCTTGGGGCTACTTACTGTAAGAGGAGTGCGGACTATGCTGTTAAATCATAATACTTCTCGCCGATTATATCTACTAAAGCCATCGATGAAGATTGACAAATATTGGAGTTGATCAAGCCACGAAAGTGTTTGCAGTAGCGGATTTAAGATATTCACCGAAAGTGCCGATAGGGAGAATTAACTCGCTTGACAAGATTCTGTGGGTGTACTAGAGTCGGTGAACTCTGATATCCCATTGTCATAGTATACTTAATGACAATCGTGTGAAACTTTATAGGTAAATTTGAGATGCTGTTAAAAGATCGATCAACAATAGGAAAGGTGATACCTCGGTTCACATCCGTGTTGGTCTGTCTGTTTGCAATTTCCTTTCTGGTTTCTCCGCAAATTGCCTCGGCAACTTGGGCAGAATCGACGGAGAGTGAGTCTCCCTTAGAGGAATCGAAAGAAAAGTCTGAGGAAGAAGCGGTTGCTTCCGCTTCACGTTGTCGTCGCGGTTTATCTCCTAAACGTTGTAGGGTCTCGTATCAGGTTGCAGAAGCCGATTATCTTTGTCGCTTCACTTCCTACAGTTCCCCTCTCTCAACCATCGCTGGCCATCAACTGCTTAATGGTCTCTGTGCGCCGCTGCTGATTTAATCCGCAATGACTTCTAAACGTATCGTCCCTAGTTTGCCTTAGAGAACTTGTGCGCCTATCGAGTATCTACCTCACAGTCGCACATGCTAGTGGACGCTTCCTAATCTTTATTTATTCATGCTAATTGTGTTTGTGCGAGTGCGCCTGTGGCGTTGCCGCTCAGCTTGATTAGCTGCGGAGATATTCGTGATGCAGAAATTAGTTGAAGGTATACACCAGTTCCAAAACAAAATCTTTAGTTCAAAGCAAGAATTGTTCGAGGGTCTCAGCAACGGACAGCACCCTGTCGCTTTATTTATTACTTGTTCAGATTCTCGAATCGATCCAAGTTTAATCACGCAAACAGAGCCGGGCGATTTATTCGTTTTACGCAACGCAGGCAACATTGTTCCATGCTATGGAGATGTCGATGGTGGGGAAGCCGCCACGATTGAATACGCAGTCAGTGTACTTGGAATCAAAGACATTATCGTCTGCGGACATTCGCAGTGTGGAGCCATGGCAGGTTTGCTTGATCTGCCTCAACTAGAGAAATTGCCTGCGGTTCGCTCGTGGCTTGGGCATGCAGAATTGACTCATCGAATTATTGAGGAGAACTACACGCACATTACTGATCCTGCCGCTCGCTTAACAGCAACGGTGGAAGAAAATGTGCTTGTTCAACTGGAACAATTGCGGACTCACCCATCCGTTGCGGATGCCCTCAGTAGAGACGCATTGAATCTTCATGGTTGGGTTTACAAGTTCGAGACGGGTCAAGTCTTCGGCTACCAATCTCAAGCAGGGCAGTTTCTTCCTATCGAAGAGACCAGCTTTACCGTTCCATCTGTCACCCGTACATTGCCGTCCATCTAAGGAAAATTGCTATGAATTCTAGATGTGAAGTTGCGGACCGTTCTAACCGAACGGAGTTTGACGCTGCCGACATCAGCCTGAGAATCTCAGCCGTCTGTTTTACAATAGTAATATCCGGCTGTGTGTTCAATCAGTTTGTTCCCGATGCCCTCTGCGCTGAAGGATTTGCGATTGTCGGGTTTTTCTACCTGATTCTAGGCGTGATTGATGCTGTCCGGGTATGCAGGGAGAAATCTCGTGAAGTAACTCAGACAGCCTTGTTAGTTCAGGCCGAACAGACAGACATATAGAACCGCAAGCCGTAGAAACTCAAGGCAAGTTTTGATGACCTGACTTCTCAAAACTTACAACAATGCTCATATAATAAAATAATCTGATTCGGGAATAAAATATGACAAACAATAATAATCAACGGGATACAGCAAGCGAATCACCGGGAACTGGTGGTTTGTTTTCAGCGGT
>NVWB01000052.1 GCA_002733575.1 Blastopirellula sp. | reverse complement strand
TAGGTTAAGGCAGGTAATCAACCTGTGCGCGGTGACCATGCATGGAAATTCCTTGTTCACCGAGCCCGCCGCAATGCTGCTTGACGTTGTCCTCCAAAAGTTAAAATGAAACATTTTTCCCAAACGGCTCCGTCCCAGGGCCGATCCCCAAAACTTCGCCTAACAAAAGTACAATTCAGAAAAGTAAGTATGACAACGAAATGTACACCACGGGCGCTTTGCAAAAAAATAAAAAGATCTCGCGCAGAGTCGCAGAGAAGAAAGAAGAAAAGATTTAAACACAGAGGGCACCGAGAGTTTGAATTGAGATTCTTCTCTGTGCCCTCTGTGGCTAGATTGGAAAACGTATGCAATAAAAATAGTTGCGAGGTTTACACTTTTATGACCGGAAAAATATCTTGTAGGGTGGCTGCCTTTTTGGCCAGCCGCCTGTTTATCGGTTTTATACCTTTAGAGAGTGACAATTTCAAACATGATGTTGATTAAATTCTTTTGAAGTAGATGGAATTTCAATCTCATATAAATGAGAGGCGAGAGATTGTTTTTGGTGATGCATCCTCAATCAACGCTACGCCCACAAACAGGCGGCTGGCCTAAAGAGGCAGCCACCCTACGAATTAATTTGTGCCTAGTAATTGATGGACGGCGGCCGCGATATCTGTTTGTCGCATCAGGCTTTCGCCGACGAGGATGGCGTCGACGCCGCCGCTGGCTAGTAGCTGCACATCGTCATTGGTAAAGATTCCGCTTTCGCCCACTAAAAGTCGGTCGTCTGGAATTTGTTTTCGCATGTTGAGCGTGTGATTCAGGTCGACTTCAAACGTGCGGAGGTCGCGATTGTTGACGCCAATCAATGCGGCGCCAGCTTCTAGCACACGTTCTACATTTTGCGGTTCGTAGAGTTCCACCAGTGGAATCATGCCGAGCTCTAACGTCTCGTTGTGCAGTGCCCGTAGAGAGCAATCGTCTAGACACTCGGCAATCAATAGCACAGCGTCCGCTCCAGCGACTCGGGCTTCCAGCAATTGATAGCGATCTAAGATGAAATCTTTTCGCAAGATTGGAATGTCAACTTCGGCCCTGATTTGTTTCAGGTAGTCGAGATGCCCTTGGAAGTAGTGTTCGTCGGTCAAACAGCTAATGCACGAGGCCCCGCCTGCTTGATAGGCTTTGGCGATTTCGACCGGATGAAAATCTTCGCGGATTAAGCCTTTGGAAGGACTCGCCTTTTTCACTTCGGCAATCAGCGAAATTGATTCCGTAGAAGCCAACGCATCAAAAAAGTCACGCACTGGCGGAGCGTCTGCCAGTTGTGCGGTTAACTCGCTTGCTGCTAATGTCGCTTTAGCAGCAGCGATTTCTTCTTTTTTGGTGGCGACAATTTTATCTAATACAGTGGCCAAGAGCGGGGCCCTTTGTTAGTGACGGAAATGACGTTTACCGGTGAGGATCATTGGAATGCCGTGTTCGTTACAGGCATCAATGACTTCTTGATCTCGCATTGATCCGCCGGGTTGAATGATCCCTTTGACGCCAGCTTTGGCCGCTTCGTGAATCGAATCAGCAAACGGGAAAAATGCGTCACTGGCCAGTACGCTGCCTTGGGCTCTATCGGCCGCTTTGCGAATCGAAATCTCGACCGAATCAACGCGGCTCATTTGGCCAGCACCGGCACCAACGAGTGCGCGATCTTTGCAGAGGACGATTGCGTTCGATTTGACGAAGCGGCAAACGGCCCAGGCAAATTTCAGTTCGGCCAACAGGGCGTCATCGGCTTCTGTTTCAGTTGCACATTTCCAATCGGCTTCGAGGTCATCCAGGATGTCCGTGTTTTGTACCAGTAGGCCCCCTTCGATCCAACGTGTTTGGAACTGGGGTCGGTCATCCTTTAATTCGCCGACTTTCATCAGGCGAACATTCTTTTTCCATTTTGGTTTGGTGGTTAAGATCTCGACCGCTGCTGCTTCAAAGTCAGGGGCCGCAATCGCTTCGACAAACAGACCAGGGGTGGACAGGTATTCCGCCGTGGCGGCATCGACTGTTTTGTTGAAGCCTAAGACACTTCCAAACGCACTTTGAGGGTCACCTTCCATCGCTCTTTTACACGCTTCGACAACACTGCTTGCAGAAGCGGCACCGCACGGGTTGTTGTGTTTAACGACCGAGACACCACAGTCTGGCAGACCGCGGGCAATGGCCAGCGTGCTATCGAGATCGAGCAGGTTGTTGTACGAAAGGTCTTTGCCGTTCAACTGTTTGGCAGTGACCAAGTTGGCACCAACTTCCGCCGGGTTGGCATACAAGGCCGCTTTTTGATGCGGGTTCTCTCCATAGCGTAAGACCGATTCACGACGAAGCGTGATATGGCGTTCGTCAGGAAATTCTTCCGAGGAAAGTTGATCGGCAAAGTAATCGGCGATTGTGCGATCATACACCGCTGTATGGGCAAACGCCTGCGAAGCCAGTTGCTGACGAAGGTCGAAGGTAGTTGATCCACCTGATTGAACTTCTTCGAGGATTGCAGCGTACTGTTCTGGACAACTGGCGATGGTGGTGAACGCATGGTTCTTGGCGGCTGCTCGAACCAGACTTGGCCCACCGATATCAATCTGTTCAATCGCGTCAGGCATGGTGACTCCTTCGCGTGCAATGGTGGCCGCAAAGGGGTAAAGATTGACCACGACCAGTTCAAACGATTCGATTCCATGTTCTCTAATCGCAGACATATCATCTTCACGGTCGTGTCGGCATAAAATTCCCCCAAAAATTTTCGGGTGAAGTGTCTTAAGGCGTCCGTCCATCATTTCTGGAAATTGTGTGTACTCAGACACGTCCCGGACTTCGATTGATTCGTCTTCCAGGTGCTTTCGCGTGCCGCCGGTTGAATAGATGGTGACACCCGCCGCGGTGAGTCCACGGGCGAAATCGGCCAAGCCTAGTTTGTTACTGACACTGATAAGGGCATTTTTAATCGGTGGATTTAAGGACATGCGACTTTTTTTGATAGAAGATAGGGGGAATCATCCCAATGAAAATCACCAGATGACTTACTTGGGCAGTGTTTAATGTCGTTCTTTGTAAATCTTGACAGTGGTCCTGGTCAACCACCCCAACGCAGATTCGTTGCATTCAGAGGAAGCAAGAGAAGATGCTAAATTAATGCAAAACCCATAAAAAAACGCAGGCAACCAAGATGATTACCTGCGTTTTATCGTAAGCGATTTAATTTGAACCAAGCGACAAAATGTGCTTAATTACCGAAAGGATCGGGAGCAGGGTCATTTCCGCCCCCAAAAGGATCAGGGGCATTGCCGCCACCGCCGCCGAATGGATCAGGCGAGTTTCCACCCCCGCCACCACCGAATGGGTCAGGTGTGTTTCCGCCACCGCCACCACCGAATGGGTCAGGTGTGTTTCCGCCACCGCCACCGAATGGATTGGTGTTTCCTCCGCCACCACCTGCACCAAATGGATTGGTTGGTGTGGTGCCCATCGGTTGTTCTGTTTTGGGTTGATTGTTCGGATCGCCCTTCGTCTCTGCTGCGTCATCTTTACTTGAGACAAGTTCGATATTTATCTGAGGGTACTTCAAATTCGAGGCTCGAAGCGTTTGCAATGTCCCTGTTTTTTTCCCGATGATAATGCGATCTGTTTCGAGATTCGTATAAAGGAAGTCAATTCCCTGAATATCCATCGAGGTAATTGGCGACCCGGTTTTTGCGTCTAAAACCCAAAGTCGACGCATGGCATCGGTGCAATAGATGCGTTCATCGGTGACGGACAGAATCTTTTTGATGCGTGGAGAAAACCAAGCCACGACACCATCTTGGGAGCTCAGGCGATAGATGCCTCCGCGATCCAACAAAACATAGACCGCATCTCCGTGTGGAAATGGAGCTTCTGACATCGACTGACCACAGGAAAATCTCCATTCGGTTGTGCCATCACGTTCGTAAACACAATAGACATAACCATCGACGGTGGTGAAATACAGGTAGTGAGGAGCAAGATACGTGGTACTAGCGAGAATTTCTCCACTCGCTTCGACCCGATATCGAAGTTTGGTGTCAAAGGAGTTTCCTGCATACATGAAACCACGGTCTGTGACCCAACTGACAGTTTTACTGGTTGCGGTTGGGGTGTTGTAAACATGGCCAAACGATTGAAAACTTCCGACAGGTGCTTTCGGGTCTTCAATATCATAGATCGAGATTTTTCCTGAAAGCATTGGAACATAGATCCCCTGTTCACCAAAAACTGGTCCCGCTCCTGGAACTCCATTCAGGTCACGTTTCCAAACAAGTTCTCCATTTTTTCGATGCAGAAGATATAACGTGAGTCCATTGACTACAGCAACAAACTTATTGTTGGCAGCAGGTTTTTGAGAAGGGTAACGCACATTGCCTGGAACTTGCGACCAGATGGTTCGACCAGTTTGCCCGTCAATCGAGTGTATCATCCCCGAGTTCGTTTGTATAAAAAAAGTAATGTCAGGAATATCGTGCTGTACTATTTCTGGCAGTTTCTCTAGATCGCCTAACCGGGCAATAAATTGATCGGCTTGCTTTTTTGCACCTTCTACGCCGAGTGGTTTCCCAAAAGTGTCGAGACCCTTCGAACTAAAAGTGACTTTACGTCCATCATGATCAATTTCAAAGATAGTCACCTGCACATCTGGATTGATAGACTGCGTGAGATGGTGAATTTCACTGTAGATTGAACTGATTGGGAGATGGGCGATCCATTCTCGTTCTAACCCCAGACGCTCTAGCGAGTTGGAGGAGAGGATTCCATGCGACGTAACTTGAGCTGAAGCTTGGCTTGCACAGGCAAGCGCCACGAGGACAGCCAAAGAACACAAACGAGATTTAATTGAACTCAACAACATCGATTTCCTTCTGAAAAATTCGATATCCGAGAAAAGAGGCGACAACTGATTGGTGCTTTGATTGAGCAATTCAAGCGAAAGCAACCAATCCACAATATCCCCAAGGCAGATATGCCAGTTTGGACAAGTTACTCTATCATAATCTGTAAACTGCGGTCTCAGCACCAAAAAGGAGGAAAAACTCTTAATTTGAATGTTGATTTTTTGCAACACTTTTCTGATAACAATTCTGAGAACAGGTTCTTTGGCGGCCTTAACTTGTTGTTATGAAATACCTTACGGTAAAAACAGTGTTTGCTGAGCAACTCCAGACTCCTAGACCATCTTGCCTTCGGACCCTACTATGAGGGTTGGGGTTCAATTTCACACCTCCTAAATTGATGCCTCCCGCAAGTGAGTCATTAGGTTCCCTTGGTACCCATCACTGACTTCTTTTCCTAGATTAAACCAGTTCCCCATTACACTCACACTGTTTGAGGTCTTTAAGTTTGTCGATGCCCAATTCCCCTCCTGAATCCGATCTGAAGCAGAATTACGAGACGGTATTGGGGTATTTGAACTATTCTTCAGGCCGATCAGACCCTAAGTTTGTTCAGGCATTCAATCAGATTTATGCCATGGGGGCTGCCGAAGACTCAGAAAATAACAGCCAGACAGAGCTTTGGAAACGGCTCGGTGCATCGTTAAAAGACGAGCTTAATTCGCTCAAGCAATCCTCTTCGGCGTTTTCAGAATCTTCCCAGGCCGATGCGGTGTTGAGCATTGTTTTCGACCACTTGTTGCCTGGGTATCTTGAGTTTCATCGAGACTTATTATTTCATCAAAAAAGCGACGATCTGTTTCTGCCGTTCTTTCTTTCCAATTGCTTTGAGACCGTGCTGCAACATCAAGGCAGTTTTACTGCAAAAGAGCAAATTGCCGAACAGGCCATTCAGAGTCTCAACGACTACATAGGGCATCGCCCAGTTGCGACCTTAGAGACGCAAAAAATAGAATCTTACCCGCACGAGTTTTGTCGGCCTGTTCCCATTTATGCCAAGGGAGTCGGAGCCAGTCATGGACCGTATCAAGAAGTGATTGAGATTGCTTTGGAAATGATCGGGTCGACCAGTTCTGACATTCTGTACGATGCCTGCTTCGATCCTTCGATGCTACATGAATTGGCGTTTGACCCCAGGGCTTATGATTTTGATCACCCGGTCAATCGCCGACCCAATTATCAGTTCGGCCAATGGGATCCTGATCATCTCGATAACGATGGCTATTACACTCGTTTTGTGGTGCAACAAGTCACACTCGATGCGTTAGTTCGTCGTATCACCGATGAATCAAAGATCGCACGAGAAGAGTTAGTAATCGAAGCCGCCGCAGTCTTGGCGGGCGTTATCTTAATGGGCGCCGGGATTTCAGGATTTGGACCCGAGGCGCATAGCTCGGAGATTTCTTTAGGAACCTTACTGCCTAAGGTGGCCTCGTACCGAGATCGTTTCTATGAAGAGCTCTTCTCCAAAATTGAAGGAGAACATGGGGCTCGATTACAAGCGGAAGCGACTGAACGCCGGCAGCCGTTTGGGGCCGCTCGCCAACATCTGAACACGTATCTGAGTAATCGACGGGCAAAACAACTTTCACACGTTCACCTGGCACAAATTTATGCCCGCATGGGTTATCCTGATGCGGCCAGCGAGCAAGTTGATGTGGTGCCAACGGCTTCGGCCAGAATGCAGTGTCGTATTGGTTGCTTTGTGACCTTGGCCCATCAATCGGTCGAGCAGGCCGACTTAGAAAAAGCGATTCAGTTTATTGATCGAATCATTGACCGACTTCAAAGGGCCATTCAATGTGGCGCGATTGTTGACCCGTGGAATATCTTAGGCTTCGATGGGCAGTTTAGCCTGTTTCCGGCCATGGAAAACAGTATTCGTGATCATCGAGTCGATGACTTAATTCGACTGGTTGAGCATGTCATGACACTCATGTCGCATATCTGGAGTGAAGCGGCCGCGACCGATAACACCAAGGCTTGTCAAGAAGTTGACCAACGGTTTGTCGATTTCTCAGACTGGTGGTATCGCTTTGCGGCCCATCAAGTCTCTAGCTTTGATGTGCCTGATGCCAAAGATTCGTACGATGCCGCCAAGCTGGTTGCCGATGCGTTGACTCTCTGGCACCAAGGTGGGGCGGAAGCAGGAAATGTACGCTTCTGGGGCCCTCATGCCAACTTGTTTGATTCACCCAAGGCGTATGCCATGGTAATTGAAGCATTGCTCGAACGACGCGACTTTGTTGCTTCCATGGCCTTGCTGATCCATTGGATCGAACGTGCGGATGAAATTGATTTGCAACAAGGCGAAAGTTCCTTCTTCTTCTTAATCCAAGAATGGGTTCGGCATTTGAGGAACGACGATCAAAATTCGGTTGATCATGAAGCTGAGTCCGATGGAGATTCCACCAAGCCTACGTCGAACGGCCCTTTGCCTCCCGACGAACGTTCCAAGGCGATCACGAAGTTTTTAGATTACCTTGAAGCCAACGCAGGTGAGTTATGGACAGTCCCCAATTGGTTCTCCACTCCCGCAGAATCGAAGACGCCATCAACCGAGTTGGAAGAATTGTTCCATCCTGAATCACCTGAGGGCGAAGAGGATATCTACGGCGCAGCGTATGAAGATGTTACGTACGCTGACAGTACCGACGATGGTGTCGATGGCAGTATTTTCGAAGAAGGAAGTGACACCGAAGAAGAACTGCAAGCCGAATCAAAACGGGTTAATGGCCGCTTGGCTTTTCTCGACTGTCTGGCCAAGCTGTGGCAAGTGGCCAGTGTCGAAGGCGTACAATCGCTGGCGATAGAAGATCCTTCGGATGATCGCTTGAGTAAAATGGTGGCTTGGCGAAATCAGGCCATCAATAATTACCGTAACCTAATGCACTTGCTCAATATAGTGCAGCGGCATTCGCTAGGCGTTCCGCAAGGCGATCATCGTTCCTTAGTCGAATTTGATCGGCAACGGGCAGTCAAAGAGTATTTGGTTGAACGGATTATCGCCACCACAGTCTCCACCGCTTCTGCGGCTCGCTTGGTTTCCTCGACCATTATCACCGCCTTTCCGCATACAAAAAAGCTGGACGAAGCCAATATCCTATTAGAGCAAGAGCTCGGCAAAGAGCAGGTGCTCGCAATTCGCATTCTTGCTGGAATGCTGGGCGGCGAAGAGGCGTCAAGCGACGAAGATTGGAATGCTTTGGTCAAGGCGCTCAACGAGCAGCCGTTGTTGTATGTTCCTGTCTCTAAAGGAGGCAGCCCTGGCCTGATTGTTGGCTCCAGGATTCGCCAAGCCACGATTCGAGAGTTGCTAGTTTGGCTTCCACGAACCGGGCAGTTCGAGCGTTCTCGACAGCTTTTAGAAACCGCCCGCAGAATGGAGCGAGATAATCCGGTAGGCCCTGGCGCGATCACCGAGTTTGATGCCCTGTTTGAAACCGGCTACAAGGCCATGGTGCAAGCACTGGTGACTTCGGCCGAGTCTTGGGATGTCACTCAAGAAGATCGAAATATATTAAGCAATCAATTGGTAGAATGCTTAGAGCAAATGACTCAGCACATGTTAATTGCCTGGCTTTCGCATAGCCGTACTTTACGTCTGTCGTCGGTAGAAAAATTCACCGGGAAAGCACGCTGGAATCAAATTGTGGCGTTCATCGAACGTTATGGAAACGATTTGTTCACGCAACACTTTTTCAATCGCGGCAATATTCGTTCAATCCTACATCAAGGTGTACGGCAATGGGTCGATCAAGTTCGCCAACAACTGCCTGAAGACCAGTGGCCGATGTTCATGTCCGTGCTGGGTGACTCGTCCGAAATGGATTTGGCCGTTGATAGTATCACGGTCATCTTGGAAGCAATTTTAGAAAACTACCCCGAGTATCGAGATTATAACAGCACCACCACGCAAAGTGATCGTGGCGAGATGCTCTATATGTTCTTAGAGTTCCTGAAGCTCAGGGTCTCTTATGATCGAGTCGCTTGGAACTTGAGGCCCGTTTTTCTGGCACATGAGATTTTAATCCGTCGGGGCCACAACGAAGCGGCCGAAATGTGGCGATCCGCCCTGGCAGAACGTATTGGAGACGAAGCAAAACGGTACGTGACGAAGCTGCGTCGATTGCAGAAAAAGTATTCAATGCGAATGCCCACCGTCGCTGATCGAATTCAAGAACGTTTCCTACAGCCCCTCTCCGTAGATCGCGTTTGCTCCCTGGTTAAGCAGGCCATGGAGGAAGCCGGAAAAACCAATGACCCGACGGCTTTCAACTTACTGCAAAAAGAAGCCACGTTGTTAGTGAAAACACCCAGTGGCGTAGGGCTCGATATTCCCGTGTGGTTAGTCAGTCTCGAAGAAGAAGTGCTGAAGATTGAGCGTAAACAACAATACGCCGAAGAAGGAGACGAAGGCGAGCCCCTTGATCTCATCCCCGAACGCCGACTCACCATCGAAGAAGTCCACGCCCAAATAGATTCTTGGTCGATCACGTTTGAGTCGGAGTCGGATGTGGATTGATTTCTGGTTATGGGGTGTGGGCGAGTCTGGCTTCTATGATCTCCTGAACTCTTTCAAGTTCTCTATCAGTGTCTGAATACGGCGGACTCCATTTTTTAATCTTTATCCATTGGTGTATTTGATCATCTAGTATGTAATCACGGTTGTCATCAACGATCAGGCAATCCTCTATAGTTGCCCCTGCGATGTTAGCGAGATCTTTGAACTTGCGATCCCATTGAATGAATTGGGTGTCTTCAAGCCATTTAGGTGCCAAGTTTCGTGATACTAGGTTGTATACAATTTCATGGCATTTTGAATCTCTAACTGCCGAGTATATATAGACCTCCTCAAAATAATCTTTACACCAAGATAAATATTTGAATAGACCAGGTCGAGCAAACTGACTAACAGCATTCGAGATCAATGTACCTTCTAGGTCTAATGCAATAATAGACTCATTTGGCATGATGATTTAACGAGAGAGGGAAAGAGGGTGAGTCACAGTGTCGTATACCAGCTTCTTTGAGACACATTGTTAATGATTCAGGTTCGGATAAAAACTGATATTTCTAATCCTCTCTTTAACCTAATCTTCAAACACCCCTTCGCCGAAGTCGTATTTCTTTCTCCGAGTGTGGGGCGTT
This sequence comes from Blastopirellula sp., assembly GCA_002733575.1. GTDB lineage: Bacteria > Planctomycetota > Planctomycetia > Pirellulales > Pirellulaceae. The sequence continues at coordinate 20,727 of NVWB01000052.1, read as the reverse complement.
CCGCCTGAGTTGCGAGATTGTGTTTGCCCTTGATGGGGGCCTTGGACTTTCGGTTCGGCCGGGTGTTGTTGGATTTTCTTTTCAGCCGAAGCCGCTGGCCGCTCTTCTTGTTTCGGTGGGGTCGGAGTCACCACTGCGTCTGACACGACATCTTCAACGTCATCATCGTCGTCGTAGTAATCATCGTAGCGAGAGCGATAGTTGGGATCTTCGGATTTACCGAGCTCAATTTTATACTCTTCAATCACGCGAGTTTGAATCATTTCTCGACACTCGGAGTTGATTGGATGAGCAATATCAGCATACAACTTGGCTCGCCCTTCCGCGCCGCCTCGTTCGCCCATACTCGCGGGAAGTTTGAACCCACATTGATTGCAGTAGGGCGCTTTAAGGCTGTTTTTACAATTACATTGTGGGCAATGGGCCGTTAGTTTTCGGCTGGGCATCGCCACAAAAGGGCCGCTGGTGCCTTCGATAATCTTCAAGTCTCTCACGACAAAGGAGTCGTCAAAGGTAATCGAGCAGAACCCGCGAAGACGGTCGCTGGCAGCATCCATGAGTTTGATTCGTACTTCGGTAATTTCCACGTCTGTTTCTCCCTGATGCGGTGATCAAAGCTTAGTTGCAAAGCGTGTTGATTCCAACACTTTGTGTTTGAAAGACAGTTCCAATTTGTTTTGACTTTAGTTGTGAAGTAACTCTTCTGGCATGTCGTACATTCTTGCAGATTCCAAAATAGGAAGTTCCACTGCCTGACATTTGATGCGCAACCACATCCAGCTTTTCAAATTCCTTCGCCACCTGATCGATGGTCGAGGAAATCTGTCGAGCAGGCTGCTGTAAACGATTGAACAGCGTCGAGCCGATCTGGTTGATCGCGCCACTTTGTAAGGCAGCCAGCAGTGGCTCCACTTGTTTGGGTTGTGAAGCTAGTTCGCATTGTTGAAATACTTTGGCGGTCGACAGCCCGGCATAAGGTCGAACAATAACAATCTGCAAAGGCCGTTTTGTTTTGAGAGGCTCGATAATTTCTCCCCGACCTCGACATACGGCTAGGCCTGATCCGAGCGATCCGGTTCGCAAAAAAAACGGAATATCGCTGCCTAGTTGTGCGGCCAGTGCTGATAGTTCAGTAAGCGACAAGCCAAGCTTCCAGCATTCGTTCGCTGCCAACAATACTGCGGCCGCGTTGCTAGATGCTCCGCCTAATCCAGCAGCAGAAGGGATTCGCTTCACAAGGCGAACTATTGCGCCCCGTTTACAACCAGTTGCTTCTTGTAGTAAGACGAGGGCCTTGGTCACTAAGTTTTGTGGACTTGGCGGAAGATCACCTAAAACATCTGGTATTTCATGCGAAGCGGGAACTTGATTTAACTGACCGGTCGCCCAACGACACTCGACCGAAATGGAAGAATCTTCACGCGTTTGAAAATGAAGCGTGTCAAACAAGTCAACGGCAGCCATCACAGTTTCCAATTCATGAAAACCATCAGCACGACGTGCGAGTAGCTCAAGGTATAAGTTGACTTTGGCAGGTGTACGAACTTGTAGGCCTGTTGCCGACCGGAGAAAAAACATCCCTGTTGTTCTCGCTCAAAGGATTGATTCTGAGCGAGACCTTTCACTTGCATCAAATAAGGTAAGGCGAAATCTATATAAAAGGGAGAACGATGATTCAATTCATCGTCCTTTTTGTATTCGTGTTGCTTGATAGGTTTAAAGCAATTTAAGCCCCCTAAGAGCCCCGGTCAAGGTAAATATTTTATAATTACAATATACTACTTGCTAGATATGTTAAAATGCGTAGTCTTGTTTGATCAGGGTGACCTAAACTAGGGTTCAAGCAGTTCACTGCGCGTTTTACGTTAATAAAATCAGTTGAAAATTAGCATTCGATAAATCAGCATCTCATCCTACAATCGTGGCCTCAGTTTATTTATCGGTCAGATGACTCAACACAAAGAGACAAAGCCTTTATGTCCCAAGCGACAACTGAACATGATACCACACCAGAAAACAACAACTCGTACATCAAGCATGTTCTCTGCGGATTGATGATGGGCGCAGCCGATGCGGTGCCAGGTGTGTCCGGCGGCACGGTCGCTTTAGTTCTCGGAATCTACAACCGCTTGGTCACGGCCATCAGTCATGTCGATCGGCAGTTGTTCCGGCATATTAAAAAACGTGAATGGGCCGAAGTGGCAAAGCGGCTTGATCTGAAATTTGTGATTCCATTAGGAATGGGAATTGCTGTTGGGCTATTAGTTTTTGTCATGGCCATTCATGAATTGATCGAAGACGATCAGCCGGCAAGGCCGTATGTTTTTGCACTCTTCTTTGGCGCGATTATTGGCTCCAGTTATTTGGTGGCCAGATTGGTGAAAGAGAAGTCGTCTTCTGGCAAGATAATTGCACTACTAGGGTTGGGAATCCTGGGGGCCTGTTTTGCTTTCTGGATCACTAGTTTTGAAGAGCCAAAGCATATCGACTCGGCACACAATCTTGGGTTTTTGTTTATCTGCGGCACGATTGCCATTAGCGCCATGATATTGCCAGGGATCAGTGGGTCGTATTTGTTAATAATCTTTGGTGTCTTCAATTATCTCAGCGGCATTCCAAAAGCATTGCTCAAGGGGCAAGCGGATCCGGAAGGTTTATCGGATGATTTACTCGCGTTCGCTGTCTTTGCTGTGGGCTGTTTAGTCGGGCTACTCTGTTTCAGCAAAGTGCTGCGTTGGCTGCTCAAACATTACGAACCACAAACCATGGCCATCATGTGCGGCTTTATGATCGGGGCAATACGAAAGCTCTGGCCTTGGGAAAAGACAGCACCCGATTCAACATCAGAAGTCATCGGCTGCATCGTCATAATAATCATCGCCACCGTGGGTGTGATTGGAATTGACTTAGTGGTTCGGCGTATGAAGAACAAAAACGCGTAGGATGGATGGTCTCTAACAAAATATGTTCAAACATTCTTGATTCATCACGAAGAAATGCTTGATCGAAAAGACACGTTTGGCTGCCATCCATCCGGATATCGAGCTTGCCTCAAATCTGTATTACTCATCGAACCCACTTTGATTTCTGTGCATAAGAGGATGTTAATTGAAATTCTTTTGAAGCAGATGGAATTTCAACCTCATATAAATGAGCGGCCAGAAATAATTCTTGGTGCAAAATTCTCAACAAACACAAGGCCCATAAACAGGCGGCTGGCCCGAAATGGGCAGCCACCCTACGAATTTTTAAGACGCCAAGGATGGGAAGAAGGAAAGAGTTCTAAACACAGAGGCACGGAGGAAACAGAGGGTCAATTAGAACTTTCATCGGATGATTTCCTGAATGTCCAAACGGTTAAACCGGATAGGTCTTCTGACGTGGAGGGCAGCAAGAAACTTGCGCCGTAGGCTACCACGATGAAAAGCAAATTGATGATCGCCCCAACCCAAAGTTCATTCAACGGAAAAGTAATTTGCTTAGGGAGCATCTCGAAGACCATGAGGTTTAGATAGATGTTGGCGACGATTGATACGCCCACTGCAAAGGCAGCGGCGTTTCCTTTGACCCGAGTGGTGAAAAATCCAACAAGGAATAACCCGGTTAAACAGCCGCCGAAGATCGAAGCGACAATCCAAGTTAACTGGTTGACGGTGTACGTCTTGGTTAGTTCGATGAAGAGTAACGCCCCGGCGATCATGAGTACAGCAAAGAGAACTGCCACCCATTTAGCGACGGTTAAATAGTATTTGTCTTCACGATTGGGTGCCAAGTAAGGTTTAAGGAAGTCAATGGTAAAAACGGTCGAGATTGAATTTAAACTGGAGTCTAAACTTGACATCGCAGCGGCCAGAACTCCAGCAATGACTAAGCCAGCGATGCCTGGTGGAATTTGATGGAGGATGAAATAGGGGAACACCGCATCGGGATCTTTAGGGAGTGACTCGGTCGGAAACTGTAGGTAGTAGACATAGACACAGGTGCCGAGAAAGAAAAAGAAGGTCCAGGTCGGTATGGCAAAAATTGAATAGAGGATGGCCGCTTTGCGAGCTTCCCTCGTGCTTTTAGCAGCAATATAGCGTTGTACAAAAGTTTGGTCACTGCAACACTGACCGATGAAATGGATTAGCCCTAGAATAGAAACAGTCCAAAAGGTTTTACGAGAGAGATCAAAATCAAAGTCTCCGAGGCTGAATTTGTTTAAGTCTATGTCAGACCCTACTTCCAGCACTTGGCCAAACCCACCTGGAAGCTGATACAAGATATAAGCAACACAGAGAATGCCTCCGAAACAGAGGACAAACGATTGAATGACATCGGTCCAAATTACCGCATCGATACCGCCGACTACCGTGTAAAATCCTACAAAGATTCCGGCACAAATGATGACAATACGAATGTCAACATCAAACAATAAACTGACGGGCATTGAAACCAGGAACAGAATCGAACCGATTCGAATCACTTGCAAAAGCAAAAATCCGATGGCGCCATAGATTCGCAGTGGCGCACCAAAACGGTGCCCTAGGTATTCAAAAGCGGATGTTAATCGAGTGCTTCGAAACAGCGGAATAAAAACAGCGATGGCCAACACGGTTGCAATCGGCAACATCCAGTTTGACACCAGATTTGACCAGTTGCCCTTATAGGCATCGGCGGGAAACGCCAGAAAGGAAACCGAGCTAATCGAGGTGCCGAGCATCGAGATGCCGATGATCCAGCCAGAGTAGGAACGCCCGCCGACAAAGTATTCTTCGGTTGATTTGTTGCGTGATGCCATAAACAGGCCCATCGCGGCCATGGCGCCTAGATAGACGACCAACACGATCAAGTCGAGGATGCGAACATTTTCAAAGGCACCAAGTAGTAGGAAATTCATAGATGTGAAAACTTTGTGAAGAGAAGGGCAGGGGAGTGGGTAATGGTAATGGGGTTATGCTTGATCTTGGGTGCCACTGGCTTCGCCAGTGTTGAAGTGGTGTTAGTTACTAAATCAGTTCTTGCTCGAATTCAAGAACGGGGTTATTGAAAAAAATTCGAGTCGCCAGAGTCTATGTCGTTCGATATTCTTCGTATGCAATCAATGTAAATGCACTTCGCACTGGCGGAGCCAGTGGCACACGATGTTCATCGTTTTCGGCTACACCGAGGCCGTTACTAGTCCGGCTTCAGACAACACCATTTTGATTTCTTCTTGTTGGGCTTCATTGGGTTCTAGCAGTGGGGGAAGTACATGCGATTGGCAGAGCCCAAGCTGCGATAGGGCCGTTTTGATGGCCGGGATGCCTGAGACTTTTGATCTGCCATATTGGTAAATCTGGGCCAGTTGCAGTACTTGTTGATGCAGCTTGCGTACTAAGGGAAGATTGCCACAGGCGGCAGCTTCGTACAGGTCAACGTATAATTTAGGGTGGATATTCGAACCACCATGCACGCCACCATGGGCGCCGAAGAGGACTGCTTCAGGCATTAATTCTTCAGGCCCTACTAGCAATGTCCAGTCTTTACGTTCAGCCTGCAATTGCTTTAGCTGATGAAAATGGAGCATGTTGCCGCTTGACTCTTTCATGCCGATGATCTTGTCAATTTGCATTAAACGCCGCGTCGTTTCTACATCAAAATGGCACTGCGTCATTTTCGGCATGTTGTATAAGAACACCGGCAAGGGGATTTGTTCCACCATGTTCACGGTGTATTCGTACAGCTCTTCTTGGTTCAGCGGAAAGTAATAGGGTGCTGTGAGGACTACTGCATCGGCGCCAGAGTCAGCGGCATACTGGGCCATGCGGAACGATTCGTACATTGACGTATCGCTGATGCCCACCAGCACAGGCACACGCTCGTCGACTTCTCGACATACTCGATCAATCAATCGTTTGCGTAACGAATAGCTGAGACTGGAAAACTCTCCGGTGCTGCCCAGAATGAAAACACCAGAAACGCCACCATCGATCACATGATTTAGCAGTGCTTCGATGCTTGCGGTATCAAGTGAATCATCGGGGTTCAGCGGAGTCACCAGTGGTGGAATAACGCCAGTTAGTGGGGCTGTTGACATCATGATCAAGTCTCCTGGATACGTGGGGTATCGATAAATTCACAGGCCGATTGTTGGGTGGAATCGATCCTGATGAAAAAGTATCTTACTATCTTTCATACGATCTACTTAGTACGAGGGTTTTCCATGTAGTAAAGGAATCCATCTTCGGCGCCAATTAATAAATCAGGAATTCCGTTATTATTAAAATCAACGGTTGTAGGGCTGGAAGTATGACCGGCAACTTTACGTTGGCCCAGTGGTCCGCGATTTTCTAGAACTACTTGGCCGTTTTGCTGCTTCACGTTTTCATAAAAATCTGCATTGGAACTGTTGACCAGCAGATCGAGATCTTCGTCGCCATCCCAATCGACCACCGAAAGTTTATAGCGGCCACTCTTTCCAGCGTAACCACTATTAAGACGTAGCGGTTTGCCGAAACGATCTGTGAATATCCGCTGCGGAGGCAGTAAAACAGTTTGTTGGCCGGTCTTTTTACGCTCCCAGAGGCAGAGATAACCTTCGTGATCGAGCATGATTAAGTCCGTCAAACCATCTTGATTCCAATCGGTAAGTACCGGAGTCGTTCGCCACTGGGTAACTAAATTATTGCCTTCGGGGTTCCACCAGTTCCATTTCGGTTTGGGCGGGGTACTGGGCCAAGCGACTTGAACTGCCTGGGCTGCGGCCAGTTTCGGTTTTTTCCGGGTTCCGATATTTTTGTACCACAAGATTTTTCCCCAGATCGAATTGAGGATTAAATCAGGCAGTCCATCGTGATCCCAGTCGCCTACGGTTTGCGTGGTGTATCCCCATTTGGCTTCGCAAGGGCCTTGGATTGAACCATTAGGGCCGGCTTGAATGCGAATCACTTGTCCAGCGGCTTTTAATAACTGCGGTGCCGCCCAGCGTGGTGAACTGTCGCCGGGCGAAGAGAGATTTTCAATGAACGAAATATAACCAGCCGTGTTGCCACAAATAATATCGTCGTCTCCATCACCGTCCCAGTCGTAGCCACAGGGCGTTGCGAGTGCGCCGAATTTAATATCTGCCGCTTGCTGTTGGAAGTATCGCGGTGGCAAGAATTCTGGCATGCCATCAGTCACTTTGCCCGTGTGCTCAATAAATGCCACGCGTCCATCTTCGTCGCCGACGATTAAATCGATATCGCCATCGTGGTCCCAATCGACTGCCGAGGGGACAATCATTTCTAAGTCCATTACTAGCGGCTTGCCTTGGTAAGTCAGGCGTTTTCCTGCGGCATACTTCGGTTGGCTGCGCGTGCCGACATTCTGAAAGTAGGTGAACCCATCAAGGAATTCACCACACAACAAATCAAGATCGCCATCGTTGTCGAAGTCGGCAAAGTTGGGCGAAGGGCGACCAAAAACATCAATCGGTTTGCCGCCGGCTTGCAGTAATTCAGGCTCGTGGTAACGATCTTCAAACGCATCCCCGGTCGGTTTGTCTTTCGGGCGAATCAAGTAGATCCAACCATGCAGTGGGCCGTTGGTCCACTGGCCTTGATCGTTGTAGGCATCATCCCAGCCGTAATCAGTCCACTCGCCGATAGCTGCTACAAGGGATAGATTTCCGCTTCCATCGTAGTCGACATATTGCCACTGATTGGCACGAATCTTCTTGCCAGCGAGTAGATTCGTCTTCGAGTAAATCGGCGTTGTTTTGCCAATGTCGTTGCCCGAGAGTTGCACTTCTTTGCCAGGTATTAAATAGCGTGGTTTACCATCTACCATGCTGATCGAAATGTTTCTCTGGCCGCTACTGATCTTCTTGCCCGGCTTGAAGATCGGCATTTTGGCATCGCCGCCAGGGTTCTCAAAAAAGTAAACCCCGTTGTACGGCTTGTCAGGGCAAGAGACCAATAAATCAAGATCGCCATCGTTGTCGTAATCAACCGGCATCGGCCAGGCCCAAAGCCCTACGCCCAAGTCAACGGACAGTTGTGGGTTGTTATAGGCCAGCCGCTTTAAATCTTCGGTCTCTGCTGCCGACGACGTCAGCGAGGCTGCGAAGAAAATCAATATCAGTGCAAATGGTGTGAAGCGAGTTGTCATGAGTCCGTGTCTTACTTAGTGAAATAAAGGAACTTAGTTTTTCAAAGGCCAATTGCCATTAATATATTCCGTTGGGACTAACTTTTTCGGATTGACCACCACGTGTTTGACTTTCGTACGCAAATGCGTATACGTGATATGGACCAATCCATCGGAAGATTGAATCACCGCAGGGTACGAAAATTCGCCTTTGTCTTCTTGTTCTAAAATCAGGCAAGGTTTCCAACTCTTTCCATCGTCGCTGATGGCAACATTCAGAAAGGATCGACTTCCACCCCAGCCCGACTTGCGAAGTGTGTGGTTGTAGATCAACAGATGACGTCCATCTTGAAGTGTCACTGCATCGATGCCGGAGTTCGGGTTGGGCAAACTGGTAGCGGCCATTTTGCTCCAAGTGAGCCCGTCATCGTCTGACCAAGTTTCAACGATCTTTGATTCTTTGCTGCGACACAATGCCTGAAGTTTCCCGCCAGGGTGCGTCAAAACTGTGGGTTGAATTGCGCTGAATTCTTTTCCGTCGTTCACGGGTCCAATCAACTTCCAGGTTTTGCCGTTGTCGCTACTCAGTTCAAAATGAACCCGCCAGCCATCGTGTTCGGTACTGCTGGGCGAAAGGATGGTTCCATCTTTTAGTGTGATGGCTTTATTGCGAACAGGGCCGTAAATGTCTCGCGGCAATCGTCTGGCTTTGCTCCACGTGTGCCCGCCATCGGTGCTCTCTTTGAGTTCACCCCACCAGGTGCTAGGGCTGGGTCCTTTTTTGTAATACAGTTGTAACGGACCATCCGGTATTTGATGTAACACCGGATTCCAGGTAGGGTAACGATCTGGTTTGCCTGCTTCTTTGTCAGCTTGAACTCCGTTGGCCACCTCAACCGGGGTGCTCCATTTGCCATCTTTTTTGTGTGAAAGCCAGATACCTACGTCAGGACTCTTCTCGTGGGTTCCACCAAACCAAGCGGCCACAATTCCTTGCGGCGTTTCGACGATGGTCGAAGCATGGCATTGAGGAAACGGAGCCTTCTCGTAGATGAATTCTTCAAGGACGAAACCAGGTTGCGTGGTAGGGCTTTCGGCTAAACAGGCAGACGTTACAAGATGCAACGCACAGAATGTAGCGGTAAGTGATATTGTTTGTTTGAAATTGATCATTCGTAAAATTTCCTCAGTTGTTATTGCCACCAGTGGTCGTTCGATCTAGCATTGTCTCCGGCATCGTGTGCGGCCAAGGTGCGTTTCAGCCCACTTTGAATATGTTGCTGCATGGCCGCGGCTGCTTGGTTTTCATCTTTTTGTTGAATTGCTTCCACAATCTCACGATGATCGTGGGCCGTTGCGGACAGCACTTGCTTGTCGTACTCATGGCGATCTGACGTGAAAATTCGAGTTAATAAATGAGAATCACCAATCGTTTTAATCATCCGACGATTGCTGGTTGCTTCCAACAGCGTGACATGAAAACTCAAATCGACTGCTTCAAACCGGCGGACCAATTTTCTTTGAAGTTCCAGCGGCTCTTCGGCATTCCAGTTGTGTGCAATTTCTTCCATTTCAGCCAAGCAATCACAAAGCTGCTGCATTTGTTCTGTTGAAATACGCTGAACCGCCTTGCGAGCCGCAAAAGGTTCAATCGCTTCACGCAGTTCGTAAAGCTCGATGGCTTCTTCACGGGTTAGCTGGCGAACCACGGCCCCGAGTTGCGGCACCAGTTCAACAAACCCTTCAGACGCCAACTGGCCGATGGCTTCGCGTACCGGGGTGGCGCTAATGCCCAGCTCTTTACCCACAGGGCCGTAACGAATTCGAGTGCCAGGCGGAAGCTGACGACCCATCAATTTTTGACGCAGATGCAAATAAGCACGCCGCGCATGGGTAGTAACCATTTGTAAAATTCTCCATAGAACTCTATAGACTTACTGTAATCTAGCAAGCCTTGGGACCAGTTACAACCGAATTCTCGATTTATTTTCTTTTCGGAATATGCTATGATTAAACTTCCCCTATCCTCAATTCCCTTCATAGAACCCAATTTCTCTGATGGTATCGCATCTTGTTTCCCTAACTGGAGTTCCGTTCATGTTACGTATTGCAATTGCCTCGGTAATGTTCCTCGCACTCACGCTTGTGAGTTCAATATCTTTGGCCGAAGATCACCCTGGCCCCGAGAAAATCCGCGAACTGCAAACCCATCTAAGAGCATTGCAGCAAGGTGTAAAACAGGCCGAGGACTCTGGCAGTGAAGAAGCGGCCAATCGATTTCGGGTACAGATCAAAAAATTGTCTGCCGTTTTAGAGCGAATGGATCAAGAAGGTCACGAATCTTCACCGAAGCTTTTTCCTGATCGTATTCCATCGGTTCTAGAAGCATTGCATCAGAATGCTAGACGCGCCGAAGAATTAGGGAACGAAAAGGAAGTGGCGAAAATTCGGGAGCAGATCAAAATGCTTACTAGCATGCTTGAACGTAAAGAGCGTGAGAAAGAGCACGGCGAACATTATGGCGAGCACCGCGAAGGCGAGAGTCGTGAGAAAGAAGCTGCCCAAATCAAAGAACGCATTCAGCACATTCAACGTGAGCTAAAAGAATTACACGGTGAGGCAGAAAAAGCGTCCAAGCAAGAAAATCGTAATCATCTTGAAGAACTACATAAAGCGATTCGCTCGCGTGAAGAACACTTGCGTGACTTGATGCAACTAATGCACAAACATTCGAATCATGATGATCATGAGCATGGCGACCACAAAGGCCACGAACAGGGTCATCACGAACATGGAGAAGAAGGTCACCACGAGAAAGGCCACCATGAAGGCGAAGGCCATCATCAATCGGCAGAGCATCAAGAACAGGTCGAGCAGTTTCATCGCCGAGTCAAAGCCCTACATGAAGCGGCTGGAATTTTAGAACGTGTCGGAATTCACGACGTTGCCCATCAACTGCATCAACAAGCAGAACAGATGCAGCGTGAAGTCGAGAAGCATCACCAAGAAGGACGCCAAGTTCGAGAACTAGCAGAAGCCTTGCACCAGACTCGCAAAGAAATTGAAGAAATGCGATACCATCTTCGCCGGATGCACGAAATGCTTGAAGAACTGCATCACGAAGAATTTGACGACGACGACGAACATGAACACGAAGGTGATGATCATGATCATGATGAACGAAAAGAACGTCGTCGATAAGTAATTGTCGTTTGTGTTTTATGACAGATATCAGAGAGCGGTCAATCGTTAGGTTGACCGCTCTCTGATTTTACGGCTCCATGAATTCCCGATACGGGATCAACTCTTTATTCGTGCCGGTGGTTTGGATCAACTGAAACAACTTCTTCGCCTTCTTAGGGTCGGCCAGGGCATCGCCCGTTTGTTGTTGCCAGGTTCTTAGCTTTTGTTGTAGGTGTTTAAGTTGAGCCGCATGCTTAGCGTCTTCTGCCAGGTTGTTGAACTCAAACGGATCGGTCTCTAGATCATACAGTTCAAACTCTGGCGGCTGTTTCATCAAGGCATACGCTTTTTTCACTTGGGCCGATGCCCCGACAAGCATTGCCTCTTCGCCATCTTTGATGAACTTGGAAATCGTGAACTGATAACCAGGGTTCACTTGGCCGGCCAGTGGATTGTGGATCAACTTATATCGCTGGCCACGCACCGTCCGCTGCGGCCAAGGGTTGTGGTTCGAATGAACATGATATTCAGTAAATAAATACTGCCGCCACTCTGGCTTTAAGCCTTGAACTAACGGGCCCAATGACCGGCCCGGTAAATTGTTCGGCGGTTGTACGCCAGCAATTTCGCAAAACGTGGGAAACAAATCGAGCGTGCTGACCAGTTCATTGCGAACTTGCCCAGTCACTTGGCCGGGCCAACGAACGATCATCGGTATCTTCAAGCCACCTTCGTAGCTGGTCCGTTTGCCGCGCAACAGATCGGCCCCGTGATCGCCAATATAAATCACCACGGTTTGGTCTTGTTTGCCTGATTTTTCCAACGCTTGTAACAACTGCCCAATATGCGTATCAAGCCGCATCATGCAGTTGTAATAATCGGCGGTTTGCTGTTTTAGTTCGTCGGTGTTGATGCCCATGTAAGGGAGTGCTTCGACATCGCTGCCGGTCAGCGGTTTTTTTGGAATTCCGTTGACTTGCTTAATGAACGGACGATGGGCATCGGGATAGTTCACTTGCAGATAGAAGGGCCGCTTGCTTGCCGCAAAAAAATGGCCCGCTTTCTCCGCATACCGGGCCATTTTTTTGCGAGAAAAATTGGCATCGGAAATCTCTTTCATATCAAACGGAAAAGCGTCTGCCGGATTAACATGCAGCTTGCCGAGAATCCCGGTGCGGTACCCGGCCTGTTTGAGCGTAGTGACCACATTCGGCCAATCGGAGCGGTACATTTCATACTTCCAGGTGGCCAAACCAATTTGTCCGTTTTGATGCGGATACAACCCGGTCAAAAAAGCGGCCCGAGACTGCGAACACCCGGCCTGCGGCACATACGCATTCTTGAACAGCGTGCCGTCAGCCGCCAGCTTGTCTAAAACCGGCGTCTTAACCGGCGATCCATAACAACCAAGCTCTGGTCCATTGTCTTCGGAGACGATGAAGAGGATGTTGAGCGGGGCAGGGGGTGCTGCGTTTGCAATTGTGGTGAATAGAAATGCAGTACAGCAAAGTAATGATAGAAGTAAATGAGATTTGTAGTTCATGTTGGGGCTCCTGTTGGTTTATTGTAACAGGTTGGAAGCCGGCCTTTCAGTCCCGGATAGGGACGACGTCACGTAGCCTAGTGGCTTTAGCCCCAGGAAAATGAAAACAAAAATCGTTGAAGCCCCGGCCAGTGGCGACGTTGCTTTGAAGGGTCGATCTTATAAAGATGTTTAGGAATCATCGTGATCATCCGAAGCCGCATCCAGATCGGTTCTCCGAAGCAGTAGCCAGCTAAAAAGTGAACTGATAGCCACACCCGCGATCAGGATGAGCCCTGTGATGGCAACGTAAAGACCTATTTGAAAACCGACAAATGCAGTGGTGCTCCCGCTGCAAACGAGAATAACAAGCAGACCAACACCCAGGAGAGGGACCAAACCACGAGTGGCAGGGCTTGGGTTATTGGTCATGATGCCTCCGGTTGCTGATTGAGCGAACTTGCCCACTGAATAAACAATGATCCTTCATTTTACCTCACTCTGTAGAATTTAAAGCAGCCTCGATCGCTTGTATCGTTGCTTCAACATCCGTAGCTGTAATGCGATGATTTGAGTTCGTGGATTCAACAAGAAATGGGAAGTTGCCAGAAGATGATTCAAGCTGGATCTCCGCATCTGAATCTGGTTTCGTGATGAACCATAATCCGTTATCATCAGCCTCGTGTGTAACATTGAGTTGAGTGACGACCCACTGCGGGTGCTTTATGCCTAGCTGATAAATGATGGTATCAATGTCATTCATGAATTTGCAGCAGTAGGGTGAATGGTTTTGTTATTCAACATCATTTGGATGACGATTCTCGTCTATCGGATTGGCGAATATCTCAATTTGAAACCCATAGAACAATTCAGTTAACCACTTCTCGTCGTCCACATGAATTGGCTGTTGAGTTAAGCAGAAATCCATAGTTCCGTAAGGAACGCGCATGCGGAAGAAAGCTGGGATTCCTTTTGGGGAATAGAAGCTCCAATGATCTTCAGTGCCCCCGGCAGTTCTCTGTGGGTCGGTCTCGATGTAATGCGGTTGGCCAAGGATCTCCCTCGCATTAGCCTGCTTGATTGCTATTGTCGCGATATTCCAACAGGCAAGCGGTTCAGCATTCTCGTGGAGTTCAAATTTCGTTAATGGGTGGGGCATTGATGTATTTAACAGCCGTAGGATGGATGGTCTATAAAATTTCGCTATGTGATTGGATGAAATTGATCACCAAGAATTAGTTTCGTCGGGAATGCCCGGTTAGCTGCCATCCATCTGTTTCTGCGGTCCCATGACCTATTCAGATTGTTCATCATAAAAGATCAATTGGCCGAGTGCAACAAAAATGTGTCGCAAAGCCAGGGTGCCATGCTTTTGCCGTTAGGCATAAGCATGCTTCGTACGAATTAATAAAACAGCTCCGAACTAATTTGATCATCAAGGTTCGTCAGGTTTAGATCGGATTGATGGTTATTTTTCAATCCAGAAACTTTTCCTGCGTCCAGATTTTTTAACTCACTCATTCTAAGTCCGTTCTATTGTAAACAAGGGAAGTCCCCGATAACAAGAGAAGGTTAAGAGGCAGGCATTTCCTTCATTGTCAAACGATTTTCGAGTTCAACAATGGCCCAAGTGCATTACTTTTGTTTGCCTTGTTGGTAAATCAAAAACATGCTTATGCCTATCCGGCAAAAAGCATGGCACCCTGGCTTAGGTAGAGCGTTTCAGTGCGTTCACTCGAGCGATTTGTTCGACGCCGATTTGTGCTTTCTAGGGATGCCAAAACGAAATTCTTTCTCAATATCTAACTCGTGAAATTCCTGTATACTTGGCTCCTCCTGCCACAGGCACACAACTCTGATCGACTCAAGATTCTTAGAGTCATGATCCCTCGCAATTGCACCGATCTTTCCCTGATGCTTACCATTCTTGATGATAACACGGTCATTGGGACGAAATGTTGTCACCCAGTTTAAGTATGAGATCAGGATAGTGACAACGGCAGCAAATACCAAAATGAATATACGAGTAGTGGTTCCGCCTAAGATAAACAACACGATCATCGATAGGACAATTGCTATGCATTGTAACTCAATGATTGCTGGGCTAATAAAGCCTTTTTTTCGTGGTTGATCATATGGGCATCGAACAAGTGACTAATAAGTCGTAGGATGGATGGTCTATAAAATGTCGCTATGTGATTGGATGAAATTGATCACCAGGTATCCGTTTTATCGGGAATGCCCGGTTAGCTGCCATCCATCTGTTTATGCGTTATCACGACCTATTCAGATTGTTCATCATAAAAGATCAATTTGCCGAGTGCAACAAAAATGTGTAGTAATCCGAACAGACAGACGGCTGGCGAGCAGCCATCCTACGAGAGGACTGCCTCTAACATCGCCTTCGTTTCAGGACTCCCGAGCGACAACTTCCCGAACCCGCGTAGGGCTCCGGCGGCTTCGGCTGCGTCTTGGTGGTCATCGAAGTTGGTGATGAGCATCACGGGGGTGTTGGCGAGTTCGGCGTCGGATTTGATTTGGTTTAGCGTGATCATGCCATCGGTGTAGTCTCGGTCGAGTTTGCGGTTGATGAGAATCAGATCGACCTTGGTTTCTTTCAGCAACTGCATGGTGTCTTCTGGTCCGTGGGTTTGTAGGACGGTGACGCCGAAATTCTTTTCGAGCATCGACTTGATTGAAGCATGGTCAGGTACACAGTTGCCGACATCGAGAACTTGTTTGGGCATGGGATTTCTTCTATGGGTTGAATCGTGGTGATTGTTGCGGTAAATAAAAAAGCGGGCCGGTGCTTGTGCAACTGGGCCCGCTTTTGTAGATGTTATTAGTTGCCTGCAAGTTACAAGCTTGCGGACAATTATATCAAAGTACCTTAGTTTTTAGGAGCTTCAATCGCAAACAAGTGGGTTTTGTTGGCGATGTATAGAATTCCATTGGCCACAATCGGTGTGCTGTACACCGAGTTGCCGAGGTAGATTTCTTCGATAGGTTCGGCGTCCTTTTCATCGGCGGATAGCTTGAATACGGCCACTTCGCCATCTTCGTCACCAATGTAAACGTGCCCATCAACGATCAATGGAGAACCCCAGGCCGAGGCCAGCATGTCGTAGGTCCAGTTCGGTTTGCCGGTTTTGGCGTTCAAGCAATGGAACAAACCGCTGAAGTCGGAGATGAACAGGATGTCGTCTTTGATGGCCACGGTTCCGCAACTGCGGTGCATGGTTTCTTCAAAGCTGATCTTGCCGTTTCCATCTCGATCAAAAGCGGCGTAGTGCCAGATGACTGCACTGTTTGGGTTGTCGATGGCCACTTCGCCGTCTTCTTCGATCACGGCTTGCAAGCGGCGATGAGGAATTGTGGTTGAGCGGTCTTTGATGTTCACAGCTAGTTCTGGACTAACATCGCCACGTTTGGTTGGGTCGATGCACCACAGGTGACCTTGGCCTTCGCCATGTTCAGGGTCTTGGCCCACAGCAACATAAACGGCCCCATCATAGATGACAGGTGTGGCAATGATGTTGTTACGAGTTCCACGACCACCGAGTACCCATTTGGTGGTTTTCGGGTTGGCGTCAAATTTCCAAAGCAATTCAGGCTTGCCATCGGTTCCTTTGTCTGCCTTGAATGAGTAGACCCAGCCGTCTCCACCGGTGAAGATTACTTGAGGCACTCCGCCGAGTTCGCCCACTGCTGGTGAGGACCATTGACCGTGCAAAATGTTTCTGCCAGGTGATTTGTCGGTCCACAATACTTCGCCGGTGTTTTTGTCCATGGCGAAAAATGTAGGAGCATTCGGTGATGGCAAAATGATGTGTGATTCGTCTAAACCGTTGGAAGTATTGACGAACAAGATGTCGCCCATCGCGGTGATCGAGCAGCTACACATGTTGTGTTGCGACGAGTTGAGTTCGTCCATCATGTTGTAGACCCAAATCACATCGGCTTCGTCTTTGTCGGTGGACTCTTCTTCTTTGTAAGGTCCATCGTTTTCGCCATCGTAGAAACCATCGGTATCTAAGCAGCGAACTTCACCGCGTGAAGTGACGAACCACAGTTTGTCGCCTTCGACATACGGAGCACAACAAATACCTTGTAGCGGCCAGTCATGGACACGACCGGTTGATAGCTTGGGGCTGGAGTGCTGCCAGAGGAAGCTGCCATCTTTTTCGTCAAAGCAAAGCAGGCAACCTAAGTCAACTTTATTAGGGTAGCGTTCGAGGTAGCCGGAACCGTTGTTACTGCCGACAAAGATTTTGCCATTGGCTACAACCGGGTTTCCGTACGATTGGCTACCGAGTCTGGCGACCCATTTGATGTTTTTGGCGTCCTCTTTTTTCCAATTGCCTGTTTTGCGATCAAAACCGCCGACATCCCAAGAGGTGGGAATGCCTGTAGCATCAGGCGTGTTGTTGCGGTGTGAAGAGCCACCCCATTGCGTCCAATCGGCCGAGGCTTTGGTGAGTACAACAGGGTGCGTTTCAGTATTTGCTTGGTCGGAATCAATCGTTGGATCTGCTTCAGCTTGATTGCTGGGCAACTGGGATGCAGCAAACATTCCAACGGTCATTGAAACAGAAAGTGCAAGAAACGTAAGGGGGGATTTCATCGTTGAGTGATCTCCGTAAATCAATTCAGGGGGAGTGAATGTTGGGTATGTAAATCGAAGGAAGGAGAGTCTCTTGTGAGTTGCTCTCCTTCTCTCAATAGACTCGGTTATTTATGGGGTGTTCGATTTGACTTCGATATTGTCGAGGTACAACTCGGCCACTTTGGCGGCACCAAACAGACCAGGGCTACCCGAGGTATTCGGCACAGTGTCTTCGGCTTCAATGGTCCAGGCATCTGGTTCTTTTTCATCTCGCTTCCAGATTTTACCACGAAGGATGGCTTTGCCATCTTCGTTGGAAGCTTGGAATTTCAAGTGATACCAGGTGTCGGCATCCCATTTGAAATCCACGTGTTTGGCCATGCGTAATTGGGTGACCCAGCTACGAATTTGTAAGGTTTGTTCATTKCCATTTAAGACYAAAACRTATCCTTGAGCGATGAGCCCAATGTCAGGCATTTGTGTCTTGGTTACGGCCCCTTTGACATCGGCTTCAATGGTGTAGTCGTGCATGTCGGGGTGACCCATCCATGATCGGCTACGAGTTCCTTTAGGAATGGTCGTGATTTTGGTCATGTACTGATTGCCATCTTGTGCATGAACCTGATGACGATAGCGGGCACCGACCCAAGTTACTGGGGGTTCACCTTTGCCGGTTTCAGCATTGATTTCGATGCCTTCAAAATCAAACTTCCAAGGCAAGTCAGGAACGACTCGCACTCTGGCAGAACCGGTCAAGTCAGCAAACTTGGCAGTCATGATGGTAGCCGTATGTTTGCCATCGTTGGCTGCGGTGAATGTCCAGCCGTTGAAGCTTGGCCCTTTGCTTAATTTTCCTGGTCCAGCGAGTGATAACTCGGCACCTGATTCATCGGTATGAAGCCGTTGCCCGCGATGGTTATACGCCCAAACTTTGAACTCTTGGGTTTCGCCAGATTTTAGTAGGACTTCGGCGGGAACAATTTGAACCCAAGCTGGTTTGTTGTCTGTTTCTGATGCACCGTGAACAATGGCTTCCTTAGCTGGTTCAGGTAGTTCGGTAAATCCTTGCTCTTTAGCGGAATCGACCAAGCAGTAGATGGCACCTGTGGTTGGAATATAAACACGGCCTTGGGCACAGATTGGAGAAGCTAAGCTGCTGTCTCCTTCAGGTAGTCGTCCTTTGCTTAAGATCTCAACTCCGCCGCCTTCTTTGGGTTCTAAAATATAGCAGCGACCATTTTTGGTCACGGTATAAATTTTACCGTCAGCGTAGAGAGGGCTGCTGAACATCATGGTGCCGAGTGCTTTACGCGGGGCCACGCTTTCCCCTGTTTTAGGATCAAGGAAATGCATTTTGGCTCGGTCATCGATCAAGTGCAAAATGCCGTTGATCATCAGCGGAGTCGATCGGTTGGCGACCATTTCCTCGATCTTCCATTTTTGTCCGGTAACCGTGATGTTGCCTGAACCAGTTGGATCAATCGCGGCAACTGCGCCCATGGTGTTTGCGATGACGGAGATTATTTCACCATCGACTATGCTGCTGTTGATGTTCTCTTCGCCGTGGGCCATGTAGACGGTATTGTCAAACATCACAGGCGTGCCGAAGATACCGCGACGCGACAGGGTGTAGTTCCAGATCGGCTTTCCGGTTCGTGGTTGAAAGCCCCAGACTTGTCCATCGCCTGAACCGAAGATCATTTGAGCTTGGCCATCGATGTTGAAAATGCTGGGAGAACTATAGGTGGTATCGTAAGGCAGCGGACGTGTTCCGTTGAACCAGACGACTTCGCCGGTTATTTTGTTGAATGCCAGGAAACGATGCCCTGGTTTGGCCATGTCGCCCCAGCCAATAATTACGGCACTGACGATGACTAGATCGTCATGAATAATGGGGAAGTTGGTTCGTCCACCGTAGGTCGATAACAGGCCGAATTCTTCGTGCATTTTACGCAGCCAGATGGTTTTGCCTGTCTCGGCATCAATACATTGGAAGTGGCCACAAACACCCAACGCGTAAATTCGATTGGTGGTAGGGTCAGCAACCACGGACGACCAACCAACGCGGGTATCAGGCACATCGGAAAGATAGACGTTAAATCGGTTTTCCCAAATGTCTTCACCGGTGGCTGCATCAACGCAAACGACTCTCTCGCCTGAACGTGCCGATTCTGGTTCGGCCTGGCATATAGTGAACAGCTTGCCGTTCATCACAACCGGAGTGCTGCGAGTTCCAAGGTCTTCTCGTTTCCAAAGAACATTGCTCCCTTCGCCCCCTTCTGGATCCCACTCTTCAGGCAGGCCAGTGGCTCGTGAGAAACCGTTTTGTTCAGGCCCACGCCAGAAAGGCCAGTCTTGGGGATCGGCTTTGAGTTTAACTGTGGTAAAAACTCTGGGAAAAATAAAAGGAGGTTGAGCACGCTGAGTCTCTTCGACTAGTTCAACGACTTGTTCTTCTTCAGGCAGCTCAATTTCGGTTACCGTGACATTCGGTGAAGCGGCTTCCGTTGTATTGAAAGGAACCGTGGTGTTGTTGCCTCCGCCTGTTTTTCCAGGCCCAGGCGTAGGTGCCGGAGGCGGTGTGCAACCGGTGACCATTAGCGAAGTAATGATTAGACAACTAAATAGTAGACTGCTAGTCCAAGGTGTTTTTTTCATGATCTATTTGGCCTGGTAAGTAATGTATGCGTGACCTAGTTTTGGCTTCGGTTAAAGCCCTTTAGGATAAACTTGCGCGATAAAGCAAACAATGATTACGGAAGCGGTTCCGTTGATTGTACAAGATTTATGACGTGGGTGGGGCCAAAAATTGGGTGGAACCCATGATTTTTGGGAGTGGAGTGGACAACAATGTTGTCAAACTATTTTAATCGAAAAATTCATCTTTAGGGTCGAATTTCGGCGTAACTATGTTCAAAATCTTCATTTTTCCCAGGGCTCGATGGCGAGTTCCAGGCCGAATCATGATGCACATCCCCGGTTTTACCGCGATTATCTCACCATCCAACTCCATTTTAGCGTCTGGCCCACACTCCAAAAAGTAGTACGTTTCCGTCAGTTTCTTATGGTAATGCAGCTTCGCATCGACAGAAATCTCGGTCAAATGGACCGTATTAGGGTAATCCTCAGCCTCAGCAAACGCCCGCCTAGCGGTTCCACACGGACAAGCGACACCTGGCAAGCTGGCCAAATCAACGAGTTCGTAGTTGGGAAGTTGATCGCTCGATGATGAATTGTTATCCGACATCAGTAGGTTCCGATGGTTGGCTGTATTGATAAAATGGACAATGTATATCCCAACCCGAAGCGTGAGCGAGGACGAAGT
>NVWB01000051.1 GCA_002733575.1 Blastopirellula sp. | reverse complement strand
CGACCAGACCAGGGCAACAGCGGTCTGGTGCCTTCGCTGACTAAACGGCGAACATGGTAGTTTTTATCGGTCGACCACTTTTCTAGTTCGCCAAGGGTCTCATCTGGGTGCGTGTTAATGAACGCGCGGATTGCGTCTTCCATCGAAAACCGCTGTGTGATTGCTTTGAGAGTTTTCAGCGACAACTTCAGGTGCTTCTTTTCGAGTCCATTGCGAACGACAAATTCTCCGAGCGGGGCAAAGATGAAATCGCCGAAGTCATCATCGGTTTTCGTGGGATCAAGCGGAGCAGGCAAAGCGGCCGCAATTTGCTTTGCTGCATCTTTGAAGTTAGTCGCTAGATAGTTTTCCAAGACGCCTGTGATATGAACAATCCGCTCTTTTAATTCTAGCCTCTTCAATTGCTTCATGGTGTCTCGCACAAAGCCAGCGGAGTCAAATTGAGTGTCGGCTGCGTGAAATAGATCGGCCAGATAGGCAACTCGATTTTTGTTGAACAGTTGATCCTTCAGACTAAAACCGGCCGCCTTCTTCTCACTGGGCATGTTGTGAACTCTTGGTGTTGTGGGTGAAAAACCAGGGTGCCATGCTTTCGCCGGTTAGGCGTAAGCATGCTTTGGGTCAGCCGCCTGTTTGTGGTTATTGTGTTTAGTGAATATTTGTCACAAAAAATATTCTTCTATCTTATTCCAGCAATTCGTTGGAAGATAGATCCACATGAAGCACCATTTATCAGTCCGTGTTTACAATGGTTTGTTTTGAATGAAATGAAATCGATAGGCAGGCGGCTGGCCTAAAAAGGCAGCCACCCTACGGCGTTACGGCACTTCAAAAACATGCCCACGCGAAAGCGCGAGGGCATGGCACCTTGTCCAAGTCATTCATCTCTATCAAACATATATTTCGTGACGATTGCAAGAAGTTGGATCACTTTGTGTTCGAGACTATCCATCCTACGCCTGCGATTCTAGCCAAGTTGCAATTTTTTCTGCCTGTTTCTTCTAAAAGCCCCCTGGTTTACTGAAAAAGTGAGGCTGGATCGTTTATCTTGATAGGCTCTGAACTCTATATGCTAACCTTATAGATACTGAGATTTTGCCACTCGTTTTCTTCTGCCGAGGACCGTTTTCTATGAAGTCGCTCTCATTTGTTTTCTCTTTGTTCATTGCCGTTGCCGGTTGCTTTGCTACGGTTGGCCGGTCAGCGGAAGCCGCTAAAAAGCCAAATGTGATTTTTATCCTTGCCGATGATCTCGGCTATGGAGATTTGGGTTGCTTCGGACAGAAGCAAATTCAAACGCCTGTGCTAGATAAAATGGCAGCCGAGGGCATGAAGATGACTAACTTCTATGCTGGCTCTACCGTTTGTGCTCCGTCGCGTTGTGTGGTGATGACTGGCTACCACACCGGGCACTGTTTTATTCGCGGCAATAGTAAAGACAATCTAAGACCCAACGATGTGACGGTTGCCGAAGTGATGAAGGCGGCCGGGTATCAAACCGCGTTAATCGGGAAATGGGGAATCGGGCACGAAGGTTCTTCTGGTGTGCCAACCAAACAGGGTTTCGATTACTTCTTCGGTTATCTTGACCAACACCATGCCCATAATTACTACCCGAGTTTTTTGATGCGAAATGAAAAGCGTGTACAATTAAAAAATGTCGTGCCGAACGAAGGCCAATACGGGCAAGGCAAAGCCTCGGTGAAGAAAGAATACTCGCACGACTTGTTAGCGAATGAAGCGTTGAAGTTTATTGATCGTGCCAAAGACGATCCTTTCTTTTTGTATCTGGCTCTGACGATTCCGCATGCCAACAACGAAGCGGGTAAAGAAGGCATGGAAGTGCCAGACTATGGAATCTATGCTGATAAAGATTGGCCAGAACCACAAAAGGGGCATGCCGCGATGATCTCGCGGATGGACACCGATATTGGCAGAATCATCGATCGACTGAAACAATATGGCATTGATGACAACACCTTGATTCTGTTTAGTTCCGATAACGGGCCGCATCGTGAAGGGGGCAATGATCCTGATTTTCAAAACTCTAACGGAGATTTGAAAGAGATCAAACGATCACTGCACGAAGGGGGAATTCGGGTTCCTACGATTGCCCGTTGGCCGGGTCAGATTCAACCTGGCACGACTACTGATCACGCGGGTGGTTTTTGGGATATCATGGCCTCATTTGCCCATGTAGCTGGCAGCGAAGATGAAGTGCCTGCCGATACCGATGGCATTTCGTTTATGCCAACGCTGTTGGGCGTTGACGATGAGCAAAGGCAGCACGACTTCCTTTATTGGGCATTTTACGAACGAGGTGGTGCCCAGGCCATTCGTCGTGGGAAATGGAAAGCGATTGAACAGCCATCACACACGCCTATCCGTTTGTACGACTTGAGCAAGGACTTGGGCGAAGAAACCAACTTGGCGGCAAAGCACCCTGGCTTGGTGAAAGAGCTTTCTGTGTTGATGCATAACGCGTACAAGCCGAACGACAAATGGAAGTTCCCTGCGGCAAAAACAAAAAAAGTTCAACAGAAACGTAGCGGAAAAAAATAAAAAGTCACACAACCTGAGTTGGTGACAAAATACTACCATACAGACTTGATTTCTTACCTTCATTCATAAGGCTTCAACTATGATTCGACAACTCCTGTTTTTCTCTGCTGCATTTGCGGCATTATTCACATCACCAGCGTTTGCAAAAGATACGGCAAAACCGAATGTGGTGATTGTGATCACCGATGATCAAGGCTATGGCGACTTGTCATGTATTGGCAACCCTGTTTTAAAAACGCCGAACATTGATGATCTGTATGGCGAGTCGGTTCGCTTGACCGATTACCATGTGGCGCCAACTTGTTCGCCAACACGCAGTGCTTTTTTAACCGGGCACTGGACCAATCGAACCGGAGTCTGGCACACGATCATGGGCCGCTCGATGCTTCGAGAAGATGAAGTCACGATGGGCCAAGTTTTCAAAGATGCTGGGTACGCAACCGGAATGTTTGGCAAGTGGCATTTGGGCGACAACTATCCGTATCGACCAGAAGATCGTGGCTATACCGAAGTCATGCGTCATGGTGGCGGCGGCGTCGGCCAAACGCCAGACTACTGGGACAACGCTTACTTCGATGGCTCGTACTGGCACAACGGCACGCCTGAAAAAGTCAAAGGTTTTTGCACCGATGTATTTTTTGACTATGCCAAACGATTTATCAAAGCACAGAAGAAAGCGGGCAAACCATTTCTGGCTTATATCGCAACCAATGCCCCACACGGGCCGATGCACTCGCCTGAAAAATTCAGCAAACAGTATGCTGGCGTCAAGAATGTTGGCCTGCAAAATTTCTATGGCATGATCGCAAACATTGACGACAATGTCGGCAAGATGCGAAAGTTTCTGAAAAGAGAAGGTTTGGAAGAAAACACGATTTTCATCTTCACCACCGACAATGGTAGCTCTTCAGGCGCCCGCGTGTTTAACGCCGGCATGCGTGGCCAAAAAGGAAGTGAATATGATGGCGGGCATCGTGTTCCGTTGTTCATGCACTGGCCAGCAGGTGGCATGACTGCCGCTTATGACGTAAAACCAATTACTGCTTACGTTGATGTACTGCCAACCTTGATTGATCTTTGCCAAATTGCACCACCCAAAGGCGTGAAGTTTGATGGCACTAGCATTAAGTCGTTGCTTTACGGAACTGAAGGAGATACTTGGCCAGATCGTATTTTGGTCACTGATTCACAGCGAGTCAAAGACCCTATCAAGTGGCGTAAAAGCGCGGTAATGACAACCGCCTGGCGTTTGAATAACGGCAAAGAGCTGTACGATATCAAAGCCGATCCAGGTCAGACAAAAGACGTAGCTGCTGATCACCCTGAAGTGGTCAAACGCTTGACTGATTTCTATGATGCTTGGTGGGAAGAACTGTTGCCATCGTTCTCGAATGCGACTGCGATTTACTTGGGTCATCCGCAAGCTAATCCGGCCCGATTGACTTCGCATGACTGGATCACCACTGGCTCGACTCCTTGGAATCAGTCTCACATTCGTAAAGCGGTGACCGGTGAAAAAAACACAGGGTTCTGGAATGTTAAAGTCGTAGAAGCTGGCGAGTACGAAATTCGCTTGCGTCGTTGGCCAGAAGAAGCCGACTTGGCGATTGATGCTGCATTGGCACCAGGGGCACCTGTTCCCGGCGTGAAAGCTTATCGCGTGACCGAGGGCATGCAAATTAACCCAGTGAAAGCATCGCTGAAAATTGGTGATGTCTCGGCTGAAGCGGATGTGAAGCCTGGCGATAAAGAGGTGGTTTTCAACCTGAAACTACCAGCCGGTAAAACACGCATGTCAGCGTTGTTTACCACCGCGGATGATAAATTCTACGGTGCGTACTATGCGTATGTGACGAAGAAGTAAGTCGAACTGAACGATTGTTGAAACGCAAAAAAGTCGAGCGATACCTGGGTGTCGCTCGACTTTTTTTTTGCCTTACGTTGACTTGTTGGCGTTCTTTTGCGTCAACGTGTGAACATGTTTCTTAATCAGGTTCAGTAGCTCGGTCCGTTGTGGATGATCGGGTTCTAGATCCAAGACCATTCGCCACTGTTGCACCGCTTCGGCGTAGTTCTTTGCTTCTTCAAGGGCATTGCCGAGTTTCATGTGCAGTGCCGAAGTCTGTGGGCTTTCGTGTACGGCCAATTTGAGAAACTTGTTGTACTTCTCTAAATCACCGGCTTGATTGTATTTTTCAGCCACGGTATCGTACGCTTCGACCAGTGCAGAGCTATAGGTCTGGTCATCCAGTTCAATTGCTTTACGCAGGTGAGACAGGTAGTCATCGTATTTGGCGAGGCCCAGTGAGCTTTCGGCATAATAGAAGTGATACAAGGCGCGATCTTCTTTGGGCTGATCTACTACCAGTTCGGCCAGTTCGGTGTAAAGTTCTGATGCCCTTTGATAGCGGCGGGCACTAAGAAACGTGTTGGCTTGTAGCATGCGGATGTCGACCTTGGGCAGGTCATCGCCTTCCATCGATTTGGCAATTTGATAGATGGCCGATTTTGGCGGGGCCACGCGGAAAACATCTTTATCTCCTGGCACGCGTTCGATTAAGTACCAGTTGTCACTAATGGTATCAGGCACGCCTGCGGCTACTGTGACCACGGTAATGTTACCGAAGTAATTTCGCAGGTTGAAATAACTGGATGCCAATTTGTAGTGCAAGACCGGGCTTTCTAAACCAAGCTTCATTGCGGCTTCGTAGGAAGTGGCCGCTCTGGCGAATCGATTTTCGGCAAGATGTAAATTGCCGAGTTGATAGTGGTCCATGGCACTCTCGCTATTCAGGCGAACCGCTTCTTGGTAGTATTTGCGGGCCTTGGCGAAATCGTCGAGATTGTAGGCCGCTTCTGCCAGCATGTGATAGGTTGGGTAATCGTGTCGGTACTTTAACAGTGGTTCCAACACATCAATGATGGCTTGCCAGCTTTGTTGGGCATGAAACATTTCGGCCAGCAATTGTGCGGCTTCGACATGGTCGGGCGATTCTTTTAGGATGTGTTTCAGTAATTCTTCCGACTTTTTGACTTGGCCGTCATAACGATAAGCTCTGGCCAAGTTGAGCCGATAGGTGTTGGCTTGGCCGTTTTTGTCGGCAGCGACTGCTTTTTCAAATTGCGTAATGGCCTCTTTGTATTCACCTTGAAATAAAGCGTCACGCCCTTTTTCAAAAAGTATTGCCGCATCAAGTTCAGCCGTTTTTTTGGCGGCAGCTATTTCTGTGACGACTTCGACTGCGTCTGAAGCCTTTTCTTCCGCAGGCTTAGTCTCTTCCTGGGCCAACAGAAAACTGGCTGGTAAGAACAGGGCCAATGTTAGGATGACGTGATAAAGTTTCATGATGATATTCCTCGGTAGAAGCTGTTAGCAATTTGGGTTGAACGAAATTCCTGAAAGTTGCGTGAACTATAACCGATATGTTTTTATCCAATTGATCTGCTCTTTTGCCTTTGAGATCAATGGACCTTTTGGGAAGTTGGTTAAGTAATTGGAATAGGCATCCATCGCATCGACCCATTTGCCTAGGTGCTCGTAGTTTTCAGCAATGGCCGCTTGAGCTTCGCCCGCTTTGGGACTGGTGCGATAGTTGCGAAGGAACTTGGTGTAAGCTTCAATGGCTTGTAGATGCTGGGCATGGCGTTCGTGGTACTCGGCGATTTTCCAACTGGCATCTTCGGCCACGCTGGTGCCACTAAATTGCTTGACAATCTCTTGCCAAGTTTCCATCGCAGCATCGGCGTCTTTGAGTTGCGTGTCGTAGATTTGTGCCATTTGCAATAAGGCATCATCGGCTTTGTCGCCTGTTACCATCAGGGCCGCTTTTTGGAAAGCCGCGACAGCGTCTCTTAGTGAGGCATTCACTTTGTCTTGGCGATCGGCCAGTTGTTGGGCTGTAAGCGTTTGGGCTTTTTGCCCGGCCCATTGGGCATAGCCTTGGGCGTTGGCAAAGTCGAAAGATTTGTTTGAGACCGCATTTCTGGCAACCAGTTCGTCGGCTTTTTCAAATTTCCCTTGCTCTTTTAGCTTGGAAATTTCAGCAAGCCCTCGGAAGCGGCTGGATTTACGATTGTCTTGAGATAATTGATACGCTTGTCGTTGTGCGTCATCATTGGCTTCAGCTACCGAGGTGTCTCGTGTTACCGTTGCGTATTTGGTTGCTTCCTGTTGGTAACTTTGCCCAATTTTAAATAGTGCATCATCGGCTAAGGGGCTGGTCGGGTATTTTTCGGCAGCAATCAACAAGGCTTCGCGTGCTAGTTCGGTTTCGCCTAGTGCTAGATAGGTGACGCCCACTTGATACAGGGCATCGTCAGCCAAGTGGCTTTGGGGCCAGTTGGTGGCCACTTTGCGGAACTCGATGATTGCTTTCACTTGATTGGCCAGTTTGCTGCGTACGATCTCTCCAATTTGATATTGGGCATCGAACGACTTTCGTTGGCCTTCTTCATCGACCACGCGTTGATAGCGATCAAGATCTTTGAGAATCTCAATTCTGGCAATCGCTTGTGCCGCTTGTGGATCGCCTTTATATGATTTGGCGAAGGTATCGTAATTTTTGATTGCATCACGCCAGCGACTCAAGTTGATTGTGCATTCAGCAATAGACCAGCGGGCTTCTTTCACCCAAACACCGCTAGGGTACTCAAGGATGACTCTGTCATACGAGGCAATGGCATCTTCCCAGATTTCGTTTTGCTGATGAATTTGCCCGATCATGGTCAAGGCTTGCCCGGCATTGGCATGTTGCGGAAAACTATCAACAAAGGTTTCTAGTGAATGCAATGCTTCGACCCAGCGTTTTTGCCCTTTGAGTTGAACGGCCAAGTTGTAGATCGCGGTTTGCATTGCGGCCTCGTTACCGTCGTGAGAATAGTTCAGTTCAACATAGGCTTCGACCGCTTTAAGTGGTTTGTTTTGGGTTTGATAAGTTTGGGCAATCTGCAAGGCCGCTTGTTGCCCTAGTGGTTGAATCGGATAGTTGTTGGCGAGTAAATTCCAAACCGAAATTGCTTCATCGTAATACTTGCGAGTGATAAGTTCTTGGGAGATATTCCATAGCATTTGCGGTACTTCGCCAATCTGTGGATGATCGTGGAACTGCTTGGCCACTTGCATCAATTCGTTGGCACTGCGGACATACTGCCCACGTGCAAGTGTAGGGCTGAGCGTGGCAATAACACGTGCCTGAGTCAGAAAACTATTGGCCACGTCCCACTGAGCCTGATTCCGGAGAGCGTCGTTGTCGGGAAACTCGATGACGATCTTTCCGAGTTCCAATCGGGCTAGTTCGTAGCGCCGGTTGACTTCGTCAAGTAGTTTTTGCTTTGAACCTTTTTCGGCAACACCCTGTGCGGCCCAGGCCAAGTAGTCTCTGGCAATTTCTTGTCGAATGTTGGGTAGCTCTAGATCGGTAGGGTTATCTTGCAGGAAGCGTTCAGCCAATTTAGCGGCACGCTGCCATTTGGTTAAGCCACGCCAATGACCGAGGATGAACAGGATCTCGCTACGGGCTTGTATTGCGGTTGCCGTTTCAGGGTAGCGAGTTCTGAGTGCTTGCAATAAGGCATAAGCTTCGTCAAGCACTTTTTGTTGACGAAGAAGCTCGGCTTCCGACAGTAACGTGGAAACGAACTGGGCTTGGACGCGCTGTTGTCCTTCGCTCTGTTTGGTGGCAAAACGAAATTGAATGGCCGCATCGCGGAGTTGTGCGATTTGGGTCGCCTGGACTCCCCGTTGTTGTTGAACGGCTGCCAGCATCTGTGCTTCTCTGGTTTTACGCGCAAGCTCTGTTGCTGTAAGCTCGGGTAACGCGAATTCGGCGAAGTCTTCAAGTTCGGCAGCCAATGAAATTTTAGCTGCCGCAGTTTGAGCTGGTGCAGGCTTTTTCGCTGGATCAGCAGGGGCGGCTGCTGCTGCTGATTGATTCACAGGGGCAGGGCCTCTGAAACCGCCAGAACCGCCAGGGGCACCAAATCCTCCGCCTCCGCCAATTCCGCCTCCTCCGCCAAATCCACCGCCACGGCGTGAGGAGCCGAGGTCACTGGCTAACAAACCATCGCGGGCATCGGCAACTTTTTTGAAGTCTTCTTCAATTTCATCGTAGTCAGCCTCTTCGCGCAATCGATCTAACGTCTTGTTTAAACCGCTGATGGCCAGCATCACAGGACCGCTTTGATCAGAACGATCGATACTGCCGTAGACCATGGTGGTTAATAGCTGTTTGGCATGCACGGGCATGACTTTGCCTAACTGGCATAGGGCTCTGGCAAATTCAATTTGCTCTGGAGATTCCAACGGAAGCTCTTGATCAAGCACGCTCGCGTATATTTTATCGGCCACGTCCCAGGCATCATGATTTGCGTACTCAAGGCCAATCGATAAGGTGCGATTGATGGCCGGTTTGACCAACGGACCATCGGGGTATTTCACAATGATGGCACGATAAGCGGCAATGGCTTGAGCATATTCGGCACTGATTTCTGTTGGTGTCGACGAGTCTTTAGGAAGTGAGTCGAGATGCAGGGCAAGCGTGCGGAATGCGTACTGCTGTGTGGCAACCGCCGAAGCTAATGCGGCCCTTTCGGCTGTGGTGGTTTGACCGGCAGACACTTGATTTAAGATGTCGATCTTAGCGGCAAACTTCTCTAAACGTGTATAAGTTGCTGCGGCGATGTCTTCCCGTTTTTTATTTTCAAAGATGCGACCTAAGGCGAACAATTGTTCGACCGCAATCATCGTGAATGGATCACTTGGATAATCAGAAATGAATTTCTGATAGGCAGATTCTGCCGTGGCAAATGCAGGGGTAAAGCTGATCGACTCTTGAGCACGAAACTTTTTGAGCAACCGAGCTTGTTCACGCAACGCTAAATCGTACTTCAAACCGGCAAGTAGGAACTGTGCGTATTTGTCGGCATGGGGGACCGCTTTTTCAGCTTTTACTTTGATCGCTGCGTCGACGACCGCGTACATTTCTAATGTTCGGTAGTAACTGGTGACCATGTTGAGCAAAGACCGGGCTTCTTTGATTTTAGGATCGTCTGATTCGAGATTGCGTTGTAGTTCGTAAGCACCGGTCAAAGCCTGTTTGATCAGCGCATCAAGCTCTGGCTTGATGGCAAACCCACGATGCCTGGCGATGGTGTCGCGGTCGGTCACTTGGCTGATCAGTAGTTGTAGTTGAGCCAGTTCTAACGTGAACTGTGCCTTCGGTGGAAGGGCTGGCTGAATCGAAGTGAATGCCGATTTGACCACTTCATAATGCCGGGCGGTTAAAGGCAACGTCATGGCGGTTTGCAGTTTGCTAACAACAGTTGCAGATTGTGAAGGGTGCGCAGTCACCAGTGTTTTTAAAGTCACAATCATCTCTTGATGCGGTTTGCTTAGTTGGTTGTTCGCGTCTGGATTCCGCTCGGAAATGTTTCGTTGAAATAGTTTCACGGCATCCGCGTTCAATAGATCAGCACGCCGAAGCATGGCAGTAGTCCAACCGCCAGAAGTTTTGTCTAATACTGCCAAGCGTTTGGCTTGGGCGGCTACTGCCAGACCATCGGCAGATGGATGAGTCAGTGCCGAAAGCTCGGTCACAATCGCGGCAATCGTTGTGTCGGCCACTTGAACCGCTTTAGCTTGCGACCCATCGGCAATTACCGGTAGCAATATCTCAATTGCCCAGTCTTGGGTCGGTTTGGCTGCTTTGGGCTGAAGTGCCCAGGCGATCTGTTTCGATAAAGCGGCCACTTGTTGACCGAGCGCTGCTTGTTTTTCAAAGCTGGGTGAAGAGGGTGTTAGTTGGTTGATTTGGCCGTAGGTTGCCAAGACGTCTTTCAGCGTCTTTGGCAGTGGGCCAGATTGTATTCGCTGTTCGTTGGCATCGCCGGAAAGTTGTCGCATGGCAATTTTTGATTGAACATCTGCCAATCCGCCAAGTAGCAACGACTTGCTGTTGGTTGAGAGATCAATTTTCAGCAATTTCAAATAACCAGCGAGCGAAGCGTCGAAGGCTCCGCTGGCCGTGTAGCGATTTTTTAGATGCTCATTCAGCAGAACGGTGAGTTGCATCGATTCAGAAGTCTTTTCGGTGGCGGCATAAATATCAGCAGCCACAGCAATCGCTTTTGTGTCAGAGACCGAAAGTGGATCGGTGGAGGTCACCTTCTTTTGGCGCAAGGTCGAAGCAAGATAGAAGTTGAGCAAAGCCTGTCTGGCACTCGCCAAACTGGCATGGTCAGGGTTCGCTTTGATCCAGGCAGTCAACGCGGCAGAGTCGTCAATCGATTGTTGCAATTTGGCGGCAATACGTTGGTATTCGGCGGTGGCTATTTGAGTGTTCAGTGCAACTTGAGCGCCCTTGACTGCACGACTACTGGTTGGCGGAAGGTCTAGTTTGGCTATCTGCTGATAGGCAGAATTAGCGATTGCTAACTCTTCGCCTGCTTTGTAGCGTTGTTGGAAATGCTTCAATAGAACCGCGGTCAATGTGTCGGCCTGTTGCGAGACCAGGATGGTAGGGTAAACTTTCCCAGCAATCGCCAACGCTTGATTCTCGCTCTCGGTAAGTGCTGTTTGTTTTTTGGTGACGGGCGCTTGGTTCGCTTTGTTTAACAATTGAGTAATGGCATGCGTCAGCACTTCATGGGCACGAGGTCTATCAGGGTGTTTGGCATGTTGATCAAGCCAAGCAATCACGGTCGCAATTTCAACTTTCTCTTGCTGAAACTGAAAGGCCAATAGCTCAAGTTCGGCTCTGGCTGCAAGAGTGACATCATCTTCATTCTTGCTAAGCTGCTCTAGCGTGATCAGGCCCTTTGCTAAGGAATCGCCGCCGAGTGCAATTTGTGCTTGAGCAAACAAGAGCTGAGTCGACAGCAAAATTGTATTCTCTGGATATCGAATCTCTAATTCTTCGAGCTTGTGGAGTGTCTCATGGGGTTGATTCATGCCCAAGCTCAACTCGGCTTCTAGCAATAACAGTTGTTGTCGCTGTTCATCAGTGAGTCGTTTGTATCGGATCAACGTGGCTAATTCTGCGGAAGCCTGGACGTATAGTCGTTGATTCAATAAAGAAGAGGCGAGTGCCAGACGTACTTTCGGGTCGACCGATTGCCCGGTTAGTTTCTCTACCATGCGGTTGGCGTAAGCCTGTTTGGGGGCCAGTTTTAGCGTGTTTTTCCAAGCGAGAATGGCCTTATCGACTTCACCCAGTTGATAGTACGATTTGCCCAAGAGTAAATGAATGTCTGGGTTATTGCCTGCCGTTTGCACTGCGGTGATGAGCAGATCTCGGGCCTGTTCAAACTGCTCATTCACATAGGCTGTGCGGGCCTTGTCGAGAGCAATTTCGGCATCACTTTGGGCGTGTGCTAAAGAGGCAAATAGAGTGAACAGTACAATCAAAGAGGCTATTTTACAGTTCCGAATGCAAAACATGATGATAACTCTCGGCAATTAGTGAAAGAAAAGGTGCAACACCCCGGTATGTACTCTAAGACGATCTAAAATCGAATCCGTTTTTGTGTATTGTTAAATTCGGTCATAAATTTAGTAAGAAAGGAAGCAAATCATGAAAATCAGGCAAAACAATGATTTGCCGAATGAATATCTGACAGAATAGGACTCAGAAGATCAGGCCCTAGTTAGAATAATTGTTCGGCTTTTTGGCAGGTGGCGGCGGCGGAGTCACGCCCTGAGCGATCATCACTTGTTTGATGGCATCGACCGTTGCGTAAGAAGGCTTGAAGTTGCCAGGTCGGTAGCCTTGAGCAATCGACAGTGGAGTGCGTCCCTGTTTGCTTTTTTGACTCCATATTTTGATGTCTGCGCCGCTCTTGGCCAGCAAATGTACCACTTTGGGCATCGTTTTATAGGCCGCACCGTGCATGGCGGTCTCGCCATTGTTGTCGACTGCGTTGATGTCGGCCCCGAGTTCCAGCAGATATTGGACCGCTATTAATCGTTCTGGTTCGGTGCCTGCGTCATCGCCAGAAGAGCCAGTGCCGATGCCTGCGGCCAACAAAAGTGGCGTGGTGTTCGAGTCATTCGGAATCATGGGGTCCGCGCCCAGCTCAACCAGCGTCTTCATATAGTCAATATCTCCAGTACCGGCTGCGCACAAAAATGGGGTTGTACCCTTTTTGCTGAATCTTCCCCTGCCGCCGCCCGTTGCATTTTTTTTGCCGTTGACTTCGGCCCCGTGTTTGACCAAGTGTTTGACAAACTGAAGACTGGTCATATTGCCTGAACCTACCGGCGAGGGGTTGCCTGCATCGTTGTCTCCATAGTCTGGCTTGCGAACCCAAGAGAGGACATGCAGCGGGGCATAGCCAATATGTTGATCGTTGGGGTCTGCCCCTGCTTCTAGTAGTTGAACAGCAAGTTCAAAGTGCCCATTTTCGATGGCGAGTATCAGTGCGGAAGTTCCCCGCGTAACGCCTTTGGCC
The DNA here is from genome assembly GCA_002733575.1 of Blastopirellula sp. GTDB lineage: Bacteria > Planctomycetota > Planctomycetia > Pirellulales > Pirellulaceae. The sequence continues at coordinate 18,131 of NVWB01000051.1, read as the reverse complement.
GGTTTCTTCTCTGGTCGCATCACTTCGTTGACATCAACGCCAGCTTCTAGCAATATCTTGACCGCTTCTTTTTGGCCCTGTCTCACAGCAATCAGCAGTGGAGTGTAGCCAGACAGCAGCGTGGCGTTGATATCGGCCCCATTTTTGATCAACAAATCAACCACACTGGCGTTCCCTTCCGCAGCGGCCCACATCAGGGCGGTTTGTTGTTTTTTTTCTGTGGCCTCTATTTTCGCCCCATGGTCGAGCAGTAATTTCACGGCATCGATTTGTCCGGTACGTGATGCGGTCATCAAAGCGGTTTCGCCACCTTGCAGTGAACTATTGGGGTCGGCATCGTTTTCCAAGAGCAGCAGAATGATTTCTGAATTTCCGTTCCTACATGCCAGCGATAGCGGAGTTACCCCGTAACGGTTTTCGCTCTGAACTTTCGCCCCAGCTTTGATCAATAGCTTAGTCATGCTGATATCATCTTGATACACGGCCCAGTGCAATGCGGTCATGCCATCGGCTTGCGTGGCGTTGACATCGGATTGTTGTTTTAGAAGTACGCGAATAACTTTGGCATCTTGTTTCTCAACTGCGTCGACTAAAGTTGATTCTTCAGCATGAACCAATCGACCACTATTCGCGCAACTCAATACAACGCAACAAAGTACGATGAAGCTCTTCTGAACGCTGTTTGAGTTGGAAATGCGAGACATAAAAGTGATCAATTAAAAGGAATGTCAGTTAAATCGATAGCGGTTCAAACAGCCCATCCACTTTGCCATTGCTATCGGCAAATGAGTCAAGCTTAACGCCTACTTTATCGAGGAGCGTTAAGTGAAGATTGGCCAGTGGGGTTTTCTTTTCAAACTGAATATGTCGGCCACCCTGCATTCCGCCCGCTGCGCCGCCGGCGACTAAGATCGGCAAGTCCGAGTGATCATGGACATTCGGGTTGTTCATACCACTGCCGTACATGTACAGCGAGTGATCTAGCAAGGTGCCGTTTCCTTCTGGCGTGTTTTTTAGTTTCTCAAGGAACCCGGCAAATAGCGAAACATGGAATGCGTTGATTTTTGCGATCTTGGCAATCTTGTCTTTGTTGTTGCCATGATGCGACAGCGGGTGATGGGATTCAGAGATGCCAATTTCGGTATAACTGCGGTTGCTGGTCTCTCGGGCAAGTTGGAATGTGATGACCCTAGTGATATCTGCCTGCATTGCCAAGATTTGAAGATCGAACATCAATCGCGCGTGATCGCCATACTTCTCAGGCACGCCTAACGGGCGATCTAAATCAGGCAGTGGGACATCGGCCACATCGGCTTCGGCCTTTTGAATGCGGCGTTCGACTTCGCGGACTGATGTTAGATACTGATCGATTTTCTCGCCATCTTGTGTGCCTACTTCTCGTTTCAAGCGGGCAATATCTGCCAGCATGAAATCTAGCAGGCTGGCCTTCTTCTGCAGGTCGGCACTTCGCTGTGCCGGCGTGCCTCCTTCGCCAAATAGGTTCTCAAAAATGATACGCGGATGGGCTTCCGAAGGCAGCGGCGTGGTTGGGGAAGACCAAGAAAGATTGTTTTGATAAACGCAAGCATAACCGTTGTCGCATTGACCAACGTTTTGCATTAGGTCCATCGACATTTCAAGCGATGGCAATTGCGTTGATTGCCCTATCTGTTGGGCCGCTAATTGATCGGCGGTAGTGCCTAAGTAATAGTCAGTGCTTTCGGTATGTTTGGCACGAGCGGCACTGAGAAAGGCAGAGTTTGAAGTGGCGTGCGAACCAGGATAGGCTTGCGCAAGTTCCAAATTACTGATCACCGTGACTTGATCTTTGACTGGAGCCAGCGAACTGAGGATCGGCGAGAGTTTATCTAATTTATCTTTGCCCGGCGGAGTCCAGCGGCTGTGGTCGCAGCCCATTGGCATGAAGACATAGCCGAGTCGCTTGACCGGCTTAGCCGCTGTTTTTTCGAGAGCAGTCGCCGCTGGAACCATGGCGTCTAACAACGGCAACGCCATACCGGCCCCGATGCCGCGGAGTACAGTTCTTCGATTGAGTTTCTTCTTTTGAATGAAATTCACTGAGATGTCCTCATTTGAAACGGGGTGCTATTTACGATGCCCCAGATGATCGCTGAAAAACGATAATCTTCGGCTGCTGCACTTTTTATCACTTGTCGTATCGCCGGCCCATCGTAGGATTCGAGTCCACGACCCAGGGCATACGTCATAAGTTTTTCGCTCATCGTGCCGACAAACATTTCTGGCCGATCCAGAATGCCTTGTTCTAGCCCTTCAATGCCACTGAATTGACTTCCATCTGGCAGCCCACCAGAAACGTCAACCGCTTGTCCGGCTTCCATTTCTCGCCATCGTCCGACTGCATCAAAGTTTTCTAACGCAAAGCCGACAGGGTCCATTAAGTTATGGCAACTGGCACAAGCCGGGTTGGCCCGATGTTGGGCCAGTCGCTCTCGGACTGAAAGCTCGGCCCCTAATACTTTTTGTTCTTCTAAAGAAGGAACATCATCTGGCGGCGGTGGGACGGACGTGCCCAAGATGTTTCTCAGTACCCAATTGCCGCGTATTACCGGCGATGTTCGGGTTGCGTAGGACGTTACCGTCAAGATGCTCCCGTTACGCAGCAGTCCGCCGCGATGGCTGTCTGCTGGAAGATTCACTCTGCGAAACTGGCTGCCGTAGATATGCGGAATACCATAGTGCTTCGCCAAGCGTTCGTTCAAATAGGTGTAGTCGGCAGAAATTAAATCAAGCACGCTGCGATCTTCACGCAAGATGCTTTGAAAGAACAATTCGGTCTCAGTGCGGAAAGCCTGGCGTAAGTTGTGGTCAAAATCAGGAAAAATCCGGGCATCAGGCGTCTTGGAATCCAAGTTGCGTAAGTAAAGCCACTGACTGGCAAAGTTGGTCACCAGCGAACTCGACCGTGGGTCGCCAAGCATGCGGATCACCTGTTGCTTTAGAACTTCAGGATCATGTAAGGTGCCTTGCTCTGCCGCTTGTAATAATTCTTCATCGGGAATACTGCTCCACAAAAAGAACGAAAGACGCGAGGCGAGTTCAAAGTCATTGATCGTATAAGCTTTGCCTGACTCTATCTGCTTCGGTTCACGTTCAATGCGAAACAGAAAATTGGGGCTCACCAAAATTGCACTCAATGCCATTTCAATTCCGGCTTCAAAACCTTGCTTCGCGTGGGCTTGATGATAAAAGGCCAATGGGCGGGCTAAGTCGGCCTCAGTGACCGGTCGGCGATAGGCCCGGCGAGCCAACGTGGAAATGATCTGCTTCGCGTAAGCGGCCTCTTCTTCAGGCTGCTCAGGATACATCGTAAAAATGCGTGTACGGCTCGGCGTGTTGATCGCAGGCTGTTCGGTTACAGGCGTTTCTTCTTTCTCAGAATCATAGGGCCCTGTGATTGATATTTGATAGATGGCCGGCGAGAGCCGGGGGTGGCGGTGAAAATTGAAGTGAACATTCAGCGGCTGGCGTTTGGTCTCTTGCAGTGAAGACCCGTTTTTGACAAACGTGATTCCCAAGTCATGCGGGCCAGCGGGGACATGAATCCGTTGTTTGAACTGGTTGTCGTACGATTGGCTTTTCTGACCTGGCTTCACGGTAAAGTCGGCCACTCGTTTGCGATCTAATAGAAACTCCAATTCATGTTTCGCGCTGAGCCCTTCGATATGTTCGTTGCGATCTCGGGCCAGTAGCACATGAATTTCATACTCGCCTTGTTGTGGAAATGTATGTTTGATGAGCGTTCCACCCCGTGTTCCTAGCGGTAAGCCGGGCACATGGTTTTCTTGCGTGACATCGGCCGGAATTCGATAGGTGTGCCCTGTGGGTTGCCCGTTTGTCGTACCAATGGCCAGCCGACTAATCTTTTGGGCCGCATTGATGTAGCGGGTCAACAGTGTTGGCGGAAGATCGGCCACCGTGACATTGTCGAACCCATGGCTCGATTCATCAGGCGGCAGTAATGTGTCGGTATCAACATCTAACGCCAACAGATCACGAATCGCATTCTTGTATTCGGTTCGATTGAGTCGACGAAAAGAATCGGTTCGTCCTGGCCGCGGATGTTGGCTGGCCGATCCACTCAGAATCGATTCCATCGCAGTAAGCGTCTGCTGGTATTCTTTCTCATCCGGTCGATCTGCATCAACCGGCGGCATCTGTCGAGAACGCAATCGTTTGACAATCCGTTCCCATTGCGTCGTGTCCCAGGCGTGATCCGAACCCGCGATGCTGACATCAAACCGATCCAAATTCAACCCAGCCTCAGCATCGTCCGAGTCATGGCAATCGATGCAATAATTTTTCATCAATAGCGTGATCGATTCCCGCGAACGCTTGGTCACCAGTTCTTCCGCCATCACATTCACATGACTGCACAAACAGACAATCAGAATCAAGATGGCAGGTTTAAATCGCATGAATGAAATCTTGAGGTTTGTTGGCAGGATGGGTTGGTGAAAAGTGTGGCCGTGGGGATAGCTTGTAAAAGCCGGGATTGCTAGTGTTTATGATATGCTGTTGGCTGTTATTTGTCAAAGTTAATTATCTGTATAGGGTAATAGCGGTACTTCTATGTTAGTGAGAAAGCTGTTGCTTGTTAATGTGATAGTGTTTATGATCAATGCCGTTAGTGTGGGGGAGCTGGTTTTTTCATGCTAAGGCCTTTTGGAGAAATGATAATAGTGAGCCGTCATCTAGCGATTGGAGATATTCATGGGTGCATTGACTCGCTAGTTTCGCTTGTCGACTACGTGGCAATTCGACCAGAAGATACGATTGTCACGTTAGGCGATTATATTGATCGTGGCCCGGATACCTGCGCAGTCTTGGATTATCTAATTCATCTCGATAAAACCCATAAACTCGTCTCCTTGCGTGGCAATCATGAGATCATGCTGCTAGACGCTCGTGAGAAGAAAAGTTGTTTCCGCGATTGGATGGGATGTGGTGGAGAAGCAACACTAAGGTCGTATTCTCCATTTGAAGGTGATGCAGGTAAGTTTACTGATGTCCCTGACTCTCATTTTGATTTTCTTGAAAACAAGCTCGTCTCTTATTACGAATGTGAAACTCATTTCTTTGTTCATGCCAATGCTGATGCCGATATAGCTTTTGCAGATCAGCCAGCGTTTTTACTATATTGGCAAGATTTTCGTGACCCACCCCGTCATTGTTCAGGTAAAACCATGGTTTGTGGTCATACCAGCCAAAAATCAGGTTTACCACTTTTTAATGAAAATGCCATCTGCATCGATACCTGTGCCTATGGTGTTGGTTGGCTGACCTGCCTCGATATCGATTCCAGCACAATCTGGCAAACAAACGAGGTGGGTGAGAGGCGTACTTTTCATCTGAGTGAGATTGAGAATGTTATATGAACGATGAAGCTTATTGGCCTCTGGATTCGTTCCCATCGTTTCGAGTAGTAAAATGTATCGAGTAAATCCCAGTTGGTTGTTAGATGGCATTCCAAAGGACACTGTACCCTTGGAAACTGACGAATTCATCGTAGAGCATGAAGGTGATCTTATCCGTGTAGAAGTTCCGATGCCGCTGCCATATTGGCCAGGTTGCCATGATCCAAGTCTACTGACTCCGATTATGATTCTCTGTTATGCAATCTACAAATGGATTTATAAGCCGCTAGTTCCACCAAGGGCACAGTTTTTGATTGATTCAGAATATCTCACAATGAATCTTTGTGATCCTAAAACTGGGGAAAAAGTGTCTGATCAGTGGCCAAGTCTAAAAGTAGTCGAACTGCGAAAGAACCAATACCACGAGGGGCTGCTCATCCGTATCGAAGGGGTCTCCATGGAAACTTACCTTTACGAAATGTCAGATGACACCATAAATTCACTCAGTGAAGTTCTACGAGAATCCATACGCAAAGTCGTTACTGACAGCAACTTATAGCTTTCCTTTCATTTTTCACCCTTGTCCTACCCCATTCTATTCATTACTACGCGTAATCTACCGAGGCCTGTTATGGACAATCAGGCACTATTATTCATCAGGAAACAAATTAATGCCCAATCAAGCAGCCCAGCAATCACCTTCAAGCGAACCAGCGGTCAATAATCGTGGGTTTGTCTTTTTGAATATCACCCAGTTTTTTGGGGCTGCGAACGACAATATCTTGAAGCAGTTGTTGATGTTTGGGTTAGCGTCAGGTGGTATTTGGGCTGGGCAGATGGGCAAAGGCGGGCAGGCGATTGCTTCGCTTTGTTTGGCGATTCCGTTTGTGCTGTTCTCAGGCTTTGCTGGTCAGTTTTCTGATCGTTTTAGCAAACGCGATGTCAGCATTGCGGTCAAACTGTCGGAAGTGATGATCGCGGTGATTGCCCTGTTTGGTTTGTGGATCGAAAATGTTTGGGTAGTGCTGGCGGCAATGGTTTTGATTTCGCTGCAAAGCACCTTCTTTACGCCGGCCAAGTTTGGAATTATTCCTGAGATATTGCCTGCCAATAAACTGAGCCGAGCCAATGGAACTCTCAACATGTTCACCTACATCGCCGTGATTCTCGGAGGTGCAGTCGGCGGGCCTTTGTACGCTGCGTATGCACCTGATTTAGATAAGTTCCCCGATGCAGTGAGGATGGTCTGGTTGCCTGGCGTAATTTTGTTGGTGGTGGGTATCCTAGGAACTGCCGCTTCGTTTGGGCTGCCGAAGTTGTCTTCCAAAAACCCCGATTTAAAAATTCGCCCCATTTTGTTCAGGCCTTATTTCGAAACTTGGCGTGAAATTTCCGGTACGCCAGTGGCGTCGGTGATAGTGGCCTGGTCCTACTTCTATTTTATTCTGGGCGGCTTGGCAATTATGATTCTGCCTGATTACAAAGAGTTGTTAGATATTAGTTACTTTCAAGCCTCGATTTTGTTGGCCATCTTAGGAATTGCAATCGGCATTGGCGATTACATCGCCGGGCGAATCTCGCATCATCAGATTCGCCATGACTTGATTCCCATAGGGATCATTGGAACGACTGCCAGTTTCTTTGTCTTGGGAGTAATTCCGCCCAACTATTGGTTGGTCGCTGTTTGCTTATCCTGTTGCGGATTCATGGCCGGGTTCTTTATGGTCCCACTACAAACGATGATCCAGCACTTTACGTCAGAGAAAAAACGAGGCCAAGTGTTAGGGCTATGGAGCTGCTGTTCATTCCTTGGAATTATCATAGGCAACGTGCTGTTCATTGCGATTAAGCAAACCGGAATAGACTCGAATCGGGTCTTCCTGGTCTGTGGAGTCTTAGGGCTAATCGGTGTTGCTGCCTATTTTCTTCACTGGAAAAAGATATTCTCGGATGCCATTGATGGCGAAAAAGTAGGTGAACTGGCCGATGAACCAGCGTGAGATAACGAATAGGTTCAGGCTAAGCAATTAAGTCGTGCATGACGTGGCCGTGGATGTCTGTCAGGCGGAAGTCGCGGCCTTGGTAGCGGTAAGTCAGCCGGGTGTGATCGATGCCGAGCAGGTGCAAGATCGTGGCATTCAAATCGTGAATGTGCATCGTGCCGGGCGTCCAATGTTCTTTGGTCGGCTTGGGTTTGATAGGGTTGCCATCGGCGTCGGCGATGTTGTACCCGTAGTCGTCGGACTGGCCATAAGTAATGCCTGGTTTGACGCCGCCTCCGGCCATCCAAGTGGTAAAGCAACGTGGATGATGATCGCGGCCATAGTTTTCTTTTGTTAATGCTCCCTGGCAATAGGCGGTGCGGCCAAATTCTCCGCCCCACACAATCAAGGTTTCGTCTAACATGCCCAGGCGTTTGAGGTCTTTGATCAAACCAGCACAGGCTTGATCGACATCTTTACACTGTGATTCATGTTCTTTGGGCAGTCGGCCATGAGCGTCCCAGCCTCGATGGAAGATTTGGATATTGCGAACACCCCGTTCTGCCAAACGACGAGCATTCAAACAACAAGCAGCGAAAGTCCCTGGTTCTCTGGCATTTTCGCCATAGAGGTTGATCGTCTCATCATCTTCTTGAGAGATGTCCATTAACTCTGGCACCGAAGCTTGCATGCGATACGCCAGTTCATGCTGTTTGATGCGTGCCAGGACTTCAGGATCGGCAAAGCGTTTGTATTGTTCTTGGTTGAGTGCCGCGAGTGCATCCAACTGATCGCGTCGATCTTTGCGTGAAACGCCAGCCGGGTTACTGAGATAGAGAACCGGATCGCCCTGGCTGCGGAGCAATACGCCTTGATGATCGGAAGGGAGGAAGCCAGTTCCCCACAGTCGACTGAACAGGCTTTGTTCGGCAAAGCTGGTTTTGGCGTGCATGACCACGTATCCAGGCAGGTTTTCGTTCATGCTGCCGAGCCCATAGCTGAGCCAAGCCCCGAGACTGGGCCGACCAGGAACTTGGCTGCCTGTTTGAATATAAGTCACGGCCGGGTCGTGGTTAATGGCTTCGGTAAATGTGCTATGCACTACGCACAAGTCTTTGGCTACGGTGGCGGTGTGGGGCAAAAGTTCACTGATATAGACGCCACGGTCGTTGTTTTCGTACTGCGTGAACTTATATTTGCTGGGGCAAATTGGAAGTGTTTTTTGCTTTGCAGTCATTCCGGTAATTCGTTGTCCGTCACGAATATGCTCAGGCAAGTCCTTGCCAAACATTTCTTGCATTTTGGGTTTGTAGTCCCAAAGATCATGATGGCTGGGGCCGCCGCTCATGAACAAGTAGATTACTCGTTTGGCCTTGGCCGGGTGGTGCATTCCTTCATAGGATGCATTGCTTGAAGCACCGTCATCTGCCAGCAAACCTGATCCAAACAGGTTGGCCATCGCGGCTGTGCCTAAGCCTAAAGTGGTACGGCCCAAAAGCTGGCGACGGGTCATGTTCAGTTCGTATTCTCGGAACGGATCATTGGTATGCATTGGGAATATCTTCTTCTATTTGCAGTAGGGTAATTTAACTTTTGGGCAGTAGCGGAAATTAATACAACGAGATCGCCACATCACTGGCCAATACGGTGATTGCCAGTTGCGACCACGCAGCGTACTCGGCAGGGTTCAATTTTTCGTCTTTTGGAGACTCGCCAATGGACAGCAATGCTACGGCATCTTCTTCAGATTCATTATACCGTTTTTTCATCGATTTAAATAACTGCATACAAGCGGCCCGTTCGCCAGCGGTCGGTTTTCTGGAAGCGAGTAAGTTGAACAACAAATCGAGACGTTCAGTTTCGTTCTCTGCTTCTGACATTAATCGTTCGGCCAATTTACGTGCTAATTCAACACGCTGTGTTTCGTTCAACAGCCCTAACGATTGCAACGAAGTGTTAGTTCGAGAACGTTGAACGCAACTTGTTTCGCGGCTGGGGGCATCAAACAAAGTCATCATTGGATGCGGACTGGTTCGTTTCCAATAAACGTACACACTTCGCCGGTATTGCTTTTCGTCTTTGTCTTGAACATATAATTTCGTGTTGCTGCCAGGGTGCATCAGAGTCGACCACAATCCGGCTGGTTGGTAAGGCTTCACTCCCTCGCCGCCCATTTGCTGGCCAAGTAATCCGCTCGACCACAAAGAAATATCACGAATCACTTCGGCGTCTAACCGATGACTGGGACCTCGAGCAATTAGCAGGTTATCCGGGTCATCAATATTTTCTCGCCAAGCTGAACTCTGGCGAAATGCACGGCTGGTGACCATTAATCGCAGCATGTGCTTTAAGTCCCAGTTGCTCTCGTGTAGCTCTACGGCAAGCCAATCTAATAGTTTTGGATTCGTAGGCTGCTGTCCTTGCAGACCAAAGTCTTCTGGAGTTCGAACTAAACCGTGACCGAATGTCCGTTGCCAAACACGGTTAATCATTACGCGAGCTACTAGTGGGTTTTCACGTGCCGTTAGCCACTGGGCCAAACCGAGCCGATTGCGTGGGGCATCCTCGGGAAAAACTCCGACAGCAGCAAGGATGCCTGGTTGCAGTGGATCACCAGTTGGTAGATTGTATTCGCCACGTGCGAGAACTTGCGTGGTTCGTGGTTTCGCTAAATCTTGGGCTACCAGCGTAGTGGTAAATGACTTCTCGGCTTCGCTCATGCTTTTCGATAAAGCAACCGCTTGATTCTGAATTTCCGTCTCTGCAAACTGGCCTTTGGGATCTACTAACAGTGCCAATTGGGCTTTGGAATCGGCGGCTATCCATTTTGTTTCGTCGTCCTTGTTTTTTTGGAGTAGAGCTTTCGCTGCGGACAATATCTTTGCTTGCTCGGCTTCGAGTTGACTCCATTGATGCCACGCTGAAACGCTGGCAGGTGCTTTGATCACTGGCCCATATTCGTATTTGTTGCCATCCATCGAAGATTCGGCGGTGCTGTTAAAGAACGCCATGAGCCGATAATACTCGGTCTGCGGAATTGGGTCATACTTGTGCGTGTGACACCGGGCACAGGTTAATGTCATTCCTAAAAAGACGGTGCCGAGAGTTTCAACGCGGTCAAAGTTGTTCTTGGCTTGGAATTCGGCCGGAATCGCTCCCCCTTCGGCAGTGGATGGATTCATGCGAACAAACCCGGTGGCCACTTTTTGCTCTAGAGTAGGGTTCGGCAATAAATCGCCAGCGACTTGCCAGGTGATAAAATCGTCAAGCGGAAGATTTCGATTTAACGCCTGAATTACCCAATCGCGATAAGGAAAAATGCCTCGACGGTTATCCAGATGCAGTCCATGTGTATCGCCATAGCGAACCGCATCTAACCAGTAGCGTGCTTGATGTTCACCATAGCGAGGACTGGCCAGAAGTTCATCCACAAATCGAAGATAGGCCGCTTCGCTATCGTCGGCTAACAAGGCAGATAACTGCTGCGGGCTCGGAGGCAACCCGGTTAAGACCAACGCAGCACGACGGGCCAAGGTGGGTCGATCTGCCTCAGCAGCAAAGTCGATTCCATTTTTCTTGAGATTGGCTTCGATCAAAGCATCAATGGCTTCATTTTTAGAGATTTTTTTGGAACCGCTCGGAAGTTCTTTGACCGGTGGGTTGAAGCTCCAATGCTGTGAATACTTGCCCCCTTGTTGAATCCAACGGGTTAGTAAATCACGTTCTTTTTTGGTGAGTTGTCTTTCGGCATCCTCTGGCGGCATAGGGTCATCGGTAGAGTGAATTCTGACAAGCAGTTCACTCTCTTTCGGTGAATCAGAATTAACCGCCTGATATCCGCCTAAATCTCGTGTCGCCTCGGCGTACGAATCCAGTCGAACCAGATCCTCTTCCTTAGTATCAGGCCCATGACAAACGAAGCACTTGTTCGATAGCACTGGCAGAATTTCAGTAGCAAAATCAACGGGGATATCCGCTTTGTTTTCGGCTGCTTTATTTTCGGCTACAAGGCCGACCGAGCAAGCGAGGATCATACAAGAGAATAGGCAGTTGCTATAACGGTTCATACGAATTATCTATGAGGGATTGGGGGTGTGGTAGGATCAGAATTTCAATCGCATAAAGTCTATCGATAACATCTAGCATACCCGATCGAAGGTCATAATTCAATTCTTAAGAAAGTGACCAATAATTCTCAATTCACTGCTGTAAATTCTGTTTTTGCGAAAACCCCCAACTTGCAGTACAATCTCACATAAGCCCTGCCTGATCATTTAAGATCGCTTCTGTCGAAATTCCAAGGAATCGTAGAACATGCCCAGCGAGATCGAAAAGTTTATCGACCACCATATTGAAGTATCACGCCGCTATTTTCTTCGGTGTGGCGTTGCCAGCACTTCGGCACTTGCGGCTTGGCCCTTATTGGCGGCTGATCCTGCGAGAAATCCCGTATTACAGAAAGCCATCGATAATTTAGAACCATTTTTGACAACGCAAGCAGACTTTCGTGATGTGTCACGTGGGAACCCTAAGCCTCATTCATTACCAGATGAGACGAAGCGGGAAGTGGGTCTGACCCGAGACACTTGGTCGCTGGAAGTAATCAGTGACCCAGACAATCCTGCCCGATTACGGAATCCACTTTCAAAAGAAAAGGGAACAGCACTCGACTTTGAAGGGCTAATGAAACTGGCCAAAAAGAATTCGGTACGTTTTGCCAAAGTCATGACTTGCCTGAATATCGGTTGCCCACTGGGGACAGGTATTTGGGAAGGAGTTCCACTGCGTGATGTCCTTTGGCTCACACAACCACGCGATAATGTTAGGCGAGTGTTCTACTATGGCTATCATAATGACAAGCCAGAGCAGATGTTTCGCAGTTCGCTACCGGTTGATCGTGTGCTGGAAGATCACTTCGATTTACCGCCAGTGATACTCTGCTACAAGCTCAATGGAGACTGGCTTTCCAGTAAACGAGGTGGCCCTGTCCGTATGGTGGTGCCCGAAGGCTACGGCTTTAAGTCGGTCAAATGGCTCACACATGTTTATCTGTCGAATTTATTCAATGCCAACGATACCTACGCCAACGGCAATAATGACGTTCATAGTTCGCTGAAGTCGTTTGCCGAAACCTTATCAGTGCCACTCAAAGTCGAAGCAGGCGACCCGATTCCTGTGACTGGCTACGCCCAAGTTGGTATCTCAGGTGTATCCAAAGTGCAAACTTGGTTACATGCCGATAAAGACAAACTGCCAGATAACGACCCCTATTTTCAACAGGCACCTTGGCAAGATGCTGAAATCCTGGGTCCACCAAGCGTCTGGGGCGGTAATTTACCAGAGGGGAAAATCCCACAATCAACGATGGGCTTCAACTCCAAAACCGGCGAACCGCAACAGTGGCCCATGCGTCTACTCAAAGTACACTGGGCCACACTGTTATCAGGTATGCCGGCGGGCGAATATACGTTCCGCTGCAGAACGGTCGATGATAAAGGGCACGCTCAGCCTATGCCCCGTCCATTCCGCAAATCGGGTCGTGCATCAATTGAAACTGTCGGCATTACAATTGAATAGCCCACAATTATAGAGTCCGAATCAAATCAGCGATTGCCGCGGCTTCTGGTACGAGAACGTCCGCCTCGTTTCCAACTGCCTCGATTGCGCCCGAATTCTTTGGGGGCAGCTAATGTTGAGCGATATGCCTCGTTGCAATGATACTCGTGCTCTAGTTCAGTGGGAACCGACTTGCCCAGCAATTTTTCGATGGCATTAAGATAGGCTTTTTCCTCGGCACAACAAAACGAGATTGCATCGCCACTGGCTCCGGCTCTGGCGGTTCGCCCGATGCGATGTACATAGGTTTCCGCATCGAGTGGAAGATCGTAATTGATCACATGTGTGACATCGTTGACATCAATTCCACGTGCAGCAACATCGGTCGCAACCAATACTTTAATTCGCCCTCGTTTGAAACCATCTAACGCTTTAGTACGTGCCGACTGGCTTTTATTGCCATGAATGGCCGCACCATGAATGCCAGCGTTTGACAGCTTTTCCACCACCTTGTTGGCCGCATGCTTCATTTGCGTGAAGATGATCACCTTCTTGATTTGGGAATCGGCCAATAAAGAAACCAATAGGGCATCTTTATTTTTCTTCCGTACGAAAAGCACTTTCTGTTCGATTCGTTCAACCGCTGGTTTATCAGGGGTGATGGTGATCTGCACAGGATTTTTCACCATCGTCAATGCCAGTTCAAGCATCTTCGGCGCCATGGTAGCAGAGAAGAACAAGGTCTGACGATTCTCTGGAATACGGGCCAAGACTTTCTTGATATCTGGAATGAAACCCATATCAAGCATGCGGTCGACTTCATCAAGAATGAAAACCTCAACTTGTTTCAAGTTGATATGCTTTTGTTGCATCAAGTCGAGTAGTCTGCCTGGTGTTGCTACCAGGATATCAACACCTTTATTGAGCGCCTTGACTTGATGAAATTGATTCACGCCACCGAAGATCACCGTATGGCTAATGCGTAAATTCCGGCTATAGGTCTCGATACTCTCGCCAATCTGAGCGGCCAGTTCTCGGGTCGGTGCCAGAATGAGTGCCCTGGGAGTTCCCCTGGCTGGGCGACGGCTATTCTCTGCAAGTCGTTGCAAGAGTGGCAACGTAAATGCTGCTGTCTTTCCCGTTCCAGTTTGGGCACAGCCGATTAAATCTTTCCCTTTCAACTGATGCTCGATGCATTGCTGTTGTATTGGTGTTGGCGTAGTGTAACCCTTGTCGGCAACTGCCTTTTGAATTTCTGGCAGCAAATCATGAAAAGCATTGTGGCCCGAATCAGAAACAGTTGGCTCTGACGGCTTTTGCGATTTGACTGGCTGCGACTGATGCTTCGCTTTTTGCTGCGACTGCGGCTTCGCTTTTGGTTGGGACTGAGGGCGCGGTTTGGGGGCATTGCGGCCGGTGCGAACACGCGGCGCAGGTGATTTTTTTCTCATGTTTTTCCTGGTCCGGAGTTAAGCACTTCTACCCGCCGGACACGTGGAAAAAGGGCCGCAATTATTGCGGCGATAGGAAATTCCTGCCAGAAAAGCAGGGAACCAAAGATTGAACCGAAACAGAAAGTGGTTCAAAGGCGGAACGAAGTCACAAAAGTGAATTCGTCTTTCGATTTAACTAATGTAGCAGATTGTTACCTTAAAGCAAGGGCATCAGAGTAGAAATCATGTGTAAATTGAGGTTTCCCGCAGAGAAAACACGCATTGTGGTATCATTGTGGAATCTAGCTCCAGTTCTCTAACGACAATATATTACGCGGAGTTGTTCACTTGTGCGCGAATAAATTGAATAAAGGTCTTCGTTGCATCTGATTGCTGAAGACCGCTACGGACCAAAATACCAGATCGAATCGGTCGAATTTGTTTCTCTAGTGTGCGTATTCCTACTTTGTGGCCGCGAGTCACCGCACCTGACGAGAGCAGCGGCACAATCGAAATACCAATTCCAGCCGCCACCATGCGAATAATAATATCGGTATTGGTTGCCTCCATTTCCACTTGGGGTGAGACGTTCGCCTCACCAAACGCATCCATCACATGCACACGACCGGTGGAGCCTCGTTCGTAGAGTATCAAAGGCTGACTGGCTAAATCTTGAATGCGAACCCGTTTCAAGCGAAGCAAAGGATGTCGCTGCGGAGTAATCAGACTCCAATCCATGGAGAACAAGTGTTCATACTCTAAATCAGGTGAACCTTCATAAGGTGCCGCTACGCCTAGCGTGATCTCTGGTCGGCTTAATAAAGTCTCTTCGATTTCATGTTCGGTATGCGAACTGAGATGAATGCGGATATTGGGTTCTGCTTTATGAAATTTCTGCACCACACCAATCAGTAAATAGGCGATCAAGTACTGACTGGCGATCACGTTGACCGTCTGTTGTTGATCGGTGTCCGTAAACATTTGCCCCAGTTCATTGGCACGCTCAAGAAATGCGATCGCCTGTGGCAGAAACTGTTGACCCTCGGCTGTTAAAGGACTGGTTCGGCGTACGCCTCGACTTTTGCGATACAGTTCCACATGCAGTACGCGTTCTAATGCCAATAGCCGGTTGCGTACTCCCTGCTCGGTAATATGTAAAACCTGAGACGCACCGCGGATGCTTCCTTGGCGTGCCAGTTCAACAAAAGCGGCCACTTGATCGGTCGATAAGGAGAGAAAGTTTGTCATCTTTATACAACAATATAATGTATAACAAATAGAATTAACAATTTATAGTTTATATCATTTCCGGCTAAGATGAAAGCGAAAAGACCACAGTTGTAGGTCAACTTTTGCACTGAATTCAAAGGGAATAATTATGAACTGCCAGAAAAATGTCATTCTATTCACGATATTAATGCTGGGCCTGTCCCTGTTCGTTCAAAATGGAATCGCTGCCGAGCCTTATACCGTTCACGAATGGGGCACGTTTACCGTGCTGCAAGACGAAGCTGGCAATCCCTTGCCTGGGGTGAACATCAATGAAGAGGCCCTGCCGGCGTTTGTTCACCGGCTTTCTCCAAGTTTGTTACTTGGAAATAACCAGTTGTCTCCATTTCGTCGTCGTGTCTCAAAAGCAATTGCAGCCAGTTACCCTTCGGCACTCATGCGAATGGAAACGCCCATCATCTATATCTACCCTCCTAAAGGAAAATCAGCGCAAAGTATTGATATCAAAGTTCAATTCCAAGGCGGCTGGATCAGCGAATGGTATCCCAATGCCAATGTGGCATCACCTGGCTTTGATCCCAGACACCGAACATTGGGTAGCCTAACACCAAAAACTGTTGGCAGCATCGAATGGAAAAATCTGAGAATTGGTGGAGAAAAACTTCCGCCTGCCACGGACGAACATGTGTGGCTGGCACCACGAGAAGTTGCTGCACCTGTAATTACTACAGAGCAGGGACAAACAGAACGCTATCTCTTTTATCGTGGCGTAGCAAACATCGAAGCCCCGTTGCGAGTGGTCAGAGACAGCAAGAAAAATACCTTGTCGATTCAAGCGAACAATTCGGATCGAAACTTAGTACAAAAACCGCTGAACTATCATGCCGCTTGGTTGGCCGATATTCAAGCAGGAAAAGTGGCCTTTCGCAAACTCTCGAATTTGAGTTCGACAACAGAAAACCAACTTCTGGCGACAATACCAGCTGAGTTTTCACCAGAAGAATATAAGCCTGAAAACATGTTGCTACTACGAAAGTCGATGAAGCAAGCCTTGCTAGAAGAAGGTCTCTATGATGACGAAGCCGAGGCGATGCTCAATACCTGGAAGCTCTCGTACTTTCAAAGCCCTGGCTTGCGACTCTTTTTCACGCTGCCTAGGGCCTGGACCGATAAAGTGCTGCCACTCACAATCTCTGAGCCTGCCAAAACAGTCAGGGCAATGATCGGGCGTATCGAAATTGTGACACCACAGCAAAGATCTTCACTGAAGGAATTTGCCAACAATAAGATTTCTCATCCAACTTGGTTGAATACCGAAATTGACAAACTGCCGATTGCAACCCGTGGAACTGCTTGGGACCAATTAAGCGAAGGCACTAAAACAATGCAAGACTTGGGCCTGCGTGTTCCTGTTGATTATCAAAACTACTTGAACCTGGGTCGATTCCGCGAAGCACTCATGTTAGATGAACTCGCCAAACGCCCCAACGGCCCACTACGAACATTTGTCGGCAACTATCAACTCCGTTTTTAATTCAGGTTGATTTGTCAGATCGGATTATCGTCTCTATGGCCGCTTAGTGAAACATCTACTCAAGAAACAAAAAAAGCCGCAAACTCTTATGAGTAAGCGGCTTAAGTTAGTGAGGTTGCTGGGGATCGAACCCAGGACCTACGGATTAAAAGTCAGAGCAAACCGTATTACATAGTGTTTGGATAGGATGAGAATAGCGTAAAACACTACAAACTCGTAGATGCGTTTGAATCTAGGAATTACGGTAGATGCGTGATTCTCTGGACACTTTTATGGACACTAGATAATTTTGCTATTCATCGTTCAGTTGAACTAAAAAGAGTTCTGGACACTGAACATTTGGATATCATGTAAAGCCGGCACTTGACCATCATGGTTGTTGAGTCGGCTTTTTTATTTGATCGAATACGATGTTGGTTTATAGGTGAGAGTCAGGGAAAAGGGGAAAACGAAAATCGCATAGAAGTGCCTCAACTTCCGTGCAGGTTCAAACGCCGAAACGCAAAACCGTTTTGCTTGAATTTCGGTCGGTCTACTCCATGCCCAACATCGAAATTGAGATCTTAGTTCAACTGTCGAAGGATATTCACGTCGAAGGTCGCTGGGCTAGTACACATAGTAGATATCTCGTTTCTCAATAATCGTGGAATGTGGATGATATCAAGAAAGAATATTTTAACGGAATTGAAGAGCTCTTCTTGATAAATCACACTATTTATGCGACATTCAACTTTTCCATAGTTTAGAGATGGACTTTGTCGGTCTGAAAAATAGCGAGATTATTCCATCTTTTAAGATAGATATAAAGAAGCTAACTAATCACTTGTTCGTCGCCCACGGAATATGAGCACTCACACATCAATGAATGAACCGCAATCCCAATTACCATCGTCCGGCAACTCCGAACCACCGCCGGACCGAAAGAGAATATTCCATTTCTGGCGATGCTTCTGGCTGACATTCCTCGTTGTCTCACTTGCGTACGCTTGGTACAGCTTCT
>NVWB01000050.1 GCA_002733575.1 Blastopirellula sp. | reverse complement strand
GACCAAGGCTTTGGTGGTGGCAGTTCCAGAAGCACGGGCTTCGGTTCCGCTGGCCTTGGCACTTTCGATACTAGCTTTGGAACCTGCCGACGCGGCGATACTAACGGCCGAAGCAATGGCCCCGTTGATGCCGCCCACTAACGTGCTGACAGCCCCTTGGACGGTTCCACGCAAGGTATCAATGGCAGAAGTAATGCCGCCCAAGAGCGTGGCCGAGAAAGCGGCGACATCGGACTGATGATTGGCCTGGTCAGAGTCCCCGGCATCTGCGAGTTGATCTGCGGCGAAATCATCTTGGCCTGCTTGGTCGTAAGTGTTCTTGTTGATGACGTTATCATCTTGCTCATCAAGATCGGCATCGGTGCTGGATGAAGTGTGGGTATTACCAGCGGCGGTGCTTTCAGTGGCGGCCGTTTTACCAGCCCCGGCCTGAGTTTCCGCCCGAGTTTCGCCATGGGTGTTGAGTTTGTCATTCAAACCATCGGCATTGGTTTTATCTTTGTCAGCCAGACCATCGTCATTCGTTTTGGTAGCGGAAGCCAACAAAGAGAAGGCATCAAAATAACCACCGGCGAAACCGGTTTCAGCGCCTTGCTGATCTTCAACGCGATCATACTCGGCAGTGGCCAAGTTGGTGGCATACACGACCTGCGCGGTGAGATTGGATTCGAGTTGGTTATAAACGGCTTGTTCGAGAGAGGTAGAGGGAGGAGATGCTCCAGAATTAGGAACGTAGTACGACCAGGCAAGTTCTACCTTGTCAAAGGTAAAATGATTGGTGCGGTAAGCAGTTTGGAGTAGGTGGTCTTGATAGGCTTCGGTGGTGTTGAAAGTAGTATCGGCTGCAAATTTCGCTTTGTCATATTCGGCGTAGGCCGTGATCATAGCCAGGGCGTATGTTTGTTGGTTCGTCAAATCGGTCTTGGCATACTCGGCCCCATCGGAGTTGGCCGTTTTAGTTGCCCCCGATGCGGCGGTGTTATCTTTTTTCGATTCATCAATACTGGCCCCGGTGCCCTTTTTCGCAAGCTCTGCTTGGATGGATGCTTGGCTGGTAGCGTAGGCTTGACCGGCATCTCCTTTTTTCACAACGGAATTATTGTTGAATGAAGTGGCATTCAAGAGATTCATTGCCGACCAAGCGGTATTAATCGTGCCATCCCAATTGAGGACGTTGTTGACATACTCAGCACCAATCTGTTGATCACGATTGTTTCGAGTCGTGGCATATTGTTCAACATAGTTTGCCCCTGCATCGCGGACAGTATTATTTTGCAGCTTCCCGGCATCGTGCGAAGTGACGTTATGACCATCGGCGGTATCTTCGTTGGTGCTGGCTGTGGCGATTTGCTTATCGATAGCGTTTTTGGCAGCGGAGACACCAATTGAGACCATTTGCCTTTGGTACTCGGCCCAGCCGTCGGTGACCGATGAGAATTGGGTATTCAACTCGGCTTGATACTCGGTTTTATAGACCTTGATCGAAGTCAGCCGGTTGAGGTCATACGTTTTATAGGTAGTAAGGTTTGCGACGAGTAAAACGTATTGAGCTTGGTTAAGCATATCCTCGTGGTCTGGACCAGATGTTGCGCCGGTTGCATAGTGAGCACGATGAAAACTTCTTTCGTCAATCTCTGGAGGAGATGCTTCGGAGTCTTGTGCGGCCGTGTGATAACCGTTGTCGACCGAGGTTTCGTATGCCTGATAATTATCAATCAGCCCTAGCAATTCATCGTAGTTGTGCTTAGCAAAAGCGAGCTGCTCTTTCTTGTAGGACGCTGCTTCGTCTAGCATGAACGTGGTGTTGGCAGATCGCTCCGCTTTCAAGGCGGTCAGCAACACATCAGCGGCATCATCCCGCTGCTTTCGTGCTAGAGCAGCAATGTCTTCTGACAGTTGCTTGTTTGTATCGGCAATACTACTGAGAGCCGCATCACGTGAGGCATCGATGGTATCCTGGGCCGTGGTAATCGAAGTCTCAATCGCAGCTTCAAGGACATCACGATGGCCATCCTGTGTGCCTTGATAACTGGAATTATCACTCCCATCGTTGGTATCAAAGTTGTCTACCGAAGCATTACGCCCCGTATTGGTACTAGAAACCCGTGCTGCATTGGCAGCTTGTTGCGAGGATGTTTGTGTAGCATCAGCCGTATTCCGTGCAGTCACTTCCGTGTGTTCAGTGCCTGCGGTATCAATATCGGCCTTTTCATGGGCTTCCGAGACTTTTTTGGCTTGCTCTGAGTCTGCCGTGTTTTTGATCGTTTGGTGCCCACCGGCCTTTTTGATTTGGGCAACATTCAGATCATACGTGGCTTTAATTGTCGCAGTTTGGAATTTGTATTCGACTTTTGCTAATTGATCTTTGAGTTTTTCCAATGTCGTCCAGGCTGCCGTGTCAATTGCGTTTTCTTTGGTTGACAAGGCCTTCCACATGTCTTTATAGGCTGCTTTTTTATCTGCCTCAGCACCTTCTTCCTCTAGTTCTTGGGCAGCCGCTTGCTCATATATGTCATCATCTGGATCGGGCGTCCAATTAGCCAAATCGTAATCGATCTGATCTATTACCGTTTGCAGGATGGCTCTTTCGGTAGCGTAGGTTGCATCATAGCTGCTGTTATTATTGCCTTCGTAATTGGTATTCGGCACGACCCAGGTAGATGCTGCTATTTGTGCGGTAGAAAAAGCCTTTAAGAGGTCCGAGTTCTCTGAGTTTTCAAAATCATAATTGATGAGGGTTTCCAGAGTGATAATATCATCTCTGCCCAATCCTTCTTTATAAACGACGGATTTTTCATATTTTGCCTTCGCCTTAGCGATTTTCTGTTTGGCTTTTGTGATCTCTTTATCTAGATCAGGCACTACGTCTTCATCTGTCTCTTTCAGAAAAGCACCAGGGTTATTCGGATCGGGATCACCAGCTTTCAATGGCTCTTGACTCACATCTACCGCATGTTGACGCTTGGCTGCATTGATATCTTTCTGTAAGGTTTCTTTAATCGCTCCCCGTTCCGACTTGGAGTTACTCAATGCCAATTGAATTGCCCCATTGTGGACGATCATCGCACCTTGCATCGCTTGAATATGATTTTGCAATGCCGTTTCCACTACGTCTTGGTAGGTTGGGTCTTGAGTAGGCTTGAACTGAAAAGATTGACTCGCATCTTGAAATGTTGGTGCTTGCGGAAGATCGGATTCATTCGGGGCTTGATAACTGATGGTTTGTGGTGCATCGGGTAGTTTGAAGCCATTGAACTGGAAGCTCGAAGTATCTCCACCGCCAGCGGCAAATGCGGCTAGATCAATTGCAAACTGAGCATTAGCTGCGGTTCGAGCAGCCTGTTCAGTTGCAATCGCACTATCGAGTATGGTCTGAAATGTCTGTTGGGCCGTATCAACCGTGCTGCTATAGGTTGACTGGGAATTGGCCTTGGCCGTATCGTAGGTGGTGATGGCCGCAGCAATTGCCGAGTCGTAATCAAACTTCGTTGAGTCACTGTTTAGGGTGAAGGCATACTCTAAGTCCTGCAAATTTTGTTCATATTGGGCCTTGGTTGCGAGCAAGTCTTGAGCATCTTGAGCGTCAGGGTTGGCCGAGGTAATAAAGTCGGTACTGCTCCAATCACTGGTTCCTGCAACCTTGGCGTTGATGCTGTGATAACCGTCTTCTAATCCTTCGGGCAAGTAACTAAAAGTTTCACCAGCAATGGTGGTGGTCGTTCCATCGACAATGCCATCAGAATTATGATCAAACTCGACCGTAATATTGCCAGAACCTAAGTTAGAGCTGAGCGTACCAGTTAGTGTGCCATCGGTACTGCTACTATCGCTGGTATTGAGCCCCGTATCGTTTAACAGTCCAAATTCACTGATATCTGGCAGACTAGCACTAACTAGTGGCTCAAGCGTAAAGTCAAACGTCGACCAACTGCTGTAAACGGCAACCTGGTCTTGGTCATATTCTTTGACACGCAGGGCAACCGTATGGTCGCCATCGACAAGGCCATAGACCTTGTACTCAAAATGCCCCGTTTCATCGGTTGCGGTCAATAGGTCAAACACTCCATCGTTGTTCGAGTCAATCTGAATTTGGAGACCACTCACTTCACGGTCGCTGGAAATCTGTCCTTCTAGTGTCGCATCGGTCGTAATTTTATCGGTGTCATCGTCACCGGTATCGTTGACTAGCGCAATTGAGTCAATCGAAGCAGCGGTGAATGTCGCTTCTTCATAGGTGAAGGTGAGGGTCTGCCAAGAACCGGTGAGTTCGCTGCCATCGCTGTGATTGAACTCACGAGTACGGACCTTGAGTGTGATACTTCCTACACTTGGGTCAACTGGCGAATAACTAAACTGGCCCATGTTGTCGGTGGTAGTGTAGGCATCCGCACTACCATCGCTGTCGGTGTCGATATCTATCGTCACGCCCGAAAGGAACTCGGCGTTAATAATCGTCCCTTGAACGGTGGCGTTGGAAGTGATGGAATCGGCATCGGAGGTTCCAGTATCTTCTACCAAGGCAAAGCTGGTGATATCGGCAGCCACATTGGTTTGAGCTTCGTAGGTGACTGTGATGCTAGTCCAAGCACCAATAATGTAAACACCGACCCGTTGGTCCCATTCTTTCGCACGAGCACGGATGGTGTGTGTGGCGTAGGCTAATGCAATCGGCTCATGGGTGAAGTTGCCGTCACTATCAGTGAAACTGTTGCCATCAACCGTACCATCATTGTCGTAATCGAGCTGCACTAACAGGTTGTCTTGGCCTTCGACATTGGTGACCGTACCTGCGAGTAGTAGATTGGCGGTGATATTGTCAGTGGAAGAACTACCCGTATCGGCCACCAGAACCAAAGTATCAACGGTGGCTGCATTGTTGACCGGGTCTTCCACGGTGAATGTAAAATCTTGCCAGGCCCCAGTAATGATATCGCCTGTCGTGTAATCCCATTCTCGAACTCGGGCACTCACCGTATACGCACCCGAAGTCACACCAACTGGCACATATTTGAAGGTTCCCTCACCATCGGCGTTGGTCGTGCCATCCACGAGTCCATCGCCATCATGGTCGAACTCAATCGTCCAATAGCCAACAGGGCCATCGTTAGCAATCGTTCCTGTTAGTGTTGGATCGCTGGTCTTTCCATCGGCGTCATCGGTGCCGTTATCATTGTCGAGTTCATACGTGCCCAGTGTGGCTGCCACATTCGTAGGTTGCTCGGTCGTAAAGGTGATCGAGGTCCAAACACCTTCCGCAAAATCTTGCAGATTATCATCCCATATCGTTGCCCGTGCCCGAATGGTGTGTGTACCAACTGCTAAGCCGGTTGGTCGATAATCAAACGTACCATCCGAGTAGGGAACCGTGATGCCATCGGACACATCGTCCGCATTATGATCGAATTCTAAGAATACCGTATTTAAGTCAATCCCGGACGTGAATGAAAGTCTTCCAGTCACTGTGGCATCTTCGGTGATGCTGTCGGTAGCATCATCGCCAGTGTCGTTGAGTAATTTGAGTTGTTCGACTTCTGGTACGGGATTGGCTTCATAGTTAAACGTATAGCTAAACCAATCGCCCAAGACTTCGCCATCGGTGCGGAAGTCAAGTTTCACAACACGAGCCTGGACCGTGTTGCTGCCTGCGGTAAGACCTATCGGCAAGTAGCTAAACAGGCCATCGACATCGCTGTTGGCACTATCATCTGCGGTGCCATCGTTGTTGAGATCAAACTCGACTTTCGTGTAGGAAAGATCGGCAGCATCTGTGTTCTCAATCGTGCCCACGATCCATGGAAGCGAAGTCGTGACTGGATCGACGACGATAGGGTCGCCGTTTTCATCGAGTTCGGGATCGTCGAGCGTGAACTCACTGGCCAAAGTGAGCGTGCTGATATCAGGAGCCGATTCTTCCTCCAACGTGAACGTCATGCTAGTCCAGGGACCGGTAAGCAGCATGGCTGCACCTTCATCCCAGGCCGTTGTGCGATGATCAATCGTGATGGAGCCGTAGGTTGTGAGCAGAGGACTAAAATCAAAATTACCATCTAGATCGGAATAGACTGTGCCGTCGACAACCTGATCACCATCGGTGTCAATCTCGATTTTTGAGAACCCATCTGGCGTGGTGCCGGTGAGATCAGGATTGGACGTAATGCCATCCGAATTATTTTCACCGGAATCTTCCTTCAAACTCACGGTTGCGGTCACACTTGAAACGGGTGGTGCCACGAGTGTGTACGAAAACAGGCTCCAATCACGATAGGTGGTCACAATGCCCGTGATATCGACTTCGCCCGAACGGTAATTCAGATTCATCGTTCCCACAAAACCGTTGAGCGTGTCATCGACAAAGCGTGGATCGTAGAACAAATGGTCGTAATCCAGAGCATCGGGAGGCAAGATGGTATCGAAGCCTTCGGCCACTCCATCCCCATCATGGTCAAACTCGATTGAAATTGAACCGTCGATAATTGGCGCATGTACTTGGGCTGTGACACCAGCGTTGTAGGTGATTTTGTCACCATCGGTATCGGTGTCATTCACTAAGCCAAAATCATCGATTTTTCCAACATAATCGGTTGCGGTATCCGCAATCGTGATGGTGACCGTGGTTTGCACCGAGGCGGTGGTCGAATCTTCAGCTTTTACGACAATGTCAACACTACCGGTTTCTGTGGCCGTGTAGTCGATCAAGAGTTCTGAGCCAGAAATCGAGGCTGTCGAGAGTGTGGAGTTGCTATTTGAAACCACGGAATAGGTTAAGGTATCAACGCCACCTGCCAGATCTTTATCAGCAAATAGTTCCGCCAGATTGATGACCGTTTGTTTGACGCCTTCGGTGTAACTGAGTGAACCTAAGCCAATGGCAACTGTTGGTGCATCGTTGACCGAACTGATCGTCACGGTAAACACATCTGTGACTCTGAGACCTGCGAGATCGGTAGCGGTTACCGTGACAGTTGCCACACCAAACGCATCAGGCACCAGCGTCAGTTGCAGTTGGTCGCCGGTAACATCGCCTGTCAACAGTCCAGGAAGATCGACAGCGAAGCTGTAGCTGAGTGCATCGCTGTTGGCCAAAATATCGGCATCGTCAAACACGGTCGATAAATCAATCGCCGTGAGTGTGCCATCTTCGGAAACCGTAATATCAGCAATCGCCGAAGTGACCGTAGGTGCCGAGATACTATAGGCCACAGCAACATTCAGGAAATGTTCGACATAAGCTCCTGCAATATCGGTCGCTCGAATGGTGACCGTGGAACTGCCATATTGATCTGTCAGGTAATCGAGTGTCAAATCTGTGCCAGTAATCGAGGCAGTCAGTAAGGTTGGGTCAGAAACACTTTCGACGGAAATCGTAACGACATCGGCATCGGTCACGATATCGACATCGTCAAACATTGTGCTTAAATCGAGGACGGTATCAGCGCTGTTCATTTCGACAGAAACATCAGCTGGAGTTTCTACAATTGTTGGTGTATCGTTGACTGCGGAGATGACCACCGTAAATGTCTCTTCGACAAACTCGCCGAACTGATCAACGGCCCGAACTTTAATAGTTGATTGTCCATGTGAATTTTCACTTGCGACCAAATACAAGTCTTCCCCCATTGTAAAGGCCGAAATCACAGACAGATCGGTCGCTACGAGATCATTGCTGTTTTCGAGCAAATGAAAGCGGAGCGATTCATCACCTGCGAAAGTTGCAATATCGGTATCGGCAAAAATCGTCGACAGATCCAAGATCGTCAGTGGATCACCTTCGGTGGAATTCAGTGTTCCAACCGGTGCAGCTACCGTAGGGGTCGCGTTCGACCGAGAAACATACGTGTGAAATGTATCTTCCACAAACGCACCACTGGTGTCGGTTGCTCGAACCACCAGTCCCGCGTCACCGTAAGTGGCCGCTGTGAAAGCGAGCGTTAGTTCGCCATTGAGTTCGGTGGCGGTGACTAAAGTTCCGTTATCGTTGGTGACCGAATACGTGAGGCTATCGCCCTCCAAGAGCAGATCAACATCATCGAAGTACGTTGCCAGATCGATCACAATGTCCGAGTTGTCCATCTCGATAAAGTGATCAATGAAATAATTCTCCAGCGTTGGTGTATCATTCTCAGCAGAGACTGTGAGCAAGAAAGTATCTTCCACATACAGGCTTGCTGAGTCGGTTGCTCGAATGGTGATAGTCGAACTACCGTTTTGATTTTCCGTGGGCGTGACGATCAGTGCATCACCACTAACAGAAACTGCGGCAATCGTGGTGTCGCTATTAGCAGTAATTGAATAAGTAAGCGTATCACCGTAAGCGATATTGGCATCCGCAAAAACGGTCGCTAAATTGAGTGTATAAGTCGCACTATCTTCAGTCACTGTCGTATCGGCAATTGCAGCAGACACGGTGGGTGCCACATTCGCAGGTACGGCATCTACAATCGTTCCGTCCCCAGTCGCATCGGCAATATTCCCACCCGATGGATTCGATAACGAAACCGTAAACGCCTCTTGGCTTTCAGTCACTCCATCATCGGTAACGGGCACAGAGATGGTTTTACTCGTCTCACCTGCCAAGAATGTTAAGGTGCCCGAAGTAAGCGTATAATCGGTTCCTGCGGTCGCCGTGCCATCGACGGTTGTGTAATCAACCGTAACCGTGCTCGCACTTGCCGCATCGAGTGTGACGGTGAATGTGGCCGTACCCACATCTTCCGCAGCCGCTGCATCGCTGATGCTGATTGTCGGACCAGGAGGGTCTGACAAGAGCAGTTGTAATTTGTAACTGCCGGTGGTTCCGCCTGTGCTACCAGTTCCACTTGTATTGGGATCATAGCTGATATTGTAAGAATCTGCCGAAACGCCCAAATAATACGCGCCTGTTGTGGGAACGACAAACGACAGATAACTGTCGAGCGAGTTACTCGCATAATCATTGCTACTGGTGGCGTTGCTATTAGAAGCTTTGATCGATCCTGAACTATCAAACAATCGCAGATAGCTATTGAGACTACTGACATTCGTGCCACTGTCGTCGGTATAGGCATCAATATCAACCGTGATGGTTTGACCTGCGGTTAGTGTGACTTCATACAGATCCACATCGGCATTCACATACGAACCATCGCCAATCGTGGCATCAATTTCGGTTTGCACACCAACGGTTAAACTAACTTGCTGGGCACCTGTGAGATCATCGCCCGGCACATCGGCAGGTGGCAAATCTTCGTTGACAATTGTGCCGGTGCCTTGATCATCGGCTAATGTGGCATTGGATACGTTGGAGAGCGTGACCGTAAAAGTTTCATCCGATTCGTTGGTGCTGTCATCTAAAATTGGCACCGTGATCGTCTTACTCGATTCGCCTGCCAAGAATGTCAGCGTGCCGGAAGTGAGTGTGTAATCGCTCCCTGCGATGGCCGTTGTGTCTGCGGTTGTATAATCGACCGTGACCGTATTCGCACTCACCGGATCAAGCGTGACCGTGAATGAGGCCGTTCCTGCATCTTCATCCACCGACGTATCACTCAGCGAAAGTGCTGGTCCTGGTGGGACATCGACCAACAATTGCAGTTTATAGTTACCTGTGGTGGTAGCGTTTCCAGTACCAGCGGTGGTCGGATCGTAGGCCGAGTTACCGAAGGCCGAAACGCCGATATAAAAAGTGCCGGTGCTAGGTGCCACAAACGATAGATAACTGTCGTAAAGATTGGCGAAATCGTTGGCACTTTGAGCATCGTCGTTGGTTGTGAGTTCAGTGCCAGAGCTGTCAAACACTCGCAAGAAACTATCCAGGTAACTAAGGTTTACTCCGTTGTCATCGTAATAGGCGTCGACATCAATCGTGAGCGTCTGGCCAGCGGTCAACGAGACTTGGAACAAGTCGACATCGGCACCGGTGTAGCTGCCATCTCCGATATTGGCCGAAAGTTCGGTCACAACACTATCAACAAGTGTCACCACTTGGGC
This sequence comes from Blastopirellula sp., assembly GCA_002733575.1. Classification (GTDB taxonomy): domain Bacteria; phylum Planctomycetota; class Planctomycetia; order Pirellulales; family Pirellulaceae. The sequence continues at coordinate 21,343 of NVWB01000050.1, read as the reverse complement.
ACCTGCCAAGTCATCGCCTGGAACATCGGCGGGTGGCAAGTCTTCACTGTCAATCGTGCCGATCCCTTGGTCGTCAGCAAGCGAGGCATTCACTGCGTTTGTGAGAGTCACCGTAAATGATTCATCTGCTTCCACGAGACTATCATCAAGAATCGGAACCGTGATAGTTTTACTCGATTCACCCGTCAAAAACGTGAGCGTGCCTGACGTGAGTGTATAATCACTGCTGGCATTAGCTGAGTCGTCGGCAGTCGTGTAGTCAACGGTGACTGTATTGGCACTAGTTGGGCTAAGTGTCACGGTGAAAGTTGCCGTTCCAGCAGTTTCATCGACTGAAATGTCATTAATCGAGAGTGCTGGTTCCGTAACTGTTCCACTCACATCAAAATCAAACGGATTTTCATCGCTGTCGTTATTGGTAAAGCTAACCGTGCCACTATACGAACCGGCGGCGGTGGCATCAAGTTGAACGGTAAAAGTTGTACTTGCTCCCGATATAAGCGTTGACAAACTTGGCCCACTACTCAGTGTAAAGCCAGTCGGAACGGTTGGCGTGCCGAGCGTTAAATCTGCTGTGCCATCGTTGCGAATTTCAAAAGTGTGACTTACCGAAGTGCCGGTAGTCGTGCTACTGAAATTGAACGTGCTTGTACCATCGACCAACACGGTGTCATTGGCATCTTCGACCGTGATTTCAGGCAAAGGCGTAACACTGGTCAAGTTGACTTGCAGTTCGTAGTCACCAGGATAAGAACCACCGTAGCCACTATCGGCAGTAGTTGGATCATACGAATCGTCGTACTCATCGGACACGCCCAAGTAGTACGTGCCGCCCAAGATTGAGGTGTAATCCAACACCGGGTCATCCGTGTAGCTAGAATCAGGATCGGTGTCAGTCCACATATAGGAAGTATCAACTTCGGTGCCGCCTGAGTCGAACAACCGTAAATAGGTATACGGGGCAGATGAAGGATAGCTGCCATCATCTAAATGATACCCATCAAGATCGGCCTCAATCGATTGACCGGCTACCAACGTGAACTGATACAAGTCAACATCATTTGAGTAACTTCCGTCTCCCAAGTAACCTTCAATCAAATACTCGGTTCCAGCAGTTGGAGAAGCCACATCCGCAGTACTGATCGTGTCGTTGTCTTCACTCTCGTTTAAATCAACAGGAGCCGTGACCGTTCCACTAACCGTAAAATCAAACGGATTTTCATCGGCATCATTGTTTGTGAAACTGACATTACCGCTGTACGAACCAGCCGTAGCAGCATCTAGTTGAACGGTAAAGGTTGTACTACTGCCTGAAGTAAGTGTGGTTAATCCAGGACCGCTGGTAAGTGTAAATCCAGTTGGAACAGTAGGCGTGCCGAGCGTTAAATCTGCCGTACCATCGTTGCGAACTTCAAAAGTATGGCTGACCGAAGTGCCAGTGGTTGTGCTACTGAAATCAATCGTGCTTGTACCATCAACCAGCACGACGTCGTTGGCATCTTCGACCGTGATTTCAGGCAAAGGTGTAACACTAGTCAAATTGACTTGCAGTTCATAGTCGCCAGGATAAGAACCACCGTACCCGCTATCGGCAGTGGTTGGATCGTAAGAATCGTCGTACTCGTCAGACACGCCCAAGTAATAAGTGCCCCCTAATACCGAGGTGTAATCCAACACTGGATCGTCGGTGTAGCCAGAATCAGGATCGGTGTCAGTCCACATATAGGAAGTATCAACTTCGGTGCCGCCTGAGTCGAACAACCGTAAATAGGTATACGGGGCAGATGAAGGATAGCTGCCATCATCTAGATGGTAACCATCAAGGTCAGCATTAATCGACTGTCCGGCTGCCAACGTGAACTGATAAAGGTCAACATCGTTTGAGTAACTTCCATCGCCCAAGTAACCTTCAATCAGGTACTCGGTTCCAGCAGTCGGAGAAGCGATATCAGCGGTGCTAATCGTATCGTTGTCTTCCGACTCAAAAAGATCAGCCACCAACAACTGCTTCGCTTCCAGCGATTCAATCTGATGATGCCTTGGTTTTCTCTTCGTTCGGGTGGGCTTCTTTTCAACTAGCTTTAGACCAAGCTTAGAGAGGGTATTCTTCCAGGAGCGAATCGGCATGCGCATGATGGCTTATCCGTAAATCCAGGGGGAAAACAATGTAGACAAGAGTTAGACAAGGCAAATTGAACTGGCTATAATGATCAAAGTTATTGATCCAACAATGTCACCAAATCAGATTGTCATGCCTAGCAATTTAGAGGGTAAATGTTCAAGATGCAATTGTTTAGCAAAGAAATAATCCAAATAATTAAAGAAAATATGGAACTTATTGATGCTGAGTAAAAACTAAATAAACTCCGAAGTAATAGCAACTTATGTCGTTTTTACTTAATAAAAGTCATAACTGCCATAGCTATTTCTAAGGTAAATGCTGAACCAATCACGACTTACACGATTGTGATTTGCTTGATTCGATAGACTGTTCTCAGACAGTGTGCCAATTAGACACATTTCCCAAAAGGACTGTTCTTTGTGAACTGGATTATCAAAATGGTGAGACTCTCAAGAATCGTCAGCTCATGTCTTAGGTTGAAGTTCAGTCACCATCTAATTAACTACGATTGAATAACATCTACTTCCAAAGGATGGGCATCTTAGCAAGTCGGTTTAAGCCAAAGACTAAGTAGCGGGAGACTAAGCTCATCACTCAAACTCACGCTACTTTAAGCACCTGAAAAATCACAACTTGCCATTTGCATTGATCTAAATCCAGCCAGAAAACGTGGCATAACTAACTGAGGGATCCATTAGTTATGACTAGTGGACTTTCGGCCTTGTAATTCTCAGTTGAACTGAAGATTGCAGGGCTGTGTTAGTTTCTTGGGAGTCGCTGGTCGTCTTCCTCACTTATTCTCAACATTCATTTAGGAGAACAACATGTCACATATTGTGCAGATCCAGACCGAAGTCCGTGACCCAATTGCCATTCAATCCGCTTGCACTCGTTTACGACTCGCGCCACCGGTGTTTGGTCCTGCCAAACTCTTCATCGCTGAAAAAACAGGCTGGCAAATTCGTCTGCCAGAGTGGCGTTACCCGGTGGTTTGTGATGTGAACATTGCCGCGAAGAAGTGCAAGCGTCTTACGTCTCGGTAATCTCAAAAAGAGGACCGATCACACGTCAATCAGCGTATGTGCTCGCAGAATAGCGTTCGTTTTATAAGTTGTTGCACTGCTGAAGTCTGGTTCCCGCTTTTCAACAGGGGAAACCACTTTGTAACAATCAACTTATGACAGTTAGCTGAAAACGATGCTGCATCCAGTAGTGTCAGCGGCCACTGCTTAGAGCTTTAGGCACTGAGTTACCTTGAAGATCTTCTTCCTGGAAACACGGTTTTCCTGGTTTTCCCTGGGGAAACGCCCTGGGCGCTGCACTTTTCAACCGTTATTAAGAAGAAACAGGAATTTTGCACTCTCAACAAACAGCACTGACCTTCGTAACATGGTTCCGCTGATTTATAATAGGAGCAGTGCTAATAATGACCGTTATTCAACTCAGCGGAACAGTCTGTTAACCAGCGTGATCTTAAAACGCCACCACAGTTTACAATCACAGAAATGCAATCTATCTTTCAAGGCCGTTTTCTGTGAATTGAGCGTATCCTTTGTACGCAAGATAAGGGCAGCAGTCGGACTCCTTCTCGTTGAATAAATCACGGTTCTGAACGTATCAGTTTTTATTAGCAGGAATCACACAATAGACTGCCGACTGTGATCGGCTGATCTAGTCTCCTAAATCAGCTTACCGAGACCTTCAAAACAGCAAATAGCCGCACCTGGCCCCTGTTTACCTTTCAGCGATGAGTTGCAGGCCTTCTCAGGTTGGAAATTTGGCACCGTCAGTGACGCCGCGGCACAGTTCTCCAGTTGCAGCCAGATCTACGAGGTCAGCGGTGTGTGAGTGTGTACATGCGTTCGAGAGGTTTTTGATACTCACGACAGCAGGGATGTCATCAGTGGTCGATTTGGAGCTCTCGTGTTCAGCGATGTGCTTTTTTTGATATTCGTTTGGGAGATCAATCCATGACTCCCCATGGCGATGCCCCCACAGGGTTGGCGTAGCCAAGCCGTGGGGGGAAAGTCGCGGATTTGATCGACCTCCCACGAACGATGATGTTTTCTTGTTTTCTTTTTTCTTTCTGGGAATGTCGATGGCGTAAACTCGACTACCCGTAAGGGTATTATTACCAAAGATCTTTGGTATGCAGGCCCTATACCAAAGATAGCTATTTTGCAGGTCGAAATATCTTTGGTATGCAATCCGGAGTTGCTCGGACATCGCTGCTGACTCCACGTCCTAGAATGGCTTTTGAATTTCTCTTTTTCGTTCAAACAATTGCATCAGAACCACGCTTGCCTTTGATCAAAGACTGGCAGACGCTGGCTTGAGTTAAGGCAAGATTCAGCGTGACTGCAAACACCAAAGGGTCCAGTAGATGGATTGCTGATTACAACTAGCGACAAACCATCACTAGATTATTTTTCTCTTGCCGTTTTACCGGCTCTCATCAATAATCAATTGCCAGTTGAATAAATCTTTACATTTACAAGATTGCATACTTGTTTTGTGAGTCGTCAAGGCAATAATTCCTCCAGCATAAAACACCCTTCAAAAGAAGAATCCCCAGATGTCGCCCCAATTAGATACTCAACCGAAGTCTAACCAAACGGTAACCGTGTCATTGGTAAGCCAAAAGTGTGTGATCGAGCCCGCTCAGCCTGAATTATCTTTCCAGATTTACACCAAACGCCACCAACCCTTCACAAATGGCCCGCATGCTGGCCAAGTTGTCTGTGGCCTATTCCCGCTGATTTTCGAGCAGGAGGACAACGCTGGCACCCCGATTTCTAGTTGCTATGCTGGCTTAGCTCCACTTGTTGTGCAGCAATTGAAGCGAAATGGCGTTCAGGTTCAGTTTAAGAACAAAAACCGCTCTTCCTTGAAAGGGCCTCGCTATTTTCCATACGATTTGTTCGAGGAGCCAGACGAGGCGGTACTCGGTTTCATGCAGCGGCATGAGAGAGGAATTATTCTTCATGCTCCTAAATTGGCTAATGTTGCCCGCATACTGGCTCAAATCGCTTATGCTTTCCCCAATAAGTCGATACTGGTCGCTGTAACACGAAAGACTGATGCTTGGAAATTACGCAATCAAATAGTCAAGCTATTGCATGCGAGAGTCGTGTCCGTTGCCACAAGCGGCACAAACCTCAAAAGTTCTAGCCGGGTGATCATTGGCACCTACACTCAATTAGCCCAAGGATTTATTGGGATTGAGCGTAGGGATCTACTGTTTTCACTCAATCCCGATGAGATGTTGGCCAATTATTTCGGCAAAGAAACGATCAATGCAGCCCATAAGGCACGTTTTGATGGTTTCCTGCCTCGGAATAAGAAAATCGTTACTTACTTCAAGCATCAGCTGCTGGCACTGTTTGGTACAAATCGCATTTCGATTCCTGTACCAGGTAAAGTAGAACGTCCGGTCCAAGTGCTTTTTAATCGCTTCTTTCATTACGATCCCCTGAAACAGTTCCCTAGAAATCCCTGGCAGTTAAAACGCCAAGAACTATGGGAGCATACTGTCCGTAACGACCTCATTGTATCCATCGCTTCAGGGCTTACCAAGCAAGATCGAAATCTACTGACCCCGGTTTTATCCAAGCAGATTCGTTTCAACAAAAAATCCCGAATTGGCATCTTGGTCGACAATGTTGATCATGCAGCTCGTTTAGGTAAGCGGCTCAAGGGTTGGATAGCCGTCATGGGCCCTGTCTTCTGTACTGAGAGGAACCTTTTACCCGAGATCGGTGCAATTGCCGCCGAGTTAGGCCTACGTGAGTCCTTCTCCCTAGCCGTGCTAGAGGAGTTGTGGCACACGTCCTGGATCACCTGGGAGACTGCCTTGCAGACTGCTGTAGGGAAGTATGACCAGATCTATGGAAGTAATACCCATGTAGGTTAAGGGACGGAAGGGCTCCGCTCTTACGATTTTCCGAAGAATCGTAATGTTTCGACCGAGGCCGTGGTCATGCTTTAGCAGTGGCCACGGCTGTTTTTTTCTTCGACAGTATATCTGAAATTTGATACGCTTCTCCCAACCATGCGACAGCATTGTCGAGAAGTGCTTGTGGGGCTTTGGCATAATGTCGATCAGACATCTTTCGAGGTGCATGACCGAGGAACAAGTCTTCCAGGCCTCGATAATCAGCATGACCTGCAATGAGCGTTGCAGATGTCTTCTTAAGTGATTTTAGAGTCTTTGTTAAGCCTAAGGATCGCCGTAATCGCTCATAGGCACTTCTAATATTATCGCTCTTCTTATACTTCCCATTTTCGTCCTGTTCTTCATGGCGAAGCGGGCTACCGTTTTTATTGAGAAGAACGAGTTCAGTATTACTGCTGGATTGCTCCTTCTCTAGTAATACCCGGGTGTCATCCCATAAAAGATAGGAGACAATCGGGACGTTTTGATGATTGCTCGTTTTTGAACGTTTTCTAGTGATTCGGCCAGCAGTCCAATCTACCTCAGATTGCTTTAAGTCAGCAATGTCCTTTTGAGTCATTCCACAGTTAAGCATTAATAGAATAAAGAGGCGACTTCGATCCAACGCACTCGAAAGTAATAGCCTGATCTCTTCATTTGTAAAAACGATAATCTCTGAAGAAGATTTACGAAACTCCAACACACTTGACTTCCCGTCAAGCACTCTAGGCTGAGTAGGGATTTGCTCTGTAATCCACAGCCAATGGACGAATGACTTGACAGTAGCCATATACTCTCCCGCAGTGGTGGTGGTGGAGAATTTAGTTTCTGACCGAACTTTATCAGTTAGCATCTGATGGTAATTTTGAAGCTCTTTACTTCCGATGTCGGTAACTTGACTCTGTCCGCCGATCCATTTTGCAAAAGTATCCATCTGGTGACGAATGTTTTCCTGACGCCCGACTGATCTATCATGCTTTGTCAACAAAAACTGTTTGATTTGTGCCGCAACGGTGTTCTCCTCAGAGATTAAGCTTCTTGTCATCACTGCAATCCGATCTTGCCATATCAATTGCTTTCTCTTGTATTGATCAAAATCATAGAAACCATCTTGAAGAGGAACGACCACTGTCCTTCCCTTGTGCTGAGACTCGGGTTTCGCAGCGCTTATTTCGGAACCTTCTTGATTCTTATTACTGCTACTTGATCGCGAATGGAAATCCAGATCTGGTTTAGTCATGCTCGCGATAGCTTTGAAGAACTCTTCCCACCCTGGCTCTTGTACATCACGATTAAATTGCCCTTCTAATAGATCTTCCTTTCGCAATGCCGGAGGGTTTGTTCTCTCAGTTGCTTGTTGAAGTAACATCACCTTGGAAGCAGCAAGATCTGCCATTTCTTCCTCCTGGTTTTTCCTGCTCCAGGTTAACACCAAGTCCCACTCATGGATTGCTGCTTCGTATTCTGCTTGCAAGGGCCTACGCATGTCAGCTTCAAGTTGAATCTTTTTTCGTTCCCATTCAGCGAGAGCCATTTCGTATGCAACTCGATCTGTCTTGCCTTTTCCGCCATCAAAGTAGCAGATCTTACTCTTATACTTTTTTTTCCAACGACCAGGTCGGGCCTCAGATCCTGCTTGCCACGTTAGCTTGTATGTGCGGGCCATTGATCCACTTTTTGTTTTTAACTTGAGATACCTTCGGTGATACCTTTTTTGCACTAAAAAGTACATAAAAGGTATCACCGAAAGAAATAAATCGCGTTATTCCAGTGTTTTAAGCACAGTACACCACGTTGACATTGTGGGGGTCGTTGGTTCAAGTCCAATACGGCCCATTGATTTAAAGCCTTGCAAGATAATAACTTGCAAGGCTTTTTTTGTGGATGCACAACAAATTTTCTGTAACCAAATGCAAGGTATATTCAATCCAATGAGCGTCCCAAAGTATCGACATTTCAAAACTCGGCCTAGCGATTTTTGAAAATCCACTAGTATAAATGAACTTCAATCACCTCGGATTCTACATTACCAGTCCAGACGTTGAACTCTTTGGTTTCATCATCTTTTTCAATCTTATAGAGGGCTTTAATTTTCACGATATGGCTTTGCACGTTGTCTGGAATACCTTGCCAGATATCGTCAGCGAAACGAATGGTATAAACGAAGTGTGCTCCTTTTTTGACGAAATAGGCATCAGGACCATTTCTTGTCCAAGTTGCTGGCCGCTTGGTAATTTCATATTTTTTTCCATCTTTCAATTGGATTTCAAAAGTCAGGTTATAGTAACCCCAGCTACACCATTCACGCCAGACATTTAGTTTTTTGCCAGAGGTATTCGTCAGCACAACATGAAAAGGTTCACGCAGGCGAATCGTGGAACCATATACGCTCTCGCTTTTGGGCGGAACGATTTGAATGCCCCAGTCCGCCTTCTTCGCGTCAGCCCCAGCTGCGAAGCCACATAGAAATAAACTCACGCATAATGAAAAGGCGATTCGTTGACTTGTGTTCATCTGATTAATCCTTTGTGAGTGATTGAGCTTGCACTTCCTGATTATTTTCATTCAAAAAAATCGCGCCAACGCACTTTTCATTTCAAACGTAACGAAACCACAGTCGTCGTAGATATTAATCGCGGGTGTGTTGCGTTGATCGACCGCCAGCACCAAGCGATTGTGACTTTGGCGTTTAGTTTGGTATTGGGCGAAGTGAACCATCTGTTTGCCGAATTGTTGGCCGCGGGCTTCTGGTAAGATGCCGCAGTAGACTAGTTCGGTTTGATTCGATTCCGCGTAAGGGGCCAGCAGCAAACAACCAACTTGTTTTGTTCCAGCGGAAACAGCAAACCATAGATTTGGGTCAAACTGGCCGGAAGCTTGGTAGCCGGTTAGTGTGTCGTTGATATTCCGCTTGCCATCGAGTTCCGGGCAATCGGCACTGCCAGGGTACGTGGCCGCTACGAGTTGAGCAAACTCCGCTTCGTCGATTTCTGAATAAGGAGTGAACTGAAGTTGCGACTCAGGCAGTTGTTCAGGAAAACCTTCGGCCAGTGCCAGCATGAAGCACAGATCGGTAATGTAATTGAGCCCACTCTGCTGAAGCCGGGTCAATGCGGTTTGCCTGCTCGGGTCAACGAGTGCTTGTACCATGCTTAGATCTTGTGGTTCTAGAAACTCAATCGCCGCCTGATGTAATTGTGTGGCGGTTGCTTCGGGTTCTGATTCCAGAATTTCGGCTGGCCAAAGCGAGGCCACTTTGCCCGCTTGCACAGTGGCCCAGGCTGCGCCGACCAGTTTTTGACCTCGAAATGCACCCAAGAGTCCGGTGAAATCGATTTTCCCGAGTCGCTGGGCGGCCATCATCGATGCGATTTGAGTTGCATTCGAGGAACTATTGGCGGCGCCGAGCACCAAATAGAGGGCAGCCGCATATTGATCGGGTTTCACCGGGAAAATGGTGAGTGATTCGCTGGTATTTTGTGTCATTCCACTAGCATACCGCATGCAGCGGGGGCCTGTCATCGGCAAGTATCCCCAGAAACTTGTCAAATCCTCTGTTCCCTTTAAACGTAAGATGGGGCACAATACCAGTTGAGGGTATGTATTGATCACAACAGTTTGAAGGTAGCGACCGATGAGAAGAGTATTCGTGGCAATTGTTTTGGGTTTGTTTTTCTGTGGTTCTGTTTCTGCGCAAAGTGCTTTAGAGAGATTGGAAAAACTCTTCGCACCGCCGCAAACAACCGAAGAAACCAAACCGGTGCCGGTGCCTGTTGAGTCGGCGCCCAAGGCTGGCTACTTAGGCGCGGTAATCGATGACATCAAAGATGCCGAGTCAGGCGTCACGGTAATCAAGGTGAACCCTGATGGCCCTGCGGAACAAGCGGGCCTGCGTGCTGGCGATACGCTCCAAAGAGTGGATGGCGTGGTCATCAAAAATTTGGAACACCTGGCCACCGTGATGAGCAAAAAAAAGCCGGGCGATAAAGTTGGCTTTACCGTAATGCGTGGAACTGCCGTCGAAGCTTCGGAAGTCACACTAGGGCAACCACGCAAACCGGCCGCAGTGCTTCCGCCGCCGGTCGCCAATACGCTGCCACCGCCTGTTACGCCGAACCCGCTTGACCCGCTGGGTGTAGAACCGAAGCCTGTGGCTCCCCGTGCGAAGCTGGGCGTTCGCGTTGTTCCATTAACCGAAGCCCATCGTCAACAATACGGGTTGGCAGTTCGCCGAGGAACCGTGGTGGAATTTGTTTCGCCAGACTCCGTTGCCGACAGAGCCGGAATTCCAGTAGGTGCCGTGATTGTGTCGTTCGATGGTCGTCGCGTTGATGACCCGGTTGAACTGGTCAACATGGTGCAGAATGCCCGGACAGATAAAGAAGTTGATGTCAATTTCTATGTCGGTAATCGTCTGCACAGTGCCCAACTGCGAATGGATGGGCAAGCATCCAATGTCATCGGAGCGTACAACCCGCCACTAGCGGCACCAGTTCCAGATAACGGCAGACCGCCTGTATTGCGATTGGCCGAACGTGCTTTTGAACGATTTGGTGTTGCTCCCATCGCTGGTGGTGTCCCTCGCGATAGCCAATTGATCCAACGTGTGTCAGAACTCGAAGCGGAAGTGGCTTTCTTAAAGGCTCAGCTCAAGCAGCTTCAGGCTCAAATTAAGAGTAAGCCGTAGCAGTCGAAAAAGATCCATGGTGCCATGCCCTCGCGCTTTCGCGTGGGCATGTTTTGGAATTCTTATTATGGGAACCTCAAGGCGGGTGACACTTTTCCGCAATAACATGCTTATGCCTAATCGGCAAAAAGCATGGCACCCAGGCTCTAAAGCAAGCAGATGAGTTTCCAGCATAAGGCACATAAATGGCATTCTGGTTTAAAAATAGAATAACGCTTGATTCGATAACTTTTGGTACTTTGGATTGGGAGCTACAGCATGAGTCAAAGAATCTCCGATACTGGTCAACTCCGAATTCAGAACTAATTATGTTTCGCTACCTTCACTGGGCACCAGTCTATCCATTTGATTTCACAAACCTTGAGGCGGCACGTCGGTTCTTTGGTGAGGAATCCCAAAAAGGTTTTGGAGCAATTATATCTGTCGATTTCGATAAGATAGATGGAGTCAACGTCATAATAGGAGTTTTCAAAGGTCGGTCACCTAATCCAGAAGATACAAGTCTCCACTTTGGTGTCAGGCTTATTATTCTGTATCGAGATTTCTCATTTGAGATAACTATAGATTCAGCTGAAACTGGAACTACAGGTGGTCGTGAGGCAGCGGTGTCTGTAATTCTTGGCGAAAAACCAGATGAAGATAAAGAACTCGTCGGAGTCGAGAACATGGAAGATTCATTTGAGCAAATGCGAAATAGTCCAATCATCAGAGTCGCGGCAGATAATGAAGAATACGATAAATCATTTCCCAAGCATCCCCTATCAAAAGTAAGGGCACTTCAACGGCACGTCTTAGATACTTTGGTTATTTCAGATGACGTCAAAAAGAGCAAACCGTATGTCGCCGGGTGCCACTGGCTATCTGCCAGTGTGTGCAGCAATTGATCTTAGATCATGTAGATTTTAGCACACATTGAGCCGTTGTGTTTCAAGAACTTGAATGGACGAGTTGATACGAAATTCTCACTGGCAAATAGCAAGTGCCACCCAAAAAAGGCTGTTGGTTGTGTTAATTCTTGTCAGTGTCAACCGTCGAATCCTTGAAGCCGTGACTTCACTTATTATTAAAAAATATGCTTACGCCTAACCGGCGAAAACATGGCACCCAGCTATTTGCCGCCGTCTGCATCCGGATTGTTAGCATCTAGCTTCTCTGAGCTTGGTTGATTGTGTAGTATGAACGTCGCAAGTACTGCACGATGGTCAGATGGATAGGGCGTCACAACAATGTCTGCATTCTCTTTGCTTTCCCCGACGATCTTTGCTCCATTCACTTTTACGCCTTTGCCTTTGAAGTAAACAAAGTCGATACGATCATGGTGAGTCGTAGGGTCATCCGTCTTGTACATGGGCGACCAGGTGAAGCCCGGATTTTTCATCTCGTCGGGATAGACCGTGCGATAGGCATCGGTAAAGCCGGCTTTAGCCATCTCCTTGGAGTTGGGATACTCCACTTTCATCGGGTGGCGACCGGACTGGGCCGCTTTTTCGGTCCAGTCAAGGTGTGACGGTTCGTTAAAATCGCCAACCACAAAAACAGGAGTCTCTTTGTCGGGGAGAGAACGAATCTGATTGAGAAGCGCTGAAATCTCCCCGCCGCGGGCCTTTCTTGCGCTGGCAATCGCCTCGGCTTCGGTCTTGATGAAAGGAGTATCCCAGTGTTTATGCCACTTTGGTTTAATGCTCAAAAGCTGATAGGGCTGATAAGGGTTTGATGGTAGGTGCAGGTTGAAGATGTAGGCTTCCTGGCCCGAAGGCAGTTTGACCTTGATGCCATCTCTCTTCTCCTCGACAATCTCATAGCGTGTTAAGATGACCCTATTCCTAGGGTTCACATAGTGATTCCAGCCCAGCAACTGGGCCAACTTCTCCGCATTAACGCCGCTAGGGGAACGCGTTTCCTGAACGCCGACAATATCTGCCTTTGCCTCCTGAATAACCTTGGCGGTTTGGGACAAGGGTTGCCTACGCATAGTACCGCCGCGATAGATATTGTAAGACATGACCTTCACGCTGGATTCTTCGCTTTGTGCGTGCAGGGGCGTTACAAAAGCCAGCCCAACAGCGAACAGCATTCCGATAGCAGTAATTGTGCGAATTGTTTTCTTCATCATATCTCCTATGCTAACGCCCGGCTCTGCGGCTTCCAAAAGTGACGCTGCTTATGCGTCTGTAAACCGATATTTCCCATATGGCTTGAACTTGAAACATTTCCAAGCTCCTAATGTTGGCGAGTTTAACATTACGTCGGGTGCCACTGGCTATCTGCAAGTGTGTGCAGCATTTTGATCTTAGATCATGTAGATTTTAGCGCAAATTGATCCGTTGTGCTTCAAGAAATTGAATGGACGAGTTGGTACGAGATTCTCACTGGCAAAATGCCAGTGCCACCCGAAAAAGGCTGTTAGTTGTGTTAATTCTTGTCAGTGTCACCCGTTGTGGTTCCAGGAACAGTAAAGGGAGGCAGTGCCATCGGATAGTCCAGGTCGAACCTGCTGGAAGGGCCGTTTTTGAATTTGTCGAGTGCTGGGCTGTAGGTGTAGATGCCGATCTTGTTCGCCTCTGGTTGAAAGACCATGTAACGCAGCCATGATTCTCCCCCATTATTAAGTCCCTGATAGTCGCTCAAAACCTGGTGAACCTGGTTGCCGTGATCTCCGGTGGAAGTGAGAACCGCCTCTCCACTGAAGTGACCGCAGAGAACCATGAAGATGTTCCTGTGCTTCTTGACGAACTTTTGCCACATCTGCTCGCCGTTGTTGCCTTTGAGTTTCAGCTTGTTGGTGGTTCTCGTCTTGTTTCCCTTCAGGTAGGAGTGCGTCAGGGCAATGACACGGTGGTCAGGATGCTCGGCAACTATTGTGTTCGCCCAATCCAGAACTTCGTCGCGTGGATTGTATTCAAGAGCTACAATAAGAAACTTCATCCCTGTGGCCTCGAAGTGGTACCAGGAATTGTCATGGCGATCCGGATCGAAGGTGCCGCCAAACTCGCGACGTTTTGCGAACTTTTCGCGAGGAAAGTACTTGTTGAATTGTGTTGTCCGGTTGACGCCGATATTGCCGCCATACTTATTGTCCGCCTTCTCAAAGCCCATGTCATGGTTTCCCAGGCACATGCAATAGGGAACTTTACCGTCCAATATCGACATTGCTTCCTTTGCGATTGCCCATTCCTCGAGGGCGTCCGCCTGCACGATATCTCCTTCGTGGACAAGAATGGCGATGTTGAGTCGCTCCCTATTATCACGCACCCAGCGGGTTTGCGCGAAAAAGTAGCGGCGCAGGTCTCCGTTGCCCCACTTGCTGGATAGCTTGAGTCGAGTGTCGCAATAGAACTGGGTGTCAGGCAAAACCGCGATGGTGAAAGGTTCCGCCCTGTCATCCTGAGCCGTTGCGTTGAACGCGGATAAAAGGAATACGAGTAGGGTGGTGATCTGTATTTTCATCGTTTTGATTGCTCATTGATTTGTTGTTGTTCGAATCAACCTAAGAATGAAAAGAACGCCGGGTGCCATTGGCTATCTGCCAGTGTGTGCAGCATTTGATCTTAGATCATGTAGATTTTAGCACAAGTTGGTCCGTTGTGTTTCAAGAAATTGAATGGACGAGTTGATACGAAATTCTCACTGGCAAATAGCCAGTGCCACCCAAAAAGGGCCGTTGGTTGTGTTAGTTTTTGTCAGTGTCATCCGTCGTTGAAGCGTAGTGCCAATTCAGCCAAGAACTCTTCTCAATAGTGCCTCTACCTGTTCCTCAAGCAAGACCTGCTGGTAAGTGCCCTTGGAGAGGCCGATTTTCTCCGATTCAGGTTCCGTCAAATCCCTCAATTCGCCTGTCGCCAGCTCAGCGCTACCGTACGCTCCAATGGTATCGTTCGTAGGGTTGTCCGATTTACTGTGAAAGATATCAGGCGATGAAGGAAACAGAGTGAGGAGTTCTTCTCGACTTGCGATACGTCGCCAGCGTCCATTGGTTACGAAGGTCTTGCCTGTGTAGAGCGGAGGAATCAACGGAGTTGATGCGATTTCAGCTGGTACATGCGGTAATTTGGAAACGCCATCAAGAACGCCAAACGCTTCACCGAAACGATTAGAAGTGATGTAGATCAAGAGGTAATAGCCACCATCCACCGCCGCAATTGCAAAGACATCGCCAGGCTTCGCTGTGACTTTCTTTCTCGTTGAGACTTTGGCCGAGAGCTTTTCGACGGCATGGACATTCACGTCACGCAATAGGTCACCCTGACAACAGCGTAACGATTCTGCTATGACTTGGCACAGGTCTGCTATCGTTGGCTTCTCGCCTGTCTCTGTTTCAATCATTCGACATAACGTCGAAAGAGATTCGCTTGCGAATGCGAAACAACTGTCATTGAGACCACCGACCAAGTCAGCTTTTGTATCATTCATTTCCAAATCCTTTTTTGGGTGGAACTCAGGCTACTGACCAAATAGTGTTCGTTCCCATGCTTCGTACTCCCACAGTTTCTTGAGGTCGATGCCTCCCTGATTATTGCCACGACGAGTACCACTTATGTCTATACGGCCAATGTTGGTTTGATCTAGTATTATCCGACGAGTTTCCATCAATCTAGCCTCCCCATAGAGTCTCGTTCCAGGCTCCATCACAATCCTGTCTGTCGCCGGGTGCCACTGGCTATCTGCCAGTGTGTGCAGCATTTTGATCTTAGATCATGTAGATTTTAGCACAAATTGAGCCGTAGTGTTTTAAGCAATTGAATGGACAAGTTGGTACGAAATTCTCACGGGCAAATTGCCAGTACCACCCAAAAAGGGCCGTTGGTTGTGTTAATTTTTGTCAGTGTCAACCGTCGTCGAATCAATCGTAGCTGAAGTCGTTAGACTTCAGAGAACCCTCAATATCGATAATACGAATTCTTACGAATCCGGCTTCGGGGTGGCACAGGTGAAATGTACAGCATGCTTATGCCTAACGGCAAAAAGCATGGCACCCAGCAACTAATTGTTTGGCATACTCGTTACAATCGCACCACTGGTGTAATTATTTCCCGGTTTTTCGGGTAACGGTTTCTGCGTTGACTCTAGGGATGAGTTAGACTTCTTCAGTTTTTCGTCTTCCCTCCCCAGAGACGTTGTCATGTACCTGTTTGCTAGAACTGTTGTTGCGCGGCCTTTGGTGATTGTCACTTATGCAATCGTTGCGGCCATGCTGATTCTAATCATGGGCAGTGGGTGCAGTTTAAAACGCCGGGCCTATTGGTACTCTCCGAAGATGGCCGAGCCGAAAGCCTCGGCGCTTCCCAGAGAACCATTGTTACGCTTGCGACAGCCGAATCGGTTTGAATGTGAAGACTGTATCTCTATCGAAACGCTGCAAGTCACCCAACATACTCGCAGCTATCCCATTCGGTTATGTGCCGCAGAAGATGATCTGCTGCTGCCAACAACCACGCTGGTTCCGATCACGAGTGACTTAGAGCCGGTAGCCAGTAACTCAGAGACAGACAATGAACTTCAAGATTCAATCCTTGAAGAGTCAATTCCCGTTTCAACCGAGCGAATCCCGATTCCAGTGGTTGATACAGAAGAAGAGGAATCGGACGAGACGGTTCACTTTGTGTTCGATGCCCCGAGTGAGGCAGATTTTGGCAGTTCTGTGCTTGTTTCACCAGTTGTTGATGAACTAGCTGAGGAAGTCGTTCCTCTCGAAGTCGATCAGTTGCAAATTGCTGAAACCTATTACGCATTGGCGGTTGATGCCGACGACAATGTTGATGAATCGGCCATGAACATGTATTTCGATGCTCTTTCCTTAGCCTGGAAATACTTAGAGAATGCCCCGGCTGAAAAGGTGATCTCGTACAAAACTGGCCGCGCGTGGGAAATCTATCATTCGGCAACCGCTCGATTGGTTCATATTGCCGCCTGCACTGGCCACATTGATCCCAAGGTCGGCCTCAAAATTCCGGCCAATGGCGGCTATCGAATTCTGACCCTTGAATACGTTGACTTTCCGTGGACCGCCGATGATTTCAACGAATACCATGTGGTGGGTCACTACTCTTCTAAATTCTTGAAGACCAAACACAAGCGGCACGGCCTGGGTGTGCCGATGGTGGTGGTCCGTAATAAAAAACCAGATGACCGCTGGCTGCCTCGCCAGTTGCCTTTCGCAGTGACTGCCATTATTCGCCCTAGCGAAGACCTAGAAGCGTTTGATGCGACCAACGAAGCCATGGCCGCCGAAGGACACATCGAACAAGTCGCTGGCAGCTTGCAATTATTCAATCCCAAAGTCCGCACCACGGTAGAGTTCCGCTGTGAAGAGGTCGCTTTGGCGAGTGACACATCGGCCGCTTATGCCTATATGCTCACCATGACCGATCCTGAAAAGCAAGGGACATTGCATCACCATCAGCCGCCGAAACCCAATCCTGGGCTATTCATGATGGAACCCCATCAACCCGGAAAAATACCCGTGGTGTTTGTGCATGGCCTGCTTTCGGAATCGAATACCTGGGTTTCCATGGCCAACGAGTTAGACGCGTACCCTGAGTTATCAAAACGCTATGAAATTTGGGCCTTTCAGTACGATTACGAAAAACCTTTTTTAGAGTCGGCGGCCACATTACGCGAACAGTTAAACCAAGCTTGCTACGCAGCCGATCCTTCCGGCTTTGATCGCCCGTTGCGGCAAATGGTGTTGGTAGGGCACAGCATGGGCGGGCTGATTGCTAAACTGCAAGTCGTCGACAGCGGTCGCACGTTATGGCAGCACGCGGCCTTTCAATCGTATGAGACACTCCAAGCACCACAATCTACCGCAAACCTATTGCATCGGGCTTTCTTCTTTCAGAAGTCGCAGTATGTCAACCGCGTTGTATTTATTGGCACGCCCCATCAAGGTTCTTCTTGGGCACGAAGATTTGTCGGACGGACTGCTTCTCGAATCATGGCCAACGATTCAACAACTCCAGAAGAACAGGCAGCCCATAAACAACTGCTAGAACTCAACCCGGCCATGTTCCGTAAAGAAATTCGACGGAGGATACCAACATCCGTCGATTTGTTAGATCCAGATAGCATGATCTTACGCGGCATGCGCGAGTTAGAAGTACCAGAACAAGTTCACCTGCATAGTATCGTCGGCAATGGTTACTGGTCAATTCACGATGGAGCCTCCGATGGAGTTGTGCCTGTAACCAGTGCCCGACTGCCAGGGGTCGAAACCGAAGTGCTCATCAGTTCAATGCACAGCAACCTAAACAAACAACCGGCAGTGGTCAACGAAGTGCTACGAATTCTGAGTGAACACGCGGCCGGTGTACCGGCCTGGGCTCCACCGGTAGCCACGGCGCAAAAGTAGCTTTTATTTTAAATTCTCAAACGTATCGCGAAGAAAAATCATCGGGTAGCCCTGGTTGCTCGCAACCAGGGTCGACGAAGTCGACAAGAGGTCGCACATAGCGATCTGCGGCTAGACCGGTTTTTATTTGTATTACAAAAAGTGCAAATAGACTTTAAATCAAAGCAGTTCTTTAGACAGGATTTACAGGATGATCAAGATGGCGTGAATTCAAATCTTATCCTGTGAATCATGTTCATCCTGTCAAAAAATATTTCTCACGCGAAGCCGCGAAGAAAGAAAAAGTAGGAAGAGAGGTTACCACGAAGACACGAAGGAAAAGTATGAACTCATATTTTTTGTATCTTAGGGCCTTGGCGTGAGAAATCTTTTACTTAATTTTAAGCGCGAAGCGTTAGCGAGGACCGAAGTGTAATTGCGGTTCTTCTTCGCGTGTGCCACTGGCATTTTGCCAGTGCTGAATTGCAAATCGACTTCACACAACAGCTTTTGTATTGAAGCATTACGGTTCAAGTGGTGTTAAAAATCTACATAATTTCCGATTCAATCACACTTCACACTGGCAAGATGCCAGTGGCACCCGAGAGGCATTCTATGTTCTTTCTTCTTTGTGTCTTCGTGCCTTAGTGGTTCAACTTTTTGCACTTCATCCTCGCTTCTCGCTTGAAATTCAGTTACTACGCTTACTTAGACAGCGGTATTTCGATCCATTGTTTGGCTTGTGTCGTGTTCAAGCGAACTAGCAGCTTGGCTTCTAGTTGTTTTAGATAGGCAAGTATTTTCTTTTCCAGATTGGTTTGATCTGCTTGGTTGTCTTTCCAAATTCTTTCGAGATCAACTTTTGATTCCATCGTGATTTGACGGATCAAGTTGGCTTGAGCCGAGGGTACTTTCAACCAGTCCAAGGCCTGTTTGTCTTGTAGTAGTTGGATACGTTGGATTCGCAGTTTGGCCGGTTGTTGCTGGAGGGTTTCACTCAATTGGATGAAGGTGTCTGACTGTTCGATCAATAGTTGATCATCAGTAATTGCGAGTGTTGATGGCTGTGGTGAAGTCCAATCGCCTTGCAATGCTTTCCAGTCGAACGATACGTTGTTGGCATAGTGTGCAATTTGTTCTTGATAATAATATCCGGTGGAACCTGCGATGCACAAAAAGAGAGCAATTGATGCGGCGATGGCCTGAGCGAAAGTAATTTGCGTTCTGAGTTCAGCATCCGGGATTTCACGAATGATTCGTACACCTAAGCGAAGACGAATATGGTTTGCGGGAATACGGGGTCCATCCTCTTCTTCAAACGGAACCACACTGACAATTTGGATTTCATAAGCCAGCTTTTGAATTGCCAAAGTGGCGATTTCGCCGAACAAGGCACAATCTTCTTCCGACTTAAATTGTCCATGTGCTAATTGCCGCAATGGCAAATCTAAGGTTAAACCAAACCCGGCCATCGATTCGTTGAGCATTCTTGTTGCATAACGCTGTTTTCCTACTCGCAGCGAAGCTTTTGTCTTCAATGGAGTAATCTCTAAACGGATCGAAGTGCGATTTTCAGTAGACATAGTTACGGATTCTCTTTTGATAAAGAGCAAAAAAAAGGACTTGAAATTAGGTGGTGAACGAGAATTCACTAGGAAAAGATAGCTTACAGCAACGTAACCAAGCGGAATTGGGTGAAGTTCAGCATCAAAGATCGAGAGAACTATCCCTTTGAGTGCAGCGGGCAGATGGTATAATCGTTATAACGACATCAATGGGCCGTTTAAGCGGCTACTTTGATTGTGAGGTAACATTCAGTGTCCCTCTGGCATCGAAGTTTTACGTTAATATGCAACCTAATAAACTGATCCTGATTACGCATCAAAGATGTAATTGAATGACTGTAGAGCAAAAATCATACGAGACGACCATCGAGACCTTTGAGGCTGCGGCCAAGATTTCGAGAGAAAATGCTCGCCGTAAAGGAAATGTGGTTTACCTCGATTCGGAGTCGGCTGACGAGGTGATGATCACCGCCGACTTGCATGGCAATCGGATGAATTTTAATCGCATACTTGAGATTGCCGATCTCGATCAAAATCCCAAACGCCAATTGATTCTGCAAGAAGTCTGCCACGGTGGACCCACCTATCCTAAAAGTGGCGGCTGTATGAGCCACTTGATGTTGGAAGACGTGGCAGCGTTAATCGTGAAGTATCCTGAGCAAGTTTGCTTTATCATTAGCAACCATGAACTGGCCGAGCTTTGTGATTTCCCGATCTCCAAAGGTGGTCGTATGCTAAACTTATTGTTCCGCTGCGGCTTGCAAGAAATGTATGGCGAACACACCAAAGAAGTTCACCAAGGGTACCTCGAGTTTTTGCGAAGCTTACCGATTGGAGTCAACGTAAATCAGAACACATTGGTCTGCCATAGCTTGCCAAAAAAATGTGACGAGATCCCGTTTGACACGACGCTGCTTGAAAGAGAAATCACGTTTGAAGACTACGAGACTTCAGGCAGCCTTACCAGATTAGTCTGGGGGCGTGACTTCCGCCAAGAGAATGTTGATGCGTTTGCTGAGCAAATCGGCGTTGAACTGTTTGTCACAGGGCACGAACCTTGCCGCGAAGGTTTTCAGTCTCCTAACAACCGGCAAGTTATCATCGACTGTTGTTGTCAAATGCCCATGTATATGATGCTGTCACTTGATCAAACTTTGACGCACCAGACATTGCTTGACAATGTTCACCAACTGCACAGTTCATCGACGCATACTGACACGTGTGAAGCTTAACTCAAGAAGCATCTTCTTTGCCAAAGCGGCCCTTGAATTGGTCGGCAGGGTACTTGGCGATGTTCTTTTGCATTTTGTCTTTCATCGTCGAGGCGATATCGATCTTCATTTCGTTCGCCAATGCAAAACCGTAGCAAAGGATATCGGCCAGTTCTTCACCAATGGCTGTCATCTTTTCTGAACCTGGTTCAACTTCCCGAGAAGCTTGAACCGTAAGCCACTGAAAATGCTCCATTAACTCGGCCGCTTCGACTGCGAGTGCCATGCTGATATTCTTCGGCGCATGAAATTGTTGCCACTCGCGTTCATCAACAAAATTTTCGACCATCTGTTTGATGTCAGCAACCGAAGTCGTTTCGTCACGGTCTAACTTTTCAATGGAAGTTTGTAGATCGGTGGGTTGGTTCATCGAGACAAATTTCGCGTTATAAGTAGTTGAGTTTTAATTGGAAAAGGGTACCCCAGTTTGCTCGCAA
>NVWB01000049.1 GCA_002733575.1 Blastopirellula sp. | reverse complement strand
GGTAGAAGAGATAACGCAATGGAGAGATTGGTTAGTTCGGCACGAAATCCAACAGCCATTTAAACAAGCACATCGAGAAGTTTACTTGCTGACCGATGCCGAACGAAACACGAAAACCTATTCCAATCGGTTCGCAGCACATATCGTCAAACAACACCAGTTCAACGCATTATGCGGGCAACGTGGATGGAAGAATAGTTTGCGATTATTGGTCGACGCGGAGTATTTGCCACCAACAATCAATCTGCCAGAATGGAATCTCCGCGCGGAATACTGGGTCGATGGGGCAGGCGATGAGTACGGCGTGGACACGAACGATTCAGGAACTTTTCTCTACCTTGCAACCGATCAAGTTCGATTTTATTCAATCGATGCCGACGAACATTATGTTCATGCTGGCGGAGGAGGCTACCATCCTGGCAGTGACGATCCTATGGATGTTGAGAGTGTCCCACCGCTCGTTTTTTCTGAGATACTACGTGACGTTGATTTATTTGTAGGCGTAGCCAGTGTTGGCAACGACCAAAATTGGGCCGACGGAGGAGCAGAGGGGCGGTATTATGAATACTGGCAGAGTTTTTCGTTCGGTGAACTTTCTGCTACAGCCCAAACTCGGAAAGAGGTCTTAGAGAAACTCATTCCCCGCCTGAAAATTGCGGATCAATGTTCACTGGAAGATCGCTTCCTAACGGTTCAAGGAGAGATACGCACTTACAAAATCCATCTCGGAAGTGGAAATATCTTAATGGAACCAAACGATCAATATCTGTGTATTGTTCCATCATCAAAATCAGCAACACCCGGTAAAGTCTTCCTTCCATTCGATGGCGACCGCACACTTTCAATCATTCTCAGTAAAGCTTTGCTTCTAGCGGATGATAAAAAAATAAAAGACCCTACGATTATCTCGCAGATTCAGCCAAGATAAAATTGCTTTGATTTCTCGATGGAAAACATGTTTCTGAAATCAGACAACCTAAGGATTTGAATGGGAAATGCTTGAACTGTACTACTTACCTCTCAAGGCTTCGATTTCTGGTCGGGTATACATCTCTTTGTATTCGTTGGTGCGATCACGCATCTTTTTCAGGATGTTTGCATGCTCGGGGCTATCGGCGAGGTTCTTTATCTGATCGGGGTCATTTTCAAGGTCGTGCAAGAACTCGTAGACTGGTTCCTGCCCGTAGTAGCGGGCATAGGTATATCGCTCACTACGGACGCCTTGCCATTTGGGGATTCGCGCGTGGTTGAAGTGATGTTCGTTGAACAGATCGGTTCGCCAAGATGCTGGCGTCTTTCCAACCGTGAATGGCACAAGACTTTTGCCCTGGTATTTTTTAGGAACTGCGACCCCGGCAAGGTCCAAAATGGTCGCGGGAAGATCGAGGTTCATGACCATCTGAGATAGAACTCGATTGTGGTGTTTCTTCGCAAGACGAGGGTCGTGAATGATCATAGGCACACGCAGTGATTGCTCGTAGTGACTCCACTTACCAGCGAATCCACGGTCGCCCATGTAGTAGCCATTGTCTGCGGTGTAAATGACGACCGTGTTGTCGGTGAAACCCTGTTTTTTAATCGCTTGTTGAACTCGCCCGATAACCGCGTCCATGCCAGTCAGCATCCGATAGTAAGCTTGCATGTTGAGCCGGTATTTTGCAGGTGTGTCCCAGCGCCAGAACCAGCGGTCTCGGTTCATGGAATTTTGCAGAAACTCAGGCTGCATTTCAAAGTACTTAGGGTCACCAAGGCGAGGTGCTGCTGGTTCGATGTCTTCGTACAAACCATCGACCGCCTTGGGCCAAGGGAAATGACCAATACCAGGGCGGTGATCTCCGTCACGGGCGTGGGCGATATTGAAACTCATGTAGAGGCAAAAAGGCTGATCGGCCGGTTGTGATTCAATGAATTCAACTGAGCGGTCGCCAATCAATTCTGCCGTGTGTCGCATGGTTCCATCAGGCAGCTTCACATGATGTGGACCGCCATTGTAGACTTTGTGATCGTGAAACATACGTTTCAAGGCAGGTTCATTTTTCTCGGCGAACTTGACATGCTGCTTTCCATAGAAGCCAGTCCGATAACTTGCCGCACGCAGTAGAACCGGGAAGCTACTATCGACATCCATCTTCTGAACTGGAACCGCAGGTGGCCCGCCTCCAGTATAGCCATGACTCGTTTCGGAAAGCCCTGTGAAGATCGTGGCCCGGCTTGCCATACAGATGGCAGTGTTGACAAAAGCATTCTCAAATCGCACACCCTGCTTGGCAAGCTGGTCGATGTTCGGCGTCTTGATAACCGGATGTCCGGCACAACCAAGCGTGTCGTTCCGTTGATCATCGACGAGAATGAAAAGAACGTTTACTGGTTTGTCAGCGGCTTGGGCATTTAGACTAGAAGCCAGTAGTAAAGCCGCAATGTAGAGATATTTCATCGTTTATTATATTCCAGAGGGTGTCCTGTTGTGCTATTTCTCTATCTATTGTAGCAGGAACTCAGACGCTGGTGCATTTTAATAATCACAATGCCGCGTATTCATGAATTCCAGATCTTTCGACGTCGTCCCGGCCGGGACTTTCTTGAATTGAGGCAAACTTCTCCTGGGGATGAATCCCCAGGCTAGGTGCCGACGTCCCTTTCGGGACTAAGAAAAGTTAAAAATATCTGTGCTCTTTTCGCAAAAACTCGGCACACAGTTTTTAAAAATCTCTAGAGAAGCGTCAATCAACCATCAAGGCGATGAAGCTATTAGAAGTTCCACCGCCTGATGAGATTGTTGATGAGATTGTTGATACGATTCATTGAGATGTAATCAAAACTCTACAGCGGCAACAAAGTTGAAAAATAATCTTCCAGTGTTTCGGCTCTGCGAATCAGTTGCACGGTGCCGTCTTCTTTCAGCAGTAGTTCAGCACTGCGGAGTTTGCCGTTGTATTGAAAGCCCATAGAGTGTCCGTGGGCACCGGCGTCGTGGATGACTAGTTTGTCGCCCATGTCTACCTTGGGCAGTTTGCGATCGATGGCGAACTTGTCGTTGTTTTCGCAGAGAGAACCGACGACATCCACCACTTGATCGGCCTCGGCGTTTTCTTTACCTAAGACGGTAATGTGATGATAGGCTCCGTACATGCCTGGCCGCATCAAGTTGGCCATGCAGGCATCCACGCCCAAGTAGTTCTTGTAAGTCTCTTTGCGATGAATGGCTTCGGTCACAAGATATCCATAAGGGCCGGTGATGATGCGTCCGTTTTCTAAGAAAATCGAGAGTGGATCGAGCGGCGTCCCAGCGATTAGTGCATCGTACGATTTTTTCATGCCAGCCGAGATGAAATCAAGATCAAGCGGTTCTTCTTCTGGCTTGTAAGGAATGCCCATGCCGCCACCTAAGTTGACAAACTCTAGGCGAATACCGAGTTCGTTATGTAGTTCCACCGCAAGCGTGAATAACATTTCTGCCGTGTCCACAAAGAACTGCGGGTTCAGTTCGTTTGACGCCACCATCGTATGCAGGCCAAAACGCTTGACGCCTAAGTCTCGTACTTTGGCGAAACCTTCAAACAGTTGTTCGCGGGTGAATCCATATTTGGCCTCTTCTGGCTTACCGATAATGGCGTTGCCAGTACGCAATGGGCCAGGGTTGTAACGAAAACAAATCAGTTCAGGAATGCCGACATTGTCCTTCAAATAATCGATGTGGGAAATGTCATCCAGATTGATGACAGCCGAGAAGTCTTTCGCCTTTTGGTATTCGTGGGCCAGGGTGTTGTTCGAGGTGAACATGATCTCTTCGCCGGTGATACCAGCTTGCTCACACAGCAGGAGTTCGGCCAAGCTCGAACAGTCGGCACCGCACCCTTCTTCATGAAGGAGTTTCATCAAGTGCGGATTCGGGGCCGCTTTGACTGCGTAGAATTCTTTAAAAGTAGGGCACCAATCAAAGGCCTTGAACAACTTCCGCACATTTGCTCGAATCGCACCTTCGTCATAGATATAAAATGGAGTGGGATATTTTTCGCTGATTTCGTTGATTAAAGCGGCATCAAATGGAAGTGATTTTGTCGACATGTTTGTATTGAACCTAAAGGCTTTCAGAAGATTTGGTGAGAGAGGGGGATTTTTCCCCTCGTAATCTCAAGCGCGAAGCGTAAGCGAGGAGGAATCTTGATTACAGTTCGTCCTCGCTTACGCTTCGGGTTAAGATGAGGCAATTATTACTTGAGACTACAAGATAGACCCAATATCGCGACCTGGGTTCATTCTAAAGTTTGTCGATATTTCAGGCCAGCCCCCAGAATTCAGAATAGGCCGTGAATATAGCAGCCTGTCTAGGCAATAATTCCCTTAACCACTTTGCCATGCACATCGGTTAACCGAAAATCTCGGCCAGCGTAGCGATAGGTGAGGCGTTCGTGATCCATTCCTAATAGGTGTAGCATAGTTGCATGCAGGTCGTGAACATGGACTTTATCTTCCATGGCCGCAAACCCGGTTTCGTCGGTGGCCCCGTGTACATGGCCCCCTTTGACACCACCGCCTGCCATCCAGGTGGTGAAGCCATAGTGATTATGATCACGCCCATCAAGCTGGGGAAGTTCGGCCACTGGGGTTCGGCCAAACTCACCGCCCCATAATACTAGCGTTGAGTCAAGCATGCCGCGTTGTTTCAAGTCAGTCAGAAAAGCGGCAATGGGTTGATCCCATTCTCCGCAAAGCCGGCGGAGTGCTTTTTCGATTCCGGAATGCGTGTCCCATTGCTGACCGCCGCTGTGCCAGGCTTGAATGAATCGAACGCCCCGTTCTAGCAAACGGCGAGTAATCATCAACTGCCGGGCCTGAAGTCCTTCGCCATACATTTCGTGAATGTATTTTGGTTCTTTGGTCAAATCAAACGCATCGCTCGCTTCAAACTGCATGCGATAGGCAAGCTCGAATGATTTAATTTTCGCTTCAAGTTGAGGGTCGTGAACGCGTTGTTTTAAATGCCGGGCGTTCATCTTTTGTAGCAAGTCAAGTTGCCGCCGCTGACGTTCTGGTTCTTGTGGATTGTTGATGTTCTCGATCAGTTTTGAAATTTGGGTCTGCTGGGTATCGACATGCGTGCCTTGGAAAGAGCCAGGCAAAAATGCGGAACGCCAATTTTTGGGGCCCACGATAGGAAATCCATTAGGGCACAACACCACAAAGCCGGGCAAGTTTTCATTGATCGAACCGAGCCCATAGTTGACCCAAGATCCAAAGCTCGGGCGAGGCTGTGTGTTGTCTCCACAATTCATCAACAACAGTGAAGGCTCATGGTTCGGAATGTCAGCGTGCATCGAACGAATGATACACATGTCGTCGACATGCTCGGCGGTCTTGGCAAATAGCTCACTGACTTCAGTTCCCGATTCGCCATACTTTTTGAACTTAAACGGCGAGCCCAAGGCCCCTGCGGTTTTTCGTTCGGTGGGCAGAGCCGGGTTCGGCAGTGGTTTGCCGTGATATTTGTTCAAAATTGGCTTAGGGTCAAACGTGTCTACATGCGATGGACCACCGTTCATGAACAGATGCACCACTTGTTTGGCACTGGCCGGGTGATGCGTTTTTGAGGAGTCCTGTATTGACAATTCTCCCGCCGATGCGACTTCACTGGCAGACAAACTGGCCAATGCCAACATACCCAGTCCTTGCCCGCATTGGGTGAGCATGTCTCGACGTGACAAGGCGGCTTTAGGTTGTGGATCTTGAAACATGATCTTAGTCAATAAATTGAAATTCATTTGAAAGTAACAGAACGTGCGCTAGGTTTTGCCAAGCCGAGATTCTAGCGGCCTTAGGTCCATGAAAGTCTTGGCCGTAATTCCAGGTTGAAACATTGGAAGTTTCGTTCGGCGCGGGGTCTTTACCCAACGCATTGGCAGCCACCGCTTGAGTCTCTATCTCTTCGATTTGCGGAATCCATTCAAACGAATCGTGGCTTAATACCTCGAAAATATCGACGATAAAATCAATGGTTTCTCCTTCTTTAACAGTCACTTCATCAACATTCGTATCAACCGATTGTTGATGGATCTTCCAAGGGCCCAACAGTGGTTTGCCAGCGGCCAATATACGTCCGCGGACTCCATCTCCTTGGGGTTTGTCGTGCTTGAAGATACCATTGATTGAAACGGTCATCGCTGCTGGGGCCGTCCAGCGGATCACAGCTACGTGATCAAGATTATTGCCAGGGTGTCCACCGCTGGCATTGAGGAAGACCCAGCCGATCTCTTTGTCAGGCAGGTTGACCCCGCCTTGGAATTGATCGCCGGTCCAGTGCGTGAGTGGAGTGAAGTTGGTCAACTTCTGGTTCGGTTCATCCAACACTCCATACCCATATTGCCAGCTCGATTTCACAATCTCTTCAGGCGTTTCAAGTTCAGCGGCATCTGTTTCTAAGTATGCCAGCATCTCTGCTATTTCAAACAACTCGGGTTCTCGTCCTAGTATTTTGCGAAACAGGTATGCAATTCCTGCGGCGTGACTGGCATTGAATTCCGCCACATCGCTAATTTTTTTAGCGGCCGACAATACCATCGGGTGATTCATTAGAAACAATGCCTGACCTGGAACGATGGTGTTGTTCCGCGTGGCAGTACTCACATCTGGCGGAGGGAAATCAAACATTCGCATCACGCCTGGTAATTTTTGTCGATCAATATGCGTATATAAGGTGCGGCGATTATTCGATCCATCAATGGCCCCGGCAACCGATGGCCCGCCCACGGTTAAGTCAAGTGAGTCAGATACCGCCAGTAATGCGTCTCGCATTGTTTCTAAATCCATGCGACGACGATTCATCTTCCACAACAACCGGTTTGCTGGATCAATCTTTTCACCTTCTGGGGAAGACTGGCTCGCTTGCCGATAGGTGGCCGATTGCATGATGTAGCGATGCAGTTGTTTAATTGACCCATTGTGCTGTGTGAACCACGTTGCCAAGTGATCGAGTAATTCAGGGTGCGATGGTGGTTGCGACTGCATGCCAAAGTCACTGGGTGTGGTGACCAAGCCCTCACCGAAATGGTGTTGCCAAATTCGGTTCACTATCACACGAGCAGTCAATGGATTATCGGGCGAAACAATCGCCTCGGCCAATTCTAGTCGACCACTGCCCTTAACGAATGGCTGATCAGAAACGTGATCAAAGTATTGCAGATATCGCCGCGTAACGTACTCGGCTGGTCTAGCGGCATTGCCTCGCTTAAAAATCCGCGGTTCAACGATGGTCTCGGCATCTTTCATCACTAGCATTTGGGCCAGTTCAGGAGCAGCTTTGGCCCTAGCGGCATCAACGGCTGCGTTTAACTCGTTGACTTTCTTTTGTGATTGGCGATCTGGAAATAATCGTAACAGTTTGAACCCATGCATCGGGGTTTGCAGAGGTGAGTCTGTGCCATAGAGCACAAGTCGCAATTGCTCATGCTCCGGTTGTTCCAGAGATTGGATCTCTGATTTCTCAATCGCTTGCCGCCAAGCTTTATCGATCTCATCAATAAGCTGAATGTAAACTTGGACTACTTCGTCAAAGTTATTGAGCGGTTTCTGCTTTAAGCGATCCAATACCAGTTGGTTCGATGGATGTTCGGCATTTCCAGCCGACAATTGCGTTAATACGTTCGTCGCTTCCTTTGTGAAATCGGCCTCTTCCAGTTGTGCCAATCGATTCCATGGCAAGAATACCGGGTCGTTCTTTGCGTCACGGTCTTCCAGATATTGTTGCCAAATCAACAGCAACTGAGGGCTCAGGTCATCGCCATCAACAATCACATCGAACTGCGTAGTATCCGGCCCGCTCCTCTGTGATTGGGCAACGGCCAGATATTCCGCAAGTCTCTCTCGCCCTTGTTTCAGAACCAACTGAAATTGTTGGTCATAGTGAGTACGAAGATCACTGGCCGCCTTTTCAAGTTGTTTTGCTTGCTCTGATTGCTTGGCAGGAATCTCGTCTGGCGTGCGAAATGGTAAATGGATCGGCTCCAGCGAATTATGGAAAACACCGTACAGCGAATAGTAATCTTCCATCGATACCGGATCAAACTTGTGATCATGGCACCGGGCACAACCGACAGTCAGCCCGAGAAACCCGCGAGACACGACATCAATACGATCCGCTAAAATGTCAGGCAATTCATTTTTGAGGTGAGGTCCAATCGTGACGAACCCAAGCCCGGCCATCGCTTGATGCGAGACTTCCCCCTGCATTAAGTCAGCCGCCAATTGCTCTTTGACAAATTGATTGTACGGTTTGTCTTCATTAAAACTTTGAATCACATAATCTCGATAGGTGTACCCATTGTGGAATTTGGGTTTTTCAAAAAAGACATAGCCTTTGGTGTCGGCATAGCGGGCCAAGTCTAACCAATAACGCCCCCAGCGTTCACCGTAATGGGGCGAGTTCAATAGCTGATCGATAATTTGCTTGGTGTCTTGTTGATCGATGGACTTACTTTCATCGCTAGTCAGCGGTAAGCCAACTAAATCCCACTTCATTCTTCTCAATAGAGTTGCACGCGTCGCCACAGGTGCCGGTGCCAGCCCACTCTCTTCCAGCTTGGCAAGGACAAAATGGTCAATCGCATTGATGGGCCACGCGGAGTTTTTCACTTTGGGAACTTCTGGATCAGAGATCGGTTGAAAGGCCCAATGCGAATCAAAGTCTCGTTCGACCTCTGTGTTGTTATCAAGATCCGACTTCGGCCAAACGGCCCCCTGCTCTACCCACTTGGTGAAGATCGCAATTTCTTCTTCCGTCAGCTCGTCCTCAGGCGGCATCTCAAACGATTCGCGTCGTACCGCTTCGATCAACAGACTTTCGTTTGGATTGAAGGGTGAAATCGCAGCCCCGCTTTCGCCCCCTTTGATCATCGCCGCACGCGAATCAAGTCGTAACTCGGCATGCTGTTTCTTTGGTCCATGGCAAGAAATACATTGTTTGACCAGCAGTGGTCGCACATGCGTTTCAAAGAAGGCAATTTGTTCAGGCGTGGCTGGTTCTATCGGTTTTGATACTGGCGGTTCTTCTGCAACCACCGGGTTAATCAACAAGAAAAGAATCAAGCAACTGAAACACTTGATGAACACTTTCTTGATGAACACATTATGGAAAGGATAAAAGAGCATGCAATACTTGACAAACTAGGTGTGAATAATGGGAGGGGGAAGGCAGGAAAAAGTGTTGATGAACTTTAAAGTTGTGATATTGGATCAGTATTTTTGGGTGCCACTGGCTTTGCCAGTGTGAATTGCAGTTAGGCCATATAATCAAAACTCTTCGTCGAAAACGAGAGCAGCAAGATTAGGCATAATGTGAAGCCACCTGAGTCTATCTCGTTCAAAATTGTTAATGTACAGACAGTCTAATTTCAGTTCACACTGGCGAAGCCAGTGGCACCTGGTGAAACGGCTATCTCGAACTGTATCTTTCCAATTGTCGACAATTGAACTGTCCTGTGCAAGTGAAATATCTAGGATTTCTATGGAACTTTCACCCCCAGTATTCCGGCCAATAGATCGTTTTGATCATTCCCAGTGATCGTCTGTGCAACAGAATCCAACTATTGTGATTGAATCTATGGTAATTGGGGGTTTCTATTGATGAATTCCGAAACTATCCCCAATAATAGATTTCAGTCGACCATCTAGTTCCGTATGCGAGTTAAAATTTAGTTAGGTCTATCTAGACGAACCTGATTTCAAGAGAAAAAACATGCTTCCATCCACTGGCTTAAATCGACGATCCTTCCTGCGTGGCGTAGGCGGGGCCATGATGTCACTCCCCTATTTAGACGCAATGGCTTGCCGGGCCAGTGCCCTGGAGTCGACTGCCGCCGATGTGCCTATGCGGATGGTTTGCATGGGCGCCAGTTTAGGATTTGTGCCGAAGCTGTTCTTTCCTGAAAAAACAGGACGCGATTACGAAACCCCGCTGTTGCTGAAACCACTGGAAGAACACCGTAATGACTACACCGTGTTCTCAGGTTTGGATCATGGCAACAATGCACAAGGTGGGCATCGCGGCGTGCATGCGTTTTTATCGGGTGTGCTTTCCAAAAATGCCTCAGGCTTTACGGAAGCGAATATATCAGTCGACCAAAAAGCGGCCCAGTTCGTTGGGGCCGAAACACGTTACCCTTCGATGCAATTCGCTGCCGGCACTGGGTCTGGCAGCTTGATCTCATGGAGCAATGCCGGGGTCGCCACGCCTCCGATTGATAAATTGAGCACGATTTATTCCTTGTTGTTTCGGCAGATCGATCCTAAAGAACAACAAGCAACCGGCAATCGTTACTCGGCCCAAAGCAGTATTCTTGACTTAGTAAAAACCGATGCCGATTATTTGATGAAAAAAATCGGCAAGCGAGATCAACAAAAGCTGGATCAATACTTTACTTCGGTGCGTGAAGTTGAGAAACAATTAACACAATCCAAAGCCTGGTTAAGCAAAGAGAAACCCAATGTCAATTATGAATTGCCTGATGGTGCTGATCAATTAGACTTCGTTGACCGCGTGCCCTTGTATTACGACTTAATCACATTGGCCCTGCAAACTGATTCAACCCGAATCATCACACTCGGTTTATCTGACATCGGCGGCAACTATGGTGGCTTCGATATCACCCGCGGCCATCATCAACTGACCCATCATGGCAAAGTGCCCAGCTATTTGGATGAACTCACAATCATCGAGAAATTCCACACCACGCAATACGGAAGATTTCTGAGCCAACTCAAAGCGGTCGATGAACCGAACGGTAAAACGTTGTTTGACAACACCATGACTCTGCTCGGCAGCGGCATGGGCAACGCCAGTTCGCATAGCAATAAAAACTTGCCGCTGCTATTAGCTGGTGGCGGTTTCCAACATGGGGAACACAAACTGTACTCCAAAGAAAAATTCGCCACGCCTGCGAATAACCTGTTCGTTTCGATGCTGCAACGCTTCGGCATGGAGACCGATCAGTTCAATACTGCCAATGGAACATTGACCGGCTTGGAGGTTGCGTAACGTGAAGAGATTTCTTACTTCCATAGTTTTGCTATTCTTGATTTCCTCACAGCTTCAAGCGGAAGATCTAAAACAAGTACAATCGTTCATCACGAAATACTGCGCCGATTGTCATAGTGGAGCAGAGCCAGAAGCAGAACGCAGCTTGGATCAATTTGTCTACGATACAAAAAACGAAGACGAACTAACGGAATTGGAAGATGTGCTCAACGCACTGAACCTGGGAGACATGCCACCGAAAGAGGATGATGTCAAACAACCCACTTCGGCAGAAACCAAACAAGTCATTGATACCCTGGCTGCCTACTTACTCAAAGCGCAAGAGTCCTCTCGGTTTGGTTCGACGGTGATTCGCCGATTGAATCGACATGAATACATCAACACCATGCGTGATCTATTAGGTGTCCACACCGAATCGTTTGATCCTACCGGAGAGTTCCCCGAGGACGCAATCGACGATGGATTCAATAACATTGGAGCATCGTTAATTCTTTCCGACTACCAACTACAACGGTATCTAGAATCGGCTGAAGCCTTCTTGGAAGAGGCCATCTACTTCAACGAAGAACAACCAAAAAAACAAACTTGGCATATTCCAGCCGCGGAACTAAGTAGCGAGCGCGAATACACCAGGGCCAAAGTTTCTTGGCGTTTGAATGTGAATAACGAGTATGTTGAGATCGGACACGGAAAGCCGATTGAATCGCATCCGACTTACTCCAGGAGATTTGCCGCCAGAGGAGTCCCAGAGGATGGTTACTATACCATTCGGGTCAAAGCCGAAGCCAAAGGTCGAGTCAACAGTCCCTATGACCCGAAGTTCTTTGATATCGACATGACCCACCCACTGAAAATGGGTTTATGGATTGCCCCAACCTATGAATTGCTCAACAAACGAGCAGCAGAAGGCCGCAAGTTTGTGGCCTTGTTTGACCTGAAAGATGATGAGCCCGATGTGTATGAAGCGACTGTTTGGTTGACGAAGCGAAGTACTCCGTTTGTCCATTGGTCGAACGGAGTTTCGTCGAAAGGGACAATTAAAAATGTGTCCGAAAAATATCACCCTGAAGTCATTCGAGCCAATAACACGTTAATTGACGCAGCCGAGCGAGGTGATAAAGAAGCAGCCGCACTTGTTGAAAAACTTGCTAAGAACGAAAACAGTCAAGCTATGTCCGAAGTCTACGTTGGCCCGCGGGTTCGCGTTTACCACATGGAAATCGAAGGACCAATCTACAAGACCTGGCCACCTAAAAGCCATCAAATGTTGTTTGGCGATCAGCTTCAAGCTCATAAAGTCGATCTGCCAGAAACATTTCGCAAGTTTGCCAGCAGGGCCTTTCGGCAACCAGTTACTCAAGCAGAAGTTCAACACTATGTCGATTTCGCTAAGCACCGAATTGCGCAAGGTGATACTTCAAAACGAGCCATCATGCTAGGGCTGACAGCCATCTTAACTTCGCCCCGCTTCCTTTATCTTGATGAAGGAAATGATGAAACGGATGAACTATTATCTTCTATCGAACTTGCATCACGACTGTCGTACTTTCTGTGGAGCTCAATGCCAGATCAGCGGTTGTCTGATTTGGCCAATCGAGATCAATTGACCCATTCTGCGACAATAAAAAGTCAAACCCATCGCATGCTGAACGACGAAAAGTCAACCGCATTGGTCGAGCACTTCACCGACAGTTGGCTACGGCTCAATACACTCGGTAGCATGCCGCCAGACTCCAAGACTTTCAAGCAGTATTATAATGATCGATTAGAGATTGCGATGAAGCAAGAGACTCGACTCTACTTCAAAAACCTGCTTGACACCAACGGGTCAATTCTTGATCTGCTTGATAGCGATTACTCTTTCATCAACGGCAGTCTCGCTCGATTGTACGGCATCGAAGGCGTAAAAACCGAAGAATTTCAACGAGTCACATTGCCTAGTCATTTACAACGCGGCGGGCTCTTAGGTCAGGCAAGTATATTAACTTTAACGGCCAATGGAATTGAAACTTCGCCTGTGGTCCGTGGAGTTT
Source organism: Blastopirellula sp. (assembly GCA_002733575.1). Taxonomy (GTDB): domain Bacteria; phylum Planctomycetota; class Planctomycetia; order Pirellulales; family Pirellulaceae. The sequence goes on along the minus strand of NVWB01000049.1, from coordinate 18,449 downwards.
GGGTGCTAGAAAACATCCTCGGCACACCGCCATCGCCTCCGCCGCCAGATGTGGAACCGTTGGAACCTGACACACGCGGGGCTACCACCATTCGAGAACAGTTAAGCAAACACCGCAATGTGGCCGCTTGTGCCAACTGTCATGCCAAGATCGATCCGCTCGGTTTTGCGTTAGAATTCTACGATCCGATCGGAGCGTTCAGAACCAACTATCCAGGCCAAGGCAAACGCACAATCGACGGTGCTGGCAAACTACCAACTGGTGAAGCGTTTAGTGACCCGAAAGAACTCAAGCAATTGTTACTGGCCCGCAAAGATCAGTTCACGTTGATGCTGACCGAAAAGTTGTTGACCTACGCCACTGGACGTAAAATGGCCCTGAAAGACCAAGCTGAAATCCAACAGATTGCCGATCAAATCGCGGCCGATGGATACCATTTAAGAGATCTGGTAACTGCTGTGGCTCAGAGTCAGATCTTTCGTAGCAAGTAAAGTTTTTGCGGGGTTACCCATATTAATAATCCCTACATTTTACTTGCCAAGATCACCGTTCTTTTCATAGAATGAACACCAGGGGCAGTTCCTGCGTTTCAAACCATGGAAGATGATCATGTTGCTTTCATATTTAGGCATTATGATACTGTTCAGTGTTGCTTTACTGAACACAAAAACGACGGAGGCTCAAACCGTTCAGCTACCGGAATTTCATCAGTTTGGCGTTCGCACTTCGGTGCTTGTTCCTGTGCGTGGTTCCACTTATCTCGGTGGAGTTGGTAGAAACGGAGAATATTCCAATGGGCGTCGAGGACTGCCTTTCTTCCCCGGTAATCGTAGTATCTCGAAAAGCACCTCTCGTTCAGGAATGCGTTCCAGCGCATATCTTCATGACTTTGACACGATGGACAAAGCCTTATTAGGAGCAGATTTTTATCGGCAAACCCAAAAACCCTCCAATTTGAAACTCGACACATTAAATATATCAAGCCACAGGAATCATCCCTCTTCCGTTCAAAAAACGAGTGTCGACAACCTAAGCCTCTCCGCGATTAAAGAATTGCAAACCGCCAAGAACGCGGCCGCCAATCAACAGGCCAACAAATTTGTGGCACATGCAGACAAGGCCCTGGCAGACGGCAAAACGAACCTTGCCAAACATTTTCTAAGAGCGGCCATTGATGAAGCCCAAGGTCAGTACAAGCAAATCCTCACTGCCCGGATTCAATCGCTAGAAAAAGCTCCCCTGGTCGTGGGCGACTAACGGATCTTGCTCTATTTCTTCTATTTTCACAGGCAATAAGACACACCCTCGGTTCATCAGCTACAATAGAGCTACCCAAAACATCACTCTCTCTGCCGAGGAATTCTCCATGAGTAAAAGTCTTCTTATCCTATGTTCGCTGGTTTTTGCATCCTTGCTATTTCAAACCAAGTTGAATGCCGCCGACCAACCTAATATTTTGTTTATTTTTATCGATGACATGGGCTGGAAAGACACCGGCTTTATGGGCTCCGATTTCTACGAGACCCCGAATCTCGACAAGCTGGCATCGCAAGGAATGATCTTCACCGATGCCTATTCGTGTGCGGCCAATTGTGCTCCGGCTAGGGCCTGTTTGCTTTCAGGTCAATACACCCCTCGCCATGAAATGTACAACGTGGGAACTACCGCACGCGGCAAGGCCCAACATCGCAAGCTGAAACATATTCCTGGCACCGACACGCTTGATCCAAAAATTAAAACCTGGGCCCACCAGCTTCAAAAAGCGGGCTACCAAACCGCAACGATGGGCAAGTGGCATCTCAGTAATGACCCTATCCCCTATGGATTCCATCTGAACATCGGCGGCACACATTCTGGTGGCCCACCCAATGGATACTACCCTCCACATCGCAATGTGCCTGGCCTGCAAGATGCACCGAAAGATGAATATGTGACCGAGCGTTTAAGTGACGAAGCGATCAAATTTATTCGTGCCAACAAAGACCGACCTTGGGCGTTGTACTTAACCCACTTTGCCGTACATACTCCGCTGAATGCCAAAAAAGATTTGGTGCCAAAATACAATGCCAAAACACCGGGCGACCTGCATGCCCATGTTGCAATGGCCACGATGATTCAATCGGTCGACGATGGTGTAGGCCGCATTCAAAAAACGCTGGATGAACTCGACTTAACCGACAACACCGTAGTGATTTTCTATTCCGACAACGGCGGCTATGGACCAGCCACCGACATGGCGCCACTCAAAGGTTACAAGGGCGCGTATTACGAAGGTGGAATCCGCGAACCGTTTTTCGTGAAATGGCCCGGCGTGGTTCATCCTGGAAGCATCAGTCACGAGCCAATCATTGGCGTTGACCTGTACCCTACGCTGTGCGATATCGCAGGTGCTTCGCTTCCCAAAAACCAAGCGGGCGATGGGCTCAGTTTGCTCCCGCTGCTGAAAAGCGAGAAGAAGACCTTTGGGCATCGTCCCTTGTTCTGGCATTTCCCTGCGTATCTGCAATCGTACGGAGACATCCACAACAAAGAACAGCGTGACCCTCTGTTCCGCTCACGCCCTTGTGGAATTGTACGAGTGGGAGACTGGAAGCTGCATCAATACTTTGAAGATGGTGATCTAGAACTTTACAACCTGAAAGCAGACATCGGCGAAGCCAATAATCTGGCCGAAAGCAATCCTGCAAAAACCCAAGAGCTGTTAGGCATTCTCGAAACCTGGCGCAAAGATATCAACGCCCCCGTGCCGACCGAGAAAAACCCACAATACGATGCCAAAGTCGAAGCCGCCGCGATTGCCGCATCGTTAGCCAAAGGGGATGGCTCCAAGAAAAAAGGGAAGAGGAAAAAGAGCTCTTAGACGCAAACACTCTGCTTCTTTAAATACTACCAAAACACTTTTAGGCCTGCATACGCAGGCCTTTTTTTGTTGCTCTCTGTCCATTGTTTGATTGAACGAAATTCGGCATCTGGGGGGTCCGATAAGCGGCCGTTTATTCGTGTTCAAATTTACTAGAATTTCTATACAGAAACCAGTTGAACCCATTTCTAAGCCATGATAGAATCCCCTCGATCTAGTGTAATTAGATATTACGAAAAGTTCTTTTCTGTCAGCCCCCTATCAAACTCCCCAGAGCCTCTTCCCATGATTCAAAACCACAAGCGTCTGCAACGAAAACCTTCACGTAAAAATAGACAAGTTAGAACTCGCCCGATTGCGATGGAACAATTGGAAGACCGCCGGGTGCTGGCGACGTTTGGTGTGACTACGTTGCTCGATACCCTTGATGCCGAACCTGGCGATGGTCTTGCAGAGGACTCATCAGGGGAAACTAGTCTTCGTGCGGCAGTCATGGAAGCCAACGCCTTGGGTGGTGCCCATACGATTAACCTAGGTGCAGGCACTTATGGTTTATCGCTTGCTGGTGGAGATGATTCTAAAGATCCATATCTAGAAGCAGTTGGTGATCTTGATGTTAGATCAGATCTAACGATTCAAGGAATCGATAAATCGACATCCATCATCGATGGTTTACAGTTAGACCGAATCATTGATGTTCATGATGGCGGAAGTTTGACACTAAATAATGTCTCACTCATAAATGGTTTTTCACCAAGCGTTGGAGGAGCTATTTACAGTCGAGGTGATCTAAGTATCACGGATACAATATTTTCCGATAACGAATCTAGATCGGGAGGTGGTGCAATTGAAATCAGAGGTTCTTTGCCCACAATAGCTTCCTTCACACGCACAATTTTTGAGCGGAATCTAACTCACTCTGGTAATAGGGGAAGTGGAGCAATTCTAAATCAGACAGCAACAATGACAATTGTTGACAGTCAATTTATTGATAACACAGGTCTTGGAGTTGGAGCTGGTGCGATTCACACCTTCGAGGATACTACGATCATTGGCTCTTTGTTTATAGGCAATCAATCATCTTACCAGGGCGGTGCGATAAGAAGTGATACGAACTTAGAGATCACGAATTCAACTTTCACACAAAATAGTGCCGATGGTAATGGAGGTGCAATTTCTGCTTCCCCCTGGGATACTAGTAAGTTCTTAAAACTTACAAATGTAACCATCGTAGATAACCACGCAAACGATGGGGGCGGAGGCGTTTATCTCTCAAGCCGCGGCAATTATATTTATCAAAATACTGAAATTCATAATAGTATCATTGCACTTAACAACGCTGGTTTTACCTATGGCCAAGACTTAGAAGATTACCGAGCTGAATATACTAGTTTAGGTGGAAATATAATTGGTAACGTAACAGGAGCAAGGTGGAATAGTTCGCTGCCTGAAACTGACATCATTGGTAATCACAACTCGCCCGTTGATCCTTTTCTTGATTCTTTAGCCGATAACGGCGGCCCTACTAAAACAATGGCCTTACTACCCATCAGCCCCGCTATCGACGCCGGTCTGCTTACAGGTGCACCTTCCGTCGATCAACGTGGGATTGCACGCCCTCAAGGATCAGGTATTGACATTGGGGCGTACGAATTTGTGACTGTTACCGATCCCAATACTACTCCTCCAACCGCAACCGACAATTTAGAAACGACCTTAGAAGATACTCCTTTAATCGGCCAAATGCTCGGAGCCGATTTAGACGGAGATACTCTCTACTTTTCTGTGATTGATCAACCATCCAAGGGGCAATTGGAATGGTCTATCAATGGTTCTTATACTTACACACCAAACCAAGATGTTTACGGAGATGATTCGTTCACTTACCGAGTATTCACCATCGATGGCACTTCAGATTTAGCCACTGTCAACATTGAAGTCGCGCCAGTCAATGATCGTCCGACTGCTAGTAGCATGTCTTTTTATCCAACGGAAGACACTACCTTTTATGGCCAACTCGCAGCACACGATATCGATAGTCCTCCGCCAAAATACCTTCAAAAATCATCGCCTGATAATGGAACCTTGATCTTTAACGAAAACGGTTCTTTTGAGTACACACCAAATGCCAACTACGATGGTTCGGACAGCTTCTCATGGAGTGCAGTTGATGATGGTCAACGCGGCACTGGGATAAAAAATGCATACTTTTATATTCAAGGAGTCAATGACCCACCGATTACTGAAGATAGTTTTGAAACCCTTTTAGAAGACAAGCAGTTTACAGGCAATATGATTGGTTCAGATCCAGATGGAGATGCTCTAAGATTTCAAGAGGTTTCACAGCCTGCACATGGACATTTAAATTGGTCAATTGATGGAAGTTATAAGTACATTCCTGACGTAAATTATTTCGGATCAGATTCGTTTAACTTTAGGGTAAGCACGACATATGGAACCGAGGTCTCAGAATCATCCACCGTTCATTTCAATGTCATTCCAATCAATGATAACCCACGTGCAGCCACGATGGGTTTCATGACAGATGAAGAAACACCCTTCACCAATTCATTAATGGCCACCGATGTCGATAACTCTCAGGAAGAGTTGCAATTTATAATTGTTGATCAGCCATTACACGGAAATTTAGTACTCTCCCAAACCGTTAATGGAGAGATTACTTATACTCCAGAGACTGATTTCTTTGGGGAAGATACCTTCACCTACAAAGTGTATGATGGCATATCAAATTCAGGCATTACTTTAGCCAGAATTCAGGTAAACAATATCAACGATGCCCCTGTGGCAGATACGATATTCATGGATCCTACCGAAGATATTCTTTTCAGCAACAATGTATCTGCCACAGATGTAGATGAGGATTCTTTCACCTTTGAATCCGTTAGCGAACCTACCCATGGCACATTAACCTTTGAATCCGATGGATCATTCACTTATCTACCGGACCTTAATTATGATGAGGATGATGAATTTACTTATCGTGCCTATGATGGGGAACTTTATTCTGAGCCAGCATCTATCTTCCTAAACGTCAATCCGGTCAACGATGCTCCTACGCTAGTCGATGCGGTATTCGCTGTTGATGAAAACACCGCACCCGGGACAATCATTGGCACACTCACGGCATCGGATATTGAGGATGCAGCCGAAGAGTTAGAGTTTTCCATGACTGGAGGATCAGCTCTTGGGATCTTTGGAGTGTTCAACACAGGCAAGGTTTTTGTTCGCTCTAACGCCGTACTTGACTATGAAACAACCTCGTCTTATGAATTGGAAGTGCAAGTCAGAGATAGCGAGTGGGCATATAGTACGACTGCTCTAATTACCTTTACTATTAATGATCTATTTTGGGTCGACATCAATATCGTCCCCAACGACTATACCAACACGGCCAAACTAGATAGTTCAATTAAAGTCGCCATCCTTTCTAATCCAGAATTTGATGCGGTGAACGATTTAGATGCGGCTTCGCTTACCTTTGGAATTACAGGTACTGAGAGTTCCTTGAAGTTACACAAGAAGCACGGTACGCCTCAGGTTACTTATTCCGATGTCAATGGCGATGGTCTACTTGATGCCGTGGTTACTTTTGATATGAGACTGACCGGGCTTAAGCTAGGCGATACATCAGCCACTCTCAGAGGCACACTACTCTCTTCGGGTGAAGAGTTTGAAGTAACCGACAGCATTCTGATTTCCGAAGGCAAAGGTGGCGGCGGCGGTGGAGGAGGAAACGGCAATAACGGCGGGGGTAAAGGTGGCGGAAAGAAGAATCGCTAGATTCCTATCCACTAATACGAAAAACAAAAAAGGCACCTGAAATATTTCTCAGGTGCCTTTTTTCAGGTCTGACGCTTCGCTTGATTCGTACGCTACGAATCACGTCGCCTCTTGAATTACAAATTGTTTGTTACTTGATCAAGTAGTATTTGTTACGAAGTTTGACCACGAGTAGTTCGCCTGATTTCTGTTGCGACAGCATCAGGTTCTCGTCTTTGGTATTGCGAGTCACTAGCTCAAAGTACCGTTTGCTGAAACGCTCGACTTCTTCGTATTTACCTTTATCCTTCTCAGGGTCAATCTCGGTCGCATCTTCGGCGAACCAATAATTCCGACGGTGAAAGATCGTTTTATTTCCGACGTTACGCACCGAAGAAACGACTACGTCTTTGTCGTTCTTGGTATCGCGATAGGTGGCACTATTGCTTGAGAAGCGAGACAAACTCTTCCCTTCCGCTCCGTAGCCGCCACAATCGCCATCGTAACCACCACTATCACCATAGCCGCCTGCACTAGCCCCATAGCCACCTCTTCCAGCCCCATAACCGGGTGCCCGACTTCGATCTGCGGCAGCTTCTGCAAGTGCAGGTCGAGATGCAGCGGCAGGCAATTGAGCATTATTTTGGAGGAAGCCCTTGTTTGCCCGTTGGGAGAATGCCTCTTTGCCTGCAATTTGTTTCAATTCTTCCGTGCTTTCACTGGCCAAGCCGAAGCTCCTGCGACCACCACGTGCCGAATCTGCTAACTCGCGGACAGATTGATTTTCGTCTGCCAGGAAGGAAGTATACGGCGTGATGATCCCATGTTTTGTCGAGAGTTGCACTAACTCTTGGATCAACTCGTTATTCTTTCCGTGTAAGTCGACTTGATCGATGATCTCGCCGATGCGTCGCATGGCCCAGATTTTTGACACAAAGCTGTTCGATTGATCCCGGCTCTTTGCGACAAACTTGGCAGGAAAATCAAACTTTTGTTTTTTGCCGTCCACTTTACCGGTGATCGTAATTTTGGCATTGCCTGACTTTTTATAGCGGCCAGCGATTACAATTTGTTCGCCTTCAAACAAGTCGTAAACTTCCTTGGGCATCACACGATTCACGAAACTGCCAGAGGCATCTTCCATATCGTATTTGATCACAACATCGGTCATCACCGGCGAACTAATTTTACGATAAAGTCGGGCCACATGTTCTTCAATGTCTTCATTGGGTCGCACGTATTCGCTTTGACCAAAGCATTCACGCGACAAACGATCTAACAAGCGGCTGTTGACGTCGTAGCCTACGCCAAAGCTAATCACGCGGGCTCTCAGGTTGTTATTCCCTTTGGCATTTTCAACAATCTTGCCTTCGTTGGTTTCGCCATGCGTCGGTTTGCCATCGGTTAAAAACAGAAGGAAATTGGGGCGTGTTGAATCGGCGATCATTGATAAGGCCGAATTCAATGCCCCATCAATGTTCGTGCTGCCGCCTGCGTATAAACCGTCGACAAAATTGAGTGCCTTGCGGCGAGATTTCTCGTCGACTTTTTGTAACTCAGGTGCAAACGATTCGACATCACTGTCGTAGGCAATCACATTGAACGTGTCGCCTTCTCTTAGGTTGTTCAACACAAACTTGGCCGCTTCTTTGGCTTGCTCAATTTTTTCACCGCTCATACTGCCAGAGCGATCTACCACAAACACGACCGTTTTCTTAGGCTGATCTTTGATATCGGTTTTAAACTGTGGGCTGGCCAGCATCAGGAAATAACCTTCCTCGCTGCTGTTCGGCTTGTAGGTCAACACAGAAGCACTCAGGGACTCCTTTGCGGTATCAAAGAACAAACGAAAGTCGTGCATTGGAACGATATTCTTCGCTTCAAATGTCACTGTGGCCCTGTTTTTATTCTTGCGATCAATTTCCACCGAATGCGTAGGGCTGTAGATACTCTTTAGCTTTTCGTTGCTTTCCAGGTTGATGCTTATCGAAATTTTTTCGACTGGGCGATCTGTATATTTGGCGGTCGATAGCGGAAACACAAAGTCGGTCAATCGCCCGTCTTTGCGTAGCAATTGATTGTAGGTAATGCTCACGGTCCGTTTGGCACCGGCAGGCACCGGAAAGACACTGGTTTGGAACATGCCTGTGCCGACCCATTCTAAGAGTGCAGGGTCTTTATTACTGCGAACGATGGCTTCGTAAATCTTGCGGGCTTCATCTTTGGGTAGAAGCTTAGCGGCAAATTCTTTTCCATCTACCAATAAAGTCAGGCTGTCGATGGCTCCATCGTAAGGCAGCGGAAAGATGAACGAAACTTCCATCTGGCGACTGCCGGTATTCTGGAAGGTTTGCGAGACCTGGACTTTTGCCACTTGATCCATCAAACGAGCATTGATGGCCAGTTCGGTGATTTTGTACGAACTAGGCGGCGGAGTGGACGGTCGGCGAATGGGTCGCGGCAAAGGCACCGGAAGATGCGGATGATGGATCACAACAACCGCTTGGGCTGCCACATTTTGAACCATCACCAGAGAGAATCCCATAGCGGTGATTGCAAATAACGCCGTAAACCTTTTTAGAACAACCATTTCCGACTCCTTTACCCATGCACGGTGTGCGTTTAAGAAGAAACGACACTTCAACATGAGAGACGAATGGAAGCCGGAGCTGGTTTTGTCTATTTACGAAAAAACTAGAAATATGGACAACTCAGGCGGCTATTTTTTCAATTGCCACTTTTCATCAAAGAAATCGGCCGCCGCGATGATTCCAGGGGTCGAACCGTTAGGGTCTTCTGAGATATCGATCACGGCCCAGTCTGGTAGTTTGGGGTTTTGTAGCGAGTTGGTTCGATCATGATCTTCACGAAAAGTAGGGCCTGAGTTAATGACCAGATACTTGGACGGATTGAGTGGATTTGGGTAAATCAACTGCGGTAGATGCGAAGCGGCATCAAATTGCAACTGGCCAACTTTGACCTGTTTGTCATCCCATTGGATCGGCAGTTTTGCCATCGTTTTGCCAATCAACTGATTGGTGCTAGGTGTTCCCCAAGCGATTAAATTGTACTGGGCGATATCGTCTTCGGTCAGTTCATCATCATATTTCCAACGCAACTTGCCACGGAATAATGATTGCCAGCGATCATCGAAGTGCGCCAATTCAAAATCAATCCATCTTTGTAGATGGACATTATCCGACTTGGCCCGAGGAATCAGGACTAAGAACGGAGCCAGAAATGCGTCGTCGATGGGCCCTTGTAAGCTGGGGCGTTTTGCGAGGGAGGAAGAGAGTTTTCCATTGGTGACCGCATGCCATACGTTGGCCTGTTTCGAGAGCAGAAACGAGCGTGTGTTTTCATCTAGGTTTTCTAAAGTAAGCTTTTGGTCGTCTATGGAGATCTGAAAGCTTCCGGTAATCTTGCCTAGATTCAATCGTAAGTCAGTGACATTCTTAGTCTTCAATGTGGCTTTGTCTGGCCAAGAGACTTCGGCATCGACACGAGAGTCTTGCCAATGCTGCTCTAAACCAAGAACACTGAGCCAGTGCATTTTGTTGTAGCGTAAAGTTTGCGTTTGCAAGGTGACTTTTGCCGGTTTACGATTCAATCCAAGATCACGAAACTCCTTGATTTGAGTCAGTAGGTCAGCCAGAGTATCAGAGTGATAATTGTGACCCATCCCTGGACCAATTAAATGCGGCAGTTTGTTGCCTTCTAGTTGATACGCTTCTTCCATCACACGGGCCGCTTGAATTTGTTTGTCGACCTCTCCGCTGTAAGCAATAACTGGCATGTTAAACAAATTACGAACATAGTTCGGCACATCATATTGGCCCCAAAGTTTTTGTTCGTAGATTGCGGGGAAATCTTCTTTGGCCAGTTTGGTGTAGCGGGCCGTCTCAGCAAATCCGGCTCCAGGGCTCATGGCCACCCAATGATCGGTGTAATGTGCGCCGATGTGCCAGACACCGGCCCCGCCCATCGAAAAGCCCATCAACACGATACGATCTGCATCGATGTTGTAGTTTTCTGAAACGTGCTTGACCGCATCTAACACATCAATTTCACCTGCCGATTTGAATCCGATGCACTGCCGGCCGAACGGATGAAGCACAATGGCATCGTCAGGCGCAATTTTACCTGTCGATTTTTCACGCTGAGCGATGAATGGCATATCGGTAGTTTTGTCGCCGCGACCATGCAGCCAAACGTACAATGGAACTGGTTTACTGGTGTCGAGTTCCGCTGGAATTTCTAAACCATAAGGCTGAACCGAACCATCAATCTCGCTGCGATAACCGCGAACCACTAGACCTTTGGCAGTCGTCCAATCGGGCTTCCCTTTTTCTTGAATTACTTTCAACCGTGTAGCGGCAGTTTCGAGCAAATGCTTGGCGGTCTCGGTATCCGATTTTCGATAGAACTCACCATGTCGCAGTGCCAGATGAACGGCCTTGGTGTAGATCTCGACATCGGCAATCAGTCGATCTGATTTCACCACAGCAATTTGTTTTTCGAGAGCCACTAGTTGGGTTTGCAAAGCATCCAATACGGATTGCTCAACCTTGATTCCTTGTGGCGGAATCGTTCGTGGAATCGGGGCAATGGCCCCTTCTTCGGCAACCGCAGGCGAGAGCAAAACCACTGATGCAAACAGCGTCAGAGACAAGAGGGCAATATAAAGTTTCATTTGATTTAGTAGGGGTTATAAAAAGTAAGGAAGCTGGCCGGCTTCTTGGAATATCTATTCATGAGATTGAAGACAAACTCGTTGGCGAGTTTCACCATCCCCAATTACTCTTATCTTAATTAACAGAGCTTTCGACTGATATCAACTATCTGACTATTTTTTAAAAGCAGCATCCTCTGCGTTTCCGGCAGATCGCATGTAGGCGATTAAATCGAGGATTTCTTCCTTTGTCAGCGTGTTGAGTAGTCCTTTGGGCATCTCTGAAACATTCGATGTCTTAACGCCTTCGATAGAATCCACTGGCACAACAGTCAATTCACGAGCAAACGGATGCGTGCGAACTTTCCACTGTTTCTCGGTCTTATCAATAATTCGGCCGACTAATAGTTCGCCATCTTCGGTTTGAATGATGGAATTGACATATTGATCCGAAACCACTTTGGATGGTTCGATCATTGCTTCCAAAAGATACAACGGAGTAAATCGGCTACCGACGCCGGTGATATCAGGACCAGTCGCTCCACCGTCTCCGACAAAACGATGACACTTGGCACACTGGGTCGCCGCGTAGACTTTGGCACCATTTTCAAAGCTACGTCCTTGCTCTACGTCAGGCAACATTTCTATTAGATCGGAGACCTGCCAGTTGTGGATAAACTGACGAGTTGTCTCTAGGTTGACCACCTCTTCGGTTTCGTTGCCTGCGATCACTTCTGTCAACGCTGCAATTTGCTTCTCGTCTAACAAGGACTTGGCATCGTCACGAATTTGATTCACGAATGTTTTGAAACTGGCCCCGCCGCGATACTTGGTGCCGGCAACATTCATCCAACTAAAATAGGCTCGCAACTGGGGCATTGTCCAACCTTGCTTGGCATTGCGAAGCACAAACGCATAGAACATTTGGTCTTGCTGCGTTTGTGATTGGGTCAACAGTTCCATAGTCTTTGGCACAACCGATGGGTCTTCTAAATAGACGAGCACGCGGCACAATTCCCGATTTACCAGTTCGCTCTCACTTGGATAGAATGGTGCAAGATGCTTGATCACCGCGTCATTAACCGAATCATTCTGTTTACCCCCGAGTCGAATATAGGCCAAGCCATAGACTCGCAAAGTGTCAACAATCTGTTCTTCGCTCATGCGCGACAGCGGCAAGGCGTTCAGTTTCTCAAGCACTTTTGATTGATCCGATTTATCGCCTGCTCGGCATAGCGCGGTCATGCTTTGAATGATTGCATTTGTATTTTTTTCAGCAAGGGCCTTACTGCGCCAAGTATCCAGCGATTTATTTTCAAGTGCAACACGGGCCGCATAACGAATGGCCCGGTCAGCGCTGCGTAAGTTGGGCCAAATAGTTGCAATGGCAGAAACATCTTCCGAGGTGATCAGCGATTCGATTTCATGACGAAGTTTACGAGCTGCGGCACCGGCTTGATTCGTCAAATCAGCATTCAGATCGACCTTGGCATCTCCACTGTAAGTCACACGATACAATCCTGATTGCGTTCCTCGCCCGCCAATGGTGAAGTACATCGCGTGATCAACAGGGTTGACACAAATATCGGTCATCGGAAGTGGACGCCCTGTAATAAACTTTTCAAACGTGGCCGTATAACTGGCCCCTTGTGGTTTCATGTGTACTGCGTAGACAATTCCGTAAGTCCAGTCATTAATGTACAACGCTCGTTGATACTTTTCAGGGAACTTGGCCCCTGTGCCAAATTCAATACCAGTTGGCGAACCAAGACCGATATCGATAACGGCTCCACGGGTATCGACAAAATAATCTGGCCATTTCCCGGTACCAAAACGCCAACCAAACTCGGCGCCAGTAGTGCAATGATTTACACGAGTCGGGCGATACCAGGGCGATCCGGTATCGTATTCCATATCGGCATCGAAGGCGAAGAGTTCGCCATCGGCATTGAAATCCATGTCGTAAGGATTACGGAAACCAGCACAAACCAGTTCCCAACTGTTGCCGTCTTTATCCGTACGGGCAATCCACCCGCCTGGTGCCATTTTGCCAGTCGCATGACCACGGCCATCGGGATTTCGTTTAAGCAACAAATCTTCCGCCCAATTTCGATGTGGGGCGTTTTGTTCGCTTCCCTCTGGGATATTGGTATGATTTCCTGCAATCACATACAGCAAACCATCAGGGCCAAGTCGAATGGCATGTGGGCCATGTTCTCCGCCGCCGCTTAGTTTTTTTAGCAGCTTGACTTCATCAAATTGATCATCGCCGTTGGTGTCTTTTAATCGATAGAATCCAGAGCCCTGTGCCGCGTTGCCGTTGACGCTGACATACAGAGAGTCATACGCAAACAATAACCCTTGTGCGTTGCCGATGGCGGCGGTCAGTTTTTCGACCGTTGTTGACGCTTCGTCTTTACCTGGAGTCACGCGAAACAGCCCGCCCCCTTGGTCACAACAAATCAAGCGACCTTGTGGGTCGGCGGTCATGCTGACCCAAGATCCTTGTTCTGACTTGGGAACGGAGTAAAGTCGCTCGACTTCAAAACCGGGCAGTGTCGTAATGTTTTCAGCCGCGGTGGCTTCGCCTGGCACGCCGGCGATTCTGTTTTTCGTGACATCGCCCCAAGGTGCCATTCCCAGTTTGCCTAAAACATGGACTTTACTCCAAGCGGTATCGTTAAACCCAATTTTTTGCCAGTCGCCAGATTTGTCCTCACTGGTTTTCCAAGATGCATCGGAGACGATCGTTTTCTTTTCGCCGTTCTTGAGTGTGATTTCTAATCGCAAAAGCATCGCTGCAATGCCACTATCATTTCTGGCTGTAGCTGAAACAACAAACTTCTTTGCGGTTGTATGTTTCGTAATATCGGCGACCGCCAAGTTGGCCCAATTATCGTTCGAGAGGACAGGCTTTCCATTGACAAAAACCGTAATGTGATTGTCGGCGGTGGCCTGTAACTTGGCCGACTTGATGTTATCGTCAACCGTAATTTCTTTTCGCAGATGAATTACTTGGCCCTGCTTATTATTTTGTTCACTCCAAATCCAACTGGGAGTTTGGGCCGATGCAACTGAAGGCAAGGTCCAAGATAATCCGAACGCAAATAAAGCGGCAGCCATTAAGCAAGGCAAGCGAAAATACGACATGAGCGAGAAGTCCAGGTGAAAGGCAGGATGAGATTAAGAGGTGATGAAAATCATAAGTGGCCAAAACTTGGTGTAAGAAAATCGTAGTCCATCACCAAGATCAACCCCTTAGTATAAGTCACCGCAATTCCTTTTGCAGTAGCCTACCCTGTATTTCCGAAGACTTGCACTATAAAAATTTCTCAGCTTATTTGACAGCGGCTCTTGAAACCGTTGAAATAGAGTCTCCCCCAATGCCCTCCTTGGAGAAACTCCATGTTTTCTAATCGCTGGACTTCGTTTCGCTCACTCATTCTATTGGCTTGTTTCTCTCCTTTGGCAAGCAATATCTTGGCGGCCCCCCCTGCTCTGCCGTTCGCCAGTGAACCACTCAACTGGGAAGGGGATATCGCCTCGAAGATGATTGACTCGCTGGATCAGTTTTTACTGAACCAAATAGACCACGCCGATACCACTCGGGCCAGTCACTGGAATCGTGATACCAGCAGCGTGGCCGCTTATGAAAAATCAGTCGACAAAAACCGCACGAGCCTAATCAACAAACTAGGCATCAACCAACCAAGAGCCAGTGCAAAACAATTCAACATCGTCTCCGCGATTGGACAATCGGCTGCCATTGCTGAGAATGACCACATCGAAGTCTTTGAAGTGACTTGGCCGGTGGTTGATCAAATCCAAGGCAAAGGGCTAATGGTCGTCTCCAAGTCTGGCAAGCCAAAAGCCTCGGTGATTGTCATCCCCGATTGCGAACAAACTCCGGAAGAACTTCTTGGTCTAACCGCAAGCAGCACCGCCTCACCCTTGATTCTGAAATTAGTGGATGCCGGTTGCTCAGTATTAATCCCTCAACTGATCGATCGAAAAATGGTTGAAGTCCGCCGCAATCGCAATATCACCCGGCGTGAACTATTACACCGCGTTTCGTTTGTGTTAGGTCGTACTTTGACTGGCTATGAAATTCAGAAAACTCAGGCCGCGATTGACATTTTCAGCCAGCAAAACAGCGGCATCCCTATCGGCATTTTCGGCTACGGCGAAGGGGGCAGCCTGGCCCTGTACACCGCCGCGATTGACAAAAGGGTCTCGGCCACCGTGGTCAGTGGCTACTTTAATTCTCGTAATAAGATTTGGAACGAACCGCTTGACCGCATGGTGTTTGGGTTACTCTCCGAATTCAGCGATGCCGATCTCGCTTCAATGGTGGCCCCCCGCACGCTAATCATTGAAGCAGCCGACGCCCCTCAAGTGACACTCCCCAGCCAAGGCGGAGCCCCTGCTGAAATCAAAACGCCCGAACTTTCGGTGGTTCGCGCTGAAGTCGACAAAGCCAATCGACTATTGGGCCCTCTCGCCAAAAAACAGCGAATTCAGTTGATTGAGCAACCTAAAAACTTCGGAGACAGTACAACAACTAGTGCTTTTGCAACGGCCTTGTTGGTGAAACTATCAACTGCAATTTCACCATCGAAACTAACATCACTACGCAGTACCGATCCTGCCAACCGAGTCGATGCGATGTACGCAGAAATCGACCGGCACAATCAGGCATTGTTGGTCGAAAGTCCTTACACCAGGGCCGAATTCATGAAGAACTTAAAGTTCGATTCACCGGAAGCCTATCAACAATCGAGTGCCGTTTATCGTGATTACTTTCGCACTCAAACCATTGGCGACTTCGAGAAACCACTGCTGCCAGCCAATCCGCGTATGCGTCTCTTCTTAGAAACCGAAAAGTGGACGATGTACGAAGTGGTGCTCGATGTGTTCGACGAAGTTTTTGCCTATGGACTATTAACCATACCTAAAGATATGAAACCGGATGAAAAGCGTCCGGTGATAGTTTGCCAGCATGGGCTCGAAGGTCGTCCGCAAAGCGTAATTGGCGAAGAAAAGTTTTCGGCCTACAAGGCGTATGCTGTCCAACTGGCCGAGCGTGGCTTCATCACGTTTGCCCCGCAGAACCCGTATATTTTTACGGACCGTTTTCGCACGCTCCAACGGAAAGCGAACCCGTTGGGTAAAACCTTGTTCTCGATCATCGTGCCCCAGCATCAACAAATCACTAACTGGCTGGGGGAACTGCCGATTGTTGATGCAGATCGCATTGCCTTCTACGGGCTTTCGTATGGCGGCAAAACGGCCATGCGAGTTCCGGCCTTGGTTGACAATTATTGCCTCTCAATCTGCTCCGCCGATTTCAACGACTGGGTCTGGAAAAACGCATCGAGCCGATCACGCTACAGCTATCTATTCACCGGCGAGTATGAAATCTTCGAGTGGAACCTCGGCAGCACATTCAACTATTCTGAAATGGCAGCACTCATTGCCCCTCGCCCATTCATGGTCGAACGCGGCCACTTCGATGGCGTCGCCCCTGACGAACGAGTGGCATTGGAATACGCCAAAGTCCGCCACATTTACGCAGCCAAACTTGGTCTTGCCAACAAAACCGAAATCGAATTCTTCGTAGGGCCTCATTCGATTAATGGAAAGAAGACGTATGACTTTTTGCATAAACATTTGAATTGGCCGAAGCCGTAGAGCAATTATTCACTGATTTGATGATGAAGTGAGATCCGCTTCTAAAAACCGATTCCCATTTAATATGCCCCTCGTATCACGGTCTGATCACTTGTTGCGTTGAGCTGAATCCATACCACGTGGTCGACCGATAAAGAAATCCCTTTCACTGATCCATCTGAAAATAATGATTGGCAGGTGGAATGCGAAGTACTTGCACCCATCGGACAGGAATTAATATGGAATCGCGATTGATACACAGGCGCTGCAAGCCAAGCTTTGTTATTACAATTTCTTCCCGGTGGGCAGTAGCCAGTCGACAGATCGGTGGCTGGATTCCCCATAGGGTCTTTTAAAATCGATGAGACTCCCTGGCCATTAAAATACTTGCCTACCAAGGCAGATCGAGGAAAACCCGAATCAATAAAATTCAATTGACCTGATCCTGCTTGAGAAACAGAGCTTGTTAATCCCACTCCACACGCTGGGCTGCGGTAACCAGGAATTGTCACCTCACTTACTTTGATTGTGTTGGAAGTTCCATCCTTAATTTTGGCAGTTTTGGTACATCGATAAGGGCGAAAAACCCCAGCTAAATCTAGTCGGTTATAACCACAACCCGAAGGCCGGCTATCTGGTTCTTCTGGAGAACTCGGCCCCCATCGGTTCGCAGTTAATGATGAATAATATCCTTCACTGCCAGCGTAGTTGGTTACACCAATTCCCCAAACTTCATCTCCTAAATCATGTTCTGGATCGGATGGGCATTTCAGCACTTCGATCTGCTGTGTTAAAGCGTTTTGATTTGCATGCGCTGGCAATCTAAAATTAATACTATCATGCAGGGCACTCTGTTCTAATTGCGGAAGAATTTGAGCGATCCAAGTGAAATGATGCGGCATAGAATTCTGCGATCCCTTCAGAGTTACCGCCTCGGGATAGGTATTATGAGTTGTTTCGTAGTTGATTAACGCCAACCCGATTTGCCTCAAATTATTCATGCACTGCGCCCTTCTGGCAGTCTCGCGTGCCATTTGAACCGCAGGCAGTGTGAGACCGACCAAGATTCCAATGATGGCGATCACCACCAGCAACTCAACCAAAGTAAACCCACTACGAAGCCTCTTTTTTTGCGCAGTATCAGACAAGTGGTAATTTTCCATTGAAATGTGCCTTTTAAAAATGAACCAATCTGTCTAGAAGTCATCCCGACTTCCAAGTAATGCCCTCACCCTATTAGTAGTAACACTGAAATCATAAAACTTCAAGCAATTTGTAAAAAAAATATCTTGTTTTATGACTAGGTTTGAACAGATCCAACTAAACACCATCCAGACACGACCTAAAATACGCAGCCCCCCCCCCTGTCTTCTCATTTCTAATCTAGCGCATTAAAAAAGCCGGAACTCAATTGAGCCCCGGCTTCTGATACTAGTTCTCTTTATCAATCAAAACAAAATCGGGTAG
>NVWB01000048.1 GCA_002733575.1 Blastopirellula sp. | reverse complement strand
ATGTCCATGTATTCGGCCTGGGGAGTTGGCGGCTTCATCAGAATCTCCCAATGATCAGCTCCTAATTCCTCGGAACGAAACTGAATCGGAAAAGTGCGAAGTCCCGCATACTCAGACGTCCTTCGTGCAATTTCAGGTTCAAACGCAAAAACATTGACTTCACCAATTGCTTCTGGCTGAACACCATAAGATTCTAGCAAGTCGGCCACCTCACCGGTCTCGGAATTGGGCTTAGTGAAACCCGTGTACTCAAAACGAGCTTCAGGATTTCGCCGGTAGTTGAAGGCAACCACACTCAGCGGGCGGGTCTGTTGCACGAGACCAGGCACCTGCATGAGAGCGTTCTCAATTAGCACGCCTAAGGAGTAGGATTTCCCCGAGCCCATGTAACCCAAAATCGCAAAACATTGAGGCTTGGTGAGTGAGATGGCAAGCGTTCTCTGATCGTCCAGAAGTGTCCCCATAATGCCCAACTGCGGACTATCTCGATCGGTATCACCGATCACCACCGCAGCCTCGGTTGTTATATTTAACGAAGGTGCCGAACTTGTGTGATTTATCCGCTGAGGGGGCAATTGCGGGGAATGAGGCTTACCGTTCGACCGGGATTGTGTCCCTGCCACCGGATTCGCTAAGTTCAACGAATCGTGTGGAGTCGAGCGATCTGGCGATCCGTTGGAATAGGCACTTGGTCTCTCGGGCGTTGGCTCAGGTAGCGGGTCTGGTGCCTTCCTGGGGACCGTAGGTGTGTGGTCTGAGAGAAAGCTGGCCTTAGATGCTGTCTTGCGAAACAACTGGGAGCGTCGATCAATATTGTGGGCATAGAGATATTGAACGAATTGTGCCTTGTCTACTTCGTGGGATCCAATCGTGACATCATGCTCTTCGATGGGCACCAGCACATCGTAGATGCTCTGAAGCAATGTAACTTCATCGATATCAGCCAGAATATACTCCGTCCCTTCCTCCTGGATTTCATCAAGATGCTCACGGCAGCGTGGCCCCAGTGGACTGCATCGACGATCTCGGATTATGACGAGTTCCTGGAATTGCTCGCCTCGGACCGCTCGCAGATTCTTCAGCCGAGCTGCAAAAGCATTCGCATTTCGTTGCATGATCGCAATACAGACCGACGGGCTACCATCGGTTGGCTGCATCACAAAATTCGGCGGCATGACCCGCGTTCCGTATCTGGCTCTCTCATAACGGCACGAGACGGAAGATTTTTCCAGCACCGTTTTCATAATACTGCGAATACGACCGAAGAAGTCCTCCTCAATCGGAAATTCCTGGTGATAGACAAGTGATTGTTGTTGCTCAAATGCAGTGAGTCGCTCTTCCAGTTTCTTGTCAATGGCGGACTGGGTGACGATCTGGTCTTGGCTAGATTGATGCTCCCAGTCATCAACATCCGCCTCCTCGTCTAACCAGTCATCGAACAGCGAGCGTGCATTCTGCACAAACGTCCTCGGTGAGGAGGAGCGATTACACAGAGTCTCGATGTCCGTCCTTTCAAACGGATAGAGGTTGGTGGGCAGACGATACTGATTGAAGGAATCTTCCAGATGCGTTTCGAGCATGGTAAGACCATGCCGTGTTTCAAATTGTTCCAACGTGATTTGCGTCTGGGAAACCCGCTCAGTCACACTCGCATCTAAAGTGGGAGAGAACCACGTCTCCCAAAGGGAGGGAAAGATGCAAGTCACAATCAGCATATTGGGAGTCATCGTGAAGATCTCCCTCACAACATCTCCCCATCTTTGGGTCAGTCGCTCCTCATCCCGCAAACCTTCGAGTTGATCAAAAGCAAGGATCAGCGGTTGGTAGTGCGTGGAAAGGATTCCAATGGTACGGATCGCTCGCAGAGCTTGCTCCTCACGTTGCTGCTGAGCGGAGGTGTCTGTGTCTGTTTCCTCGGTCGAAACCCACGAGGTCGGAAGTCCGAGTTGCTCAGCGGCCGTTTCGTCAACGTCCTGACCGGAAAGCCACATAAGTAGCAGCCGTTTACGATCTTCTCGAACCACAAAACAGTAAGTGATGAGCACGCGAGCAATTTGTTGGTCGACATCGGGAGAGTGAACTTGCAAATAACGGAGCGTGCGATTACGAATGGTCTTCATATTGGCCTGTCGACGCTCACCCTCACCCAGCATACTGAACAGGTTAAACGGATTTGCTTGTAATAACTCGACCCACCGTCTTCGCTGCTCGACGTCCTTGCCCTGACGGATGTCCTCTTCAAACTCGGGAATCAGTACCTTCGAGAAGACATGGGCGAGCAGATCATCCATCTGGGAGCAATGTGTGCTGCTAGAAGGGACGGAATAGGCAAGGCTAGTGACGATATTCGACCAAATGTGTTGAGCAACAGCCTCTTCGTTATTCGGCTTTCTAACAAACAAGATATGATTCGTATCGGAGAGATTGTTCGCAACCCGCATCAGCAAGTGGGTCTTGCCTGTTCCAGCCTCCCCCAGTACCAAGATTCCTTGAGACGGGGAGGATTCCACAGACTGCTCTCGCTGCATCTGCTTGAGAGCCCGCTTGATCCGCCGATAGGCACGGTGGTTGTATTCTGCGAGATCGGGAACTTTCGACCAAGGCGTATCCACACGGTCAACAAACTTAGGTGGGTCTTCCTCCAGCAGAGGACGATAATCATTATCTATATCAGGGTGCATTTGTGATTTCTTTGAAAAGAACGGGATGAACTACTCTCAGACGATCAGTGTCTGGCGTGATTTCAATCATGTCGGCAACAGTTCACACCGAAACCGAGACCACTCCAGCGATTCCGGTCTCTTATTGTCTAGGGCATGAGGGGCAAGGTAGGTTCGTGTAACGTGTCTTGATGCTTAATTTAATCTCCACAACCTTGGGAGCATTAAGGAACCGGAGACCTATCGCCACACCTCCCCTTGTAGCCTACGTGATTCTAGCCGTTTGCGGATGGTCAAGCAAATGTTTTCTGAAATTTTTTCCACGAGATTTCGCAAGTCAAAGCCAAACCAATGAATTACAGTCTGAGAAAAAATTAAATCTTCTGCGAGTATGAGTGGAGTGAATAGAAAACAAGAGAAAACCCACTTGGCATGCACGATTTACCCCCTCCTCTAGTCACACGTAGGGGACAATCATGCTGCTTGACCTGTGACTCTTAACTGAGACAAAATTATCGAATCATTGCAGATGTTCATTCACGTTAGTTTCTCAGCTTCATTCTCAAGCCACGTTGTCACAAAATCGATCTGATTACGATTCTCTGGAGCTTTGCGGTTTTTGGTCTGGAGATCAGCCTGGCGTAATTCTCGTAACAACTCAATCACTTTCTCAGGCGTAGCATAGCCATGCCGTAACATCCAACAACAAACCGCCGTGCCAGTACGTCCAATGCCACCATGACAGTGTAAATAGACGGATCGATTCGCTGCCAGGGAATCATCAATGGCATCCAGGATCGTCTGCATTTTCTTTTTTGAGGGGATAGAAAGATCAACGACTGGAAATCTAAGGCATGAAACCGGATCCCCATGTTCTCTCGCTAGTACCCCTAAAACGTCTTCGTATGCAACGAAAGGATCATTGTGGTTATTTGTTTCATCCTCTTCCATCAGATTGATAAAGGTACGAACTCCTGCAGACCAAAGATCGCTCAGACGTTGGGAATGCTCATCCGGGTTAAGTGAACCTGGATAGGCTCCCGCGAGGAATTGGTCTTCAATTACCCAGAAGCACCGAGTTGTAGGTGCAGCGGCCATGGGTAGGCATAACACAGGCTTGGTCATTACTCATCTCTACTTTTACGGTGAATCGATTCAGACATTGACGGTGATTGGATTTCTGTTTTATCTGGGATTATGCAAGCGTAGCTGCCAATGGTGACACCTTAGGACACATGCCGGAATAAAATCTAAAATTACTCTGAGAAACCATGTCCTTAGTCCTGCGTCTTTTCCAGCCTATAGTTCAACAAGCAAGGGATTCGAGGAAGGTTCGCTTCGACAGACGAGAAGAATTGGCCATGTGGATGATCCTAATAAGCAGGAGAAGGAGTTTCAGCCGGGTGGGAAGTAATTTCAATTACGGCAGCGGTGTGTAGCACATCGGCCCCCAGTCTTCATCGGCTCCATGATCAATCCAAACGACTAAGATCGCGGGAAGGATTCGTTGCATCATCATGACACAACGACGTAAGGCAGTACGATTCAATCTGCCACCATGAGTTGCAGCCCCATGCACAAGCTGGCATCGCATGAAATAGACCCGCTCGATCACTTTGTCAAGAATCATCGTCCAACGACCTTCAAGATACCAACTCCGCGCATCATACATCGACTTTTTCGATTGTTTGGCTCGCCGGTCGGTCGGTTCTTTCCAAAAAAAGGAGCTTAGATATTCATCATCTAAAAGCGTCATCACCAAGCGTTTGTGTTCCGTCAGTGCGTCCGCCAGAGCGTTGTTTTGATCGAGTCGCAGGGTGGAGTCGACAAAAGTTCGCGAACTTTCTCGGTCTGGCTTGGGAGATTGCAGCCTTTCATCCCACTGGCCATACAACGCATTGAAGGCATCCACAAACTCACCAGATTCAAGTCTTGATGCTTTGCGTCCTCATGCTGTTCAACGTGGGCCATCCAACTACACGCGCGATGAAAGCGGATGGGATTAGTGTGGAGTTCATCTTGATCGCCTAACCGCTCTTTATGCGGCTTCCATCGTCGAAGTAGGGTTCTTACCGTGGGTATGTTGTCAGTCATGCTCACAATCCTGGATTGAAAAAACGGAATATTTACAAGAGTCACTGTACTAGCCCAGCAACCTTCAGGGTGAAACTCCTTCACGAGCTCAGTTGTAAGCAGGCCATAATCGGCCAAGTAATCATAGGATAAATCATCGTGTGCACATAGCAGTTCAAAATACATACATTACATTTGACCGACTGGATCGAATATTTTAAGATCTTCTTGAAGGACATTTTCCACATATTAAAAGTGGATTGAGAACAGCTTAGAACAACCGCCGAAAGTCGCTGGGCTATTTCTGTTGTGTAGGTTGAAAAAATACTAGTCATGATTCTTAATGGCTTCCCGTTTGTTCGAATTTCTGTTGTTTTTTTAAAATCGGGTTAATTCGACCTTGAAATCCACTCATTGTTCCATCCTTAAGTTCATACTTGAGAGCAATCTGACAGACTCTAACAGCATCCTGAAACCTCTTGTCTTCGGTTAGTAATGTTGCCAAATGCTGGAAAGTACTAACTCGTGGTAGTACCCCATTCAAGTCATACCGCAGTGCCGGGGCTATCGTTTTAAACTCATTGATATGAAGAACCGCAACCTTCTTGCATAATTTTCGATGGTCAGGCTTTTCTCTTTTTTTGTAAGTTTCCCTAACAATCGCCATTAAAATAAGGTGACGATCAAGCAAATGTGTTTTTAGATTTATTGCTTTGAGCATTCGATTGAGATCGCCTGATTTCCATGCTCTGTTTACCTCATCTACCTTTACAAGTTTACCAAGTCTATGGGTAAATGCTTCGCCCTTCTTAGCATTCATGATTTGATCAATGTCTTCGTCTGACATGTGATGCATATTGACTCCAAGATCTAGCTGGTTGAATTATTCCCCGATTTAAACTGCATGATTTTATGATTGATCATTCCATCCGAAAGTGCATCACAGACCTCAATGGCTTGATCGATTCTTGCTCTCGTTGTCTTCGATATTCTCAGGAATCCCATATGCCTGGCGAATGCCAAGGTAGGATCTCGATTCTCTAATAATTCCTGATTCGCTAAAATTAAACCACATAATTCTGGCATACAAATCTCCTCAATACTTCTCCGGTCTTCATCAGATTGAGTATGTCTAAACGGAAGATTGTCTGAGATTGATTTATTGCCCCAGTAGAAGGTGCCCACATCTTCGTCTGTTTGACTTATCTCTTTTACTAAGGGCAAAATTCTATTTTTGATTCGAGCCCCAGTTCGCATCCAGCCATGTGCTCGAGAAATTCTTTGGCAAAGAATGTCTTCTCGAATTGGAGCTTCCGCATCCAAGATCTTCTCGATCATTCGTTGAAGGGAATCCTTGGATTGCTCGCTATAGAACATTTCGGGGGCAGCATCGAACTCTTCTAAATCCACGATGGTAAAGAAATCGGAATTGTCGGATTCTCGGTATTCTGATTGATTATTTTCGAGTACTAGGGTCTGCTCTTTATCGCTCTTGTTTTCACACAATAACCCTTTGGAACGCCGTTCCTCAAGTAGTGCATGTAATCTAGTATCAAGTTCCTTCAGTGCTCCCTCGTAATCGTGAAACCAATCTAGCGACCAGATTCTGAACATATTCCAACCAAGGAGTGTTAATACCTGCCCTCTTGTTTTATCTCGATCTCGTGCAGTTTTCGATTGGTTATAAGAAGCTCCATCACATTCAATACCAGCGAGATAATTCTCAGGTAGATCTGGGTCGATTACACCGATATCGATTCGGTAGTTCGAAACACCGATACTTAAATCGACATTCCAATCAAGATGTATCAAGGAGGAACGCACTGATTCTATAAAATCAGCCGGTTCTAATTGCTCTTGTTCTGATACGATTTCAGATTCGAGAACCCCAGCACCTCGATGGGCAAATTCTAAAAACTTTTTGAGATGTCGGACCCCCAATGCACTAATTCCATCAACACTTAACTCATCTGGTTTGAAAGAGGTGTAAACCACCAAATTTTGTCTGGCCCTGGTAATGGCAACATTCAGCCTGCGTTCACCACCACTGGAGTTTAATGCTCCAAAAGTCCGTGGAATCTTTTGTGAATCAACACTTCTACCAAAGGTGATAGAGAAAAACATGTAGTCGCGTTCATCACCTTGGACATTCTCAAGGTTCTTTACAATTGTGGGCTCAATTCGATCATCAGAAAAGAACCATTCAAGCTCAGGCTGTTTAACCAATTCCTCATCAAATAAATCTAGTATCATGCTTTGCTGCTGGATATTAAAAGTAATAACTCCAAGCGTTGGTCTTTCCTGCACAGGCAATTCAAGCCACTGCCTCATCAGTGCAACGGAATCTTGTACAATTGCTTTGGCTTCCTCTTTATTGGTTCGAGTTTTACCACGATCATAGATTGCATCGGGGACATGCTTCAGAGAAACGGCATTGTCATTCGTAGTCGAAGAGGGGAATGTCGTTAATTCATTTTCATAATACATCCGATTAGAAAAAGTAATCAGTGATTCATGCCTGCTTCGGTAATGCCAGTTTAATTGTAAGGTCGTTAATCCAGAGGCTTGAGTTTCATCTAAAATACTTTCAAGATCTTTTTCATATTCTTCTAGATCCTCGTCTTCATCCTCATCATTTTTACCAAAGAAGTTTGTGGGTGGTAATTGTTTGGGATCCCCCACGATGATCGTCTGTTTTCCTCTAGCGATTGCACCTATTGCATCCCATGTTGTGATCTGGGAGGCCTCGTCGAAAATCACGACATCATAGAGACTTTGGTTGGCTGGCAAATACTGTGCAACGGAGAGGGGAGACATCATTAAACAAGGAGCCAACTTACTAAAAGTTGTAGGCATCCCTTCCACCACTTGTCGAATCGACTGACTGGGACGTTTTAATTTTGCTTGATGTCGTAATAGTCCCAACTCTGACTTTTTCGCGACTTGATCCGGTTTGGGGAGCTGATGATAGATTCGATTAATTATTTGTGAAGCAGCTTGGGCTCTTGCTTTTTCATCGAATTCTCCGAAGTCCTGGATGACTTTTTCGTGTTTGAATTTCTGAAAATCACGAAGCGTAGGGCTGCCATCGATCATCGGTGGCAAAATGGATTTTGCGTATGCAGATTCAAACAAAGATTTTAGGTCGGGAGGTTGTATTCGACCACTTTCGAGCCCTTCGATAAATTCAATAAATCCACTTTGTAATGCACGATCTACGGCCTTACACCAAGACAACCAGGCTTTCAGGTTTTTTTGGTTGGTTTGTAAATATTCAATGTTTGCCAGACCCTGCTCAAGGCAAGTGGAAATTTTCTTATCAAACAGAGTACAGTTCGCTAATTCTGCGTAGGCAGCTAATGAACGCTCTAGTACATCAAATTGTTGCAAATACTTGTTTGAGGCAGTCAGAAGTGGATGAGATCTTTGAGTTGTAATTAGATACTGTGATAGTTTTCTAGAGAATTCACTAATATCACCATGGATTTTACCGACCGTTCTTATCGCTTCCCTGGCTGACTGAGCTTTCTCTAAATGAGTACGCAAATCGGTGGTATCTGTCGCATGACCGTTCCAATTGTTGATCGAGACAGACAACTCGGACTGATCAATCTTTATTAAGAGTTTTTGGATCTTACGAAGGCATTTAAGGTCTCTGCCGATCTCTGCGGGGTTACTCTCCGCAAATGTTTCTAGATACTTTCGAACTTTTAGTTCCGCAAAATATGAAATAGGCCAGAATTTTGAACGGGCTTCACGCCAACTCTTCTCTATATCGTCCAAGGGTATCTCAGGAACGTTTTCCAAGGAATAGCGAACCTTGGTTTTCTTCTCCAATCGATACAACTCAGTAACATTCTCATCAAAGATCTTGAGATACTCGGGTAGTAAACTAAGTTGCTTATCAAAAATAATGCGATAGTCCTCGTCCGCCGTTTCAACTAGCGAGACAGCGAGATTCTTAATCTGTTCAAGTTGTTCATAAGTTTGTTCTCTAACTATTACCCCCAGTTCATCTAAGAGGTTATCCCTTGCTTTCAAAAAGTCATCTATTTGCCCTTTAAGCAGCTTTGCTCTTTGAAGTAAGGATTCTTGCCAAGCCAAGGACCAGTCTTTTCCCCTCACAAACGCAAATTGTACAGTCGGATCGATGGCTTCAAAGTGAAGCTCTAGGTCCGCAACCACTTCGAGCAGGTCTGAGTAGTTAATGGCACTGGTCTTAGTACTCTTCTTTGGATTGAAAACTGGGGCTTGGTTTTCATCCTTTGAAATCGATAATCCTAATGCTTTAAACGCTGTCCAATCCGTTTGAGAGTTTTTATGTAGGGAGAATACATATTCATTTAAATGATCACGGCATTTTTTCAGTTTATTATTAGTCTCCAACCACTCACGATCTGTTTGTTTTAACTGAATTTTCCATGACTTCTCAAGTTGCTTGAGGAAATTCTTGCGATCGGCCTTATTCGAATGAAGTTCAAGACAAACGTCCCCCAATCCATGCTCTTTAAGTCGACGATAAACGACATCCAGGGCAGCCGTTTTTTCAGCGACAAAGAGTACGGTCTTGCGATTGGCTAAACATTGTGCAATCATATTCGCAATCGTCTGACTCTTGCCCGTACCTGGTGGTCCCACCAAAACAAAATCTTTTCCTTCAGCAGCAGCAAGCACAGCAGTCAGCTGGGTAGAGTCCGTCGGGAGCGGATAAAAGAGTTCTGAGGGATCATAAGAATAGTCAATATGATTTGCTTCTGGAAATGGAGCATCGCTCGTTGGCTGGAATACTTTATCCGGATCCCGAATTAAATGACGCACGACAGGGTTTACTTCTAATTGATCTATACGATCTACCATATCTTTCCACATGAGATATTTGGCAAAAGAAAACCGTGCTAACGCAATATCCTCAACCACTTCAAATCCAGGTACGCTTCGAATCTTCTGCCTCACTCCATCTAAAATCAGGTCAACATCAACCCCTTTTGCATCTTTAGGAAGATCCGATTCAAAGTGAGTGAGGTCGCAGTCATAATCACGTTTTAGCAATTGAATCAGAGTCGCATTAAATCGCAGTTCATCTTCGTGATGCAGTAATTGATAGGGGGATCTCGCGCTAGTTCTTTGCAGTGTTACGGGCATCAATAGCAGCGGGGCCTTTAATACTCGATCGTCTGTCTCTTTCTGTTTCAAACGCAAGAATCCAATCGCTAAAAACAGTGTATTTGTTCCGCCTTCAGAGAAATCGTTTTTAACCGTCCGATAGAGGGTTGTCAGTCTCGATTTAAGCTCTGCTCCCTTAAGCCGAGAAATAATTTCACCTTTACCAAGGGCAACTTTTGCATATTCCTCAACAATATTCTCCTTGGATCTTTTTCGATGGATCTCCGCATCTCTCTCGCCCAGGGGATTGTCTTCCTCAATGGATTTAACTTTGACTTTTTTACCGGAAGCGAGGCGATCTTCTAAGAGGGAAATGTCAGGCCCATAAAAGGGGATCGTCTGTTTCGAATCTTTGAAATGTAGTAATCGGTTTCTTAGTGTCAGATCTAAGAGTTTACCTTGCCATCTCTCAATTCTACTATTGGGAGTTTTGGGTTTATCGAGTATAGGCTGGTCCGTTTTAGGAGCAAAGTGTTTTGGGTTCGATAGCTTCACCGACATCGGATTTTCAGATGGCGAGTTATTTTCATGTAGAGTCTTATTGTGCGAAGCCAAGGGTCGAATTTTCAACATACGTGCCCTCTGGATATCCACACAGGCAACAAATTTATGCTCCTCTTCCTCTCGCAATAATAAATCGGCAGCTGCCATGGCTTCATCCAGGCTTGGATTGCTTTCATCGCAAATAAGCGTCGTTTCGAAGACGACCATTTCTTGTGCCGAGATCGCTTTTCTCACCTCGGAGATATCGGTCTCGATCGTTCGATTAAATGTGTTCTCAATCAGCCAGACTCCGATAAAACAGTGTCCCTCCACGAAGATGATGACAGGATTTAATCCTATTCCTTCCATCGCAGAAGCAAACAGTAGGCTTGAGTCTAAACAAGTGGCTAAACCTTGGGACAACACAACGGAGGGAGACCGTGTTTTCTGTCCCATCGACTCAAAACTTTTAGGAGGGTTGGCGTAGGTTAGCTCCTTCGCAGTCAGAACGGACCAAAGTGCGGATGCCAGTAGATAGGCTCTGTTCGGATCGCCGGATTGATAACCATCTAATCCAGAAGAGTGTCCGTGATCCCTCAGTATTTTACCTGCATCTTTTAAAAGACCTGCAATAATCGGATCATTCGGCATTACGAAAGAAGCAATCATCTCTCCCGTCGAACTCAGGCCGCACCATTCATCCCGTGCCAGAATACGGATCTCACTGGTGATCTCATCCAGCACTTCCCCACTGGAAGTCAGCTTGAACTTTAAATAACCTTTCTCCGACTCGTTGAGGCCATTGAGATAATCCAAATCGAGTTCGAGATCACGATCGGAGATTTCAAACGTTGAATTAGCCGAGATTTGGTCGATCGACCATTTCTTAGGAACAAAGAAACAAGGGGTGGATTCAAGTTCTAATGATAGATTATCAAGTTGACAATCCTTTTCATGAGTAATAGAAAGCCGCTTCAAGAGAGGAATGGAATTTTGCCATGAGGCATAATTAAAGGAGTCGACCAACTCGGCTTTAATTTCTGTATCTTTCCCAGTACTCTTTTTCGTCATCCGCACAAACGATGGATGTTTGCTAAGACTCTTAGTTGCTGCGCCTGATAGGCTCAGATCATAGAATAGTGAGAAGTCACCTTGATGCCTACTAAGACTCCCTGCTACCGCATCAGTAAGGCTAGTCAGGCCTTGGAGATCGAGGTATCCGTCATGCTTGCTAAGGCTTTCTGCCGCAGCATCAGTAAGACTTTTCAAGCTACTGAGATAGAGGCATCCTTGATATTTGCTAAAGTATTCCGCTGCCGCATCGGGAAGGATCGTAAGGCTTCTAAGGTCCAGGGTGCCTAGGTATTTACTAAGACTCAATGCCGCATCATCTTCAATCACCGTGAACTCGCGGAGATCTACAGAGCCTTCATCATTCAAGAACTGTTCCGCAATCTTATTTGTCAATACTTTATCATCACTCATTTTTTACATTCTTATAAATCGGATCTAGAAACCTTGGGAATGTCTCCCATATTTCTAGTTGTGTTCTAAAGAGAGGCACTTCAAGACAAGACTTCTCGTCTAGCTGTGAGTCGTGCGAACCATGACAGTCCGCGCACAACTCCCAAGTGCTTCCTTGGTCAAGTATTTATCAACTCATGCTGAGGAGTCTAATACATCGGGCCCCAGGTTTTGTCAGTTCCAGGATCAATTCAATTGAGGGAAATCACTGGGTGGATACATGTAATTAGCCGCCAAACCATGGTAGACGCCATAGCGTTACAAAACCGAAGCGTCTGATCTTATCTAATAAACCATAATTAACATCTAAGTACCAGCAAAAACCCCGCTTTCAACAATAATTAGATCTTCTGTCGAGGCAAGTCTTTATGGGCAAGCAGATTTTGATATTTGGGTTGTTTATTGTGCGAAAATTGCTTGAAATCATGACATTGATAGTGTAACCGTACGTCAGCAAGTGAAATCCATGCATCGAGCAGAATCGTGTTGAACATCAAAGGCATGATTTTTCCTTTTCTCTGGCTACTCCGGCGTCAATCTCTCTGACGAGGTTGTAAAACTCAGTCTCAATAACTTCAGCGATCTCATGGGGTTCACCTGAAAGCTGCTGTTCGCGAATCATCCAGTTATTTTGTTGGTCGATTTTGAAAGAGTTCCATTCCTTGTTTGCCTTCAAGGGCGTAAGCCAACGCTTGGCAAAGGGTTTGTCTTCGCTCTTCTTACTTGAAAGATGGAACAGGTATTTCACAGAAACTCGAAGGGCTGTCGAGCCCTCCTTGCTTGATTCATCTGGTACACATTTGGCATAGACCGTAATGGGGCCATAGGCCCAAAGTTCACAGCCAAAGGGGACAAGTTCGCGTTGTGGCAGTTGGGTTTCAAGCGATACCGCAATGGTTTTTATGGCCGCTCGTATGCCGAGCTCATCATCAGTCCAATCGCGGGTTGGCTGACTTTTACTACGTCGAATGGCTGTCTGCACTTGCTTAACACCTTCCAGGGTGAACACCGGATCCAAGTCTTTGACTTGCTGGCATATCTTTTCAATATCGGTCCAGGCAATTGCCTTGACTATTTCCCCGTCTTCGGCATTGACTAGCATGACTTCCGATTCTCCCAGTTGACGGCTGGGAGCGAGGTAGATGGAATGCACTTGGGAATCAGAGTTAGATTCTTTGGCCCGTTCATAATACGTGACCAATTGCCCGTGGGTTTTTGAGCCAGCAGCAATCTTGTTTTCAATGAAGACCAATGTCTGCTTGCCAGTTATTGTCACATCGCGTAATTCTTGTTCAACCTCAACCTGCTCGACATCAAAGGGTGGAATATCGCATAGCTGAAAGAACAGTTCTCGAAAATCTGCCGATTGTTCCAGCATCGTCGCCAAGTAAGCCGAAGCAGCCTCTTCACGACACATGCCACCACCGAGGAATTGTTTAGGGTTTACACCGTTCATTCGTTTTCTCACAAGTTGATGATTAAATAGCGATGTCTAGTAGGTCACTCATGGGGTTCACTAATTCGACGTCATCAGGCCTTTACCTTCTTAGCCCGTTGCTTCTTTACCGGTTTCTCGGCTTCTCATTGGGCTTGAATGCGTTTTAGTAGTTCAGCGGCGGGTTCGTCGGTGGGGTCTTGGGGGACGAGTTCGCCGCGGAAGGCTTTGGCGAGGATCGATTGGTCGAGTTGGGTTAGTTTAGCTTCTGATAAAGATTGATGCTGGTCAACCCTTTAGACCAATTCAAGTCCCTTTTTGATGACTCGGCAAAGCTCTGCTTGTTCCTTAACGGGTAGTGTAGTAACGGGAAATCGCTTTACATCTCCCACGTTTATATGAGGCGACGCCGCTCCTTGGATTTTGCTTTGAACGCGGTCCAGAAAGATGTGTGGGCTATTGAGCCAGTGCATTACAAGCGATGCCGCGATTTGAGAGTTAGGACGCATGAGCATCATGCGTTGTCCAAGGCAGAGTTCTGTTCTCTCAGGAATTTTGCAGGCGATACCTAAGATTCCGCCTTCACGGCTGTAAAGAACGCATCACCAGACTCGGGCCTGAGTCTGGTGATGCGTTCTTCAAAGGTATCGTCGGAAACGAATCGTACTTCTGTTAGGTCCAGGTGTCCCGCACGAAATTCAGTAGTGCGAACACAGAGCTTTCCGGTATCGGTCCATTTAGGAGTCGAGTGCGGACAGTCGACGATATTAGTGCAAAGTTCTTCCATGACGCCCCAACACCATCCCTCAGGTAACTCCGGCAAATCCGTCTCATCTACCGGCTCAGATTCTTTGTACTTATCTTGCCAATTCTTAGGTGATTGTTTGCCTTTTGCTTCGTATTTGGCGAGTTCGGTTTGTTCCCAGCGGTGGCGGCGTTCACTGCGGATGCGTTTTAGGAGTTTGCTGGTGGGTTCGGTGTTGGGGTTGTTGGCAAACGATTTTGAGGGCTTCGACTTCGTCTCGGTTCTCTTCGATGTATTTTTTGAACGATTCGAGGAAATCTTCGGGCTTGGACCCTTTGCCGTAGCCACGTTCGACCTTGACGAGTTGGTCTGCGTATTCTGAGATCAACAGCCGGGTGCCATTGCCTTTGCCGGCGTTATCTAGCAGGTCAACCAGCGGTTGATTGGAAGCAAACCAGTTGGCCGCTTCTTTGGGCGACATGTTGTTGATGTCTTTTATGAAATCCGTGGGCGATTTGCCGGTGAGATCGTTGAAAGTGCCCAGTTTATCGCCTTTGAGTGAACGCTTCTTGGCTTGTAGCTTGGCGACCAGTTGTTCTTTGACCTGGATTAAGTGGTCTTCGTGATCGAGTTTTTCCAGTTCTTGGATCAGTTGGGCGATGGAAATGCCGGGGCTGGCGACCACGGGCTTCATGGAAGAGTGAGAATCTAATGACGCATAGAGATCAACGGCATCGAAGATCAGAAAGCGGTCTTTGTCTTCGCCCTGTTCGTACAGGTCTGGGCAAAGCCGAGTGGCACGGCCCATCATTTGTTCGTAAAGGATACGGCTTTTGACTCGGCGTAAGAAGACGATTTTATCGATGGCGGGAACATCGATGCCGGTGGTGAGTAAATCGACCGTGACCACGATCTTGGGCCGGCTTTCGTTCTTGAAGCGGCGGATGGCTTCGCCTGGTTTATCGATGGAGCCGGTGATCTTCTTGACGACATCGTTATCAATCGGCCCATATTGCTCTTCAAAGGCCTTGTTAAGCAGGTCGACGACCGTATCGGCATGTGGATCGGTCGCACAGAAGATCAGCGTCTTACCGGGCAGGCTGGGGTCGATATGCTTGGCTAGTGTCTCACAAACCACCTTGTTGAAATTCTCGGTGATGACATTGCGATTAAACTGGGCAACTTCGATAGAAATTTCATCCGGGGTTTGAAAGAGTTCGAGTTGAGTGGTGCCGGTGTTGTAAAGTTCGATCTCTTCGCCTTGCTCCCAGGTGATGCCCTCTTCGGCCAGTTGCGTCACGATGCGAATCGGTGGTTCGTGATCGACCAAATAGCCATCGATCACGGCTTGGCGGTAGCTGTACTGATAGACGGGCAGCTTATCAGGACCGCCGAAGATTTCCGTCGTGTGCAGGGCCGGAGTAGCGGTGAGGCCAATCTTGACGGCATCGAAGTGATCTAGAACATGAGAATACTTGGAGATGTAGTCGACTTCGCTACGGAAACTGATCTCGGCATCGCTCATGTCTCGATCTAGATTGTAGCCACGGTGACACTCATCAACGATGATGCAGTCGTATTGATCGACTGGTGGCACGGTGGAGCGGTCATCGGCATAGAGGATGCGTTTGACCATGCCTTGAATGGTGGCCACTTGGAGCTTCGTATCGGCATCAGGGGCGATATCTGAGAGTTCTTTGACATCGTAGATATCGGTAAAGGCTAGGTGGTTCTCAAGACGGACATCTTTGAACGAATCGGTGGCCTGTTCGCCGAGTGAGGTACGGTCGACCAAGAACAGAATCCGGCGGAAACGCTTCGCTTTGATCAGCCGATACATGATGCCAAGGCAGGTTCGCGTTTTGCCTGTGCCGGTTGCCATGGCTAATAACATCTCACGGCGACCCTCGATAATGGCCTTTTCAACGGCTTGGACCGCCTTTTGTTGGTAATCGCGGAGTGGCAAGTAATCGGCGAATTCGGTTTCTAGCTTCTCGTCAGCAACCTCGGTGGCTTGTTTAAGCAGGGTGGTTAGGCCCTTGGGCGTGTACCAGCCTTCCAAAGGTTTTGGGTGATTGGTGGAACGCCTAGCATCGAGGAACCAAATGCCGCTCTTGGTTCTGATTTGTTTCAAATAGGGCCGGCCATTTGTGGCAAACAGGAATGGCACTTGAAATTTACCCCAGGGATCACCAGGAGAGATTTGTTCGCCTTCGATGGTGTAACCGCTGCTGTAGCGTTTGGATTGCTCGATCCCAGCGGCAACGTCTTTGCGTTTACGTTTTGCTTCGACGATGGCTATGGGGGTAAGGCCGGCAAACAAAGCATAATCAGCGGGGCCAGTTTCCGTTGGCCATTCGGCAATGGCCAGGTTCTTCCCTTTTTGTGGCCGTGTTCCGTTCTTGTAGGTAAGCTTCTCCGTATCGACTTCCCATTCCGCCTCGCGTAGCTGGGCATCAATGATACGGCGAGTCTCTGCTTCATTAAGGTCAAGGGCCTCGGATTCTTGCTGTGCGGTTTCGACCACCGCTTGTTTTTGTACCTGGGTAAGCGGTGCCGCTTTGGCTTGGACGCTGGCAAGACGGGTCTGAAACTCAATTCGCTCAGTTTTTAGTTGTTGTTCTGAATCCGCAGCCAGTTCCAGGGCCGTATCAAGTTCAGCATAAGCTTCTTGGGCGTTGCTTTCCGCATCGGCCAGGGCTTTTGCGTGCTCGGCAGCCGTGGCCTGTGCTGCATGTGAGTGGCCCTGGGCGTCGATCAGTTCATTTTGGAGACGATCTAATTCGGTTTGTAGCTCTTTCTCAACTTGGCCAGGGTTTGGCGGAGGGATGAAGGGGCCGGCCTTAAAGTTTTGAGCGTTCCCAAACACCCGATGAAACCAGACCGCCAGTTTGCGAGCCATTTGGAGTTGGTGCAAAGCTTCACGTTGATCGCTCAAATGATGGTGAACGGCTTCATTTCCCGTTTTCCGAAGTTCATGAAACAGTTGCGAGACTTCTGGACCTAAGATGTGAGCGGACCAGAGATCGTTCAGGATATCCAGAAAGGTCGCCTTCTCTTTTACGGGGACTCCAGCATCGGCAGCACAATGCTTGGCGAGTAGCTCGGCAAACTGCCTCAGCTTCACCAAACAGGAATTGGGGTCTTCAAACACATAACGCTCCGCCAAGGCCGCATGCCGCAGCAAAATGTCATCGTACTTCGCTAAGAAGTAGAAGTTCGGTGATTTGAGTGTTTGTGAAGCCATTTACTCTGAATCAGTACCTAAATTTTCATAACCGGAAAGTATAACAACCCAAGAAGACCACAATGCGCTTGATCATTTTTCGTTAAGTACGATTTAAGTAACTGATCGAGAGATCGTGATGGATGGGCCACAGGATCCCCTGGGCTTCCCTGTTAACGAGCTTCAACCAAGTCGCTCGATACCATTCACTTTTGGCCTTGGTTGCGGACTCCATCAGACAATCACCCACATTAAATATTTACGTTATTAGATATTGGAATTTCGTAATGATCATACCAGTTCCTAAAGGGGATGCAACAATTTCAGTGGAAGGGTGGGAGGATTATTCATGTGAGCGAGGGCTCTACATACAATAAGCTCGTTACTTCCAACAGGTTAAACGAGTGCATTCCAAGCGATACAGCTTCGGGTAATCGAATTAGTCTACACCACAAAATCAGTATTCGGGTTCTTATTTGCTAATACAGTGCATGCTTTTCCCGATCTGCCTTAGGTACTTAATTCCACGAAAACTACGACACCAGAATTTTGGAAGAAGAGCGGTCGAAAGCCAAGAGATATAAACGTTCCGTGGGTACATATCAGGGCGGGGGTGTGGTTCGATCTCCCAAACGGCCCAAAAAGGTTAGGTACTTACTTTCACACTCGCAATATAACCGCGTCTAATTCGCGTGCGTTCTACCCATAAACCCCTATAAAACAAGTCTCAAACAACGTGTCAATGGGTATCCCATTGACACCAATCTCCACCCCCGAGAATTAATGTTCTCACGCCGTCGACGGTGAAGTAATCTTTGATTATTCTTTCGGCAATTCTATCGGGGTCCGTGTCTGATCTAAAATCAATCTCGCTGACATCAATCGCGGCTTCCTGGTCAATCGCTTCGATCAGCTTGGCCCCAGTTCCACCCGCTTCGAACCAATCGCGCAAATCTTCGCCATGATTATCTTTAATCTGATACGGCAACTGATAATTTTTGATCGAACTGGCAATCGGGGCGGCGGCCTTGACTAGTTTGTCCGCACCATCTTGCCCCGGTTTGTCACAATCATGCAGCAAAGCCATCTCTCGATCTTGCACCGACTGCAACATCCAAGGCTTCCATTCTGCACCAGCACCATTGGCAGTGGTAATTGGCAACCAACCCGGCATCTCACCGCGAACACTGATCGCCGCCAATAGATCGGTAATACCTTCCACCTTCAATAACTTCTGATCGACATAAGCCTCTAACCGATGATCCAACAAACCGACAAAGCCTTGCTCGCTCCCCCTGCGTCAATTTCATCTTCTTCGGTTTGCGATCTCTTCCAGTCGGTAGCGTATTCGTTGATAACGGATACAAGGCCCAACCAACCACTTTTTGTGACTTCCCCAAAATCGGAATCGCCATACAAATATAATTACCGTAATACTCACACCGCCGAGCACCGACCGCTTTGAGTGCTTCCAGCGAAATCCCAGGATGTTCGTGCAGCCAGAGAATCAAACCGTTATCAATCCAATCCAAAAACTTCAAATCTTTAGCCGGATCAACCTTTTCAGTTTTATTTTCCTTGCGATGGGTTTAAAACCCTCGCCTTCAGGCGAATCCTTCAGGTTCTTACTTTTCTGTTAAGCTGTGTGTTATGGAAAATTACAGAACCAGTTCACATAGCCGTTTTGACATTAAGTTTCACTTCGTTTGGATTACGAAATACCGCAAGCCAATTTTGACAAGTGAAGTTGGAAAGCGAGCTCGTAATATGTCGTACTCATGACATTGAAATTCTACAAGGTTCGGTTTCGCCTGACCATGTGCATGTTTTGTTGAGTTGCCCTCCGAAATTGTCTCCTAGTAAAATAATGCAGTTGATCAAAGGCAAGACATCACGCAAGCTCATGATGGAGTTCAAACACTTGCAAAAGCAGTACTGGGGTCGGCATCTTTGGGCACGCGGGTATTTCGTCGCATCAAGCGGAAATGTGACCGACGAGGTGATTATGGAATACATCCGAAATCAGGAAAATAGCGAGCCAAGTGATGGCGGTGACAGTTTTCAAGTAACTAAAGAGTGAGTTGAGGACTTCCAGTCCGAATCTCACGTTTTCCTTCAACCCACCAGCTTCAGCTGGTGGTAGTTCAGTCTTCTCGGGCTTAGTTGGTGCCTCAAAGTAATCGCCGATCAGATTTAGCGTTTTTGGGAATTGACTTTTATCCCAACCCATAAACCATTCAACTGATCTAAAACCATCTCCACAATCATCAAGACAATGACTGCAAAACAGGCACCTTCATCTTCATGGAAAACCTTGAATCGGGTGCTGCCATCGTGTGAATCACGACACTTAGGACATGGCCCTTCTTGGGATCTCAAAAAAGAATCGTCAATTCCGATATACCGAAAAAGATTAAGCCACCTTCCTTGAGCAATTTGTCTTAATTCTTCTTTTTCGTATTTAGAAATTATTTTTGCAGCCATAACATTTCGTCCATGAATAGAAAGAAGGGCGAAGAGATACTACGCCCGAAGTGGTAAGAAGTGAAGCATTGAGATAACTGAATCGCTGAGTTAATTCACTCATCTTGCTAGTTCCTTATCTAAGAAATTAAGAGCATTGGCAGTTGATCTGATTGCTTCTGTTCGTATTTTATTTAAGTGCTCTCTATCAAGTTTTTCCAGCACGGAAATAGAACCTTGATGTTGCAGATAGTGAGACTGTTTTGCAGCGGCCAATTCCTTAACCCGATCCTCTTCGTCTTGACTGCGGTATTCAATTTCCGACTCATCAAACTCAGGGTTCAAGACTAAAGCTTTGGTCAAGTCGCAGGCAGGTCGAGGGTAGAGTTTTTACAATCGATCATTGGGTAGTGGGTCGGTTTTATTTTGGAAGGCAATAAAAGACATTGTTAAACGCTTTCGAGAAAAGCACAGAATCAATCCTCCCGATCAACTCAGTACATGCTTGAACGATCCCGCTATCCTTGCGGTATCAGCGTCCATGTTTGGCAACATCCTTGTATCAAGCGTTACTTCCTGCATGGTCTAATATCGTGATTATTTCACTGTGTAGAATTTAGTTTTCTGAGGGGCATCAGTCTTGCTTACTTAAAATCAGCAAGAGCAGTTGCTGATACTGAGCTATCAATCGGACCAGGAGGGGATGGTAGGATGACAGAGGGTGCTGAGTCATGGCCAAAAACTGCACGTTGGATTGCCTCTTTAGATGTGTAATACCTTCCTCCTAGCTTTGCTCCCTGTAGTTCATCGTTCTGAATAAGCATGCGAACGTACTGTTCACTTCCACCCAGAATTTCCGCAGCCCTCTTTGTGTCAATGAGTTTTTCATTCTGATGTACCATTTTCTTGTAGTCCTTTGCTTAGTTATGAGTTACACAAAAACCTGAATTTAAGCCTTGGATTATTCTTGTCAATTACATGTTTTTTGATTTAATCCTAGTGAGTTTATTTAGGTACTTTACTTACACTTAGTTTCCCTTAGTTTTTCTTACTTATGATTTGGAAAAAACATGAAAACTTGTATTAAATCTCTGCCCAGAATTCGAAAATCTGTTATAGATTCTCCTGAGATTTGTAATTATGCGGGACCTTGAATCCTATCTATTAGATGAATTGTTGTGCCGGAAAAACCATACTCCATTTCTACGGTCTAAGAATTAAAATTACTTCAAGCCAGATTACTGGTATTGGGGGAAGAGGTGACCATGGTTATTGAGAGAGCCAGGTTAGCAGAAGTGCATGTATTCATAGTTATGCATAAAGAGGGAGTTCCCAGAGGGATCAAAGCGATCGATGGTTTTATTAAATCAGACCATGCAAGCATCTTGAATATTCAAGGTCATCGACATTTAGAACAGAGTCAAAAAGACTTAGAAGAAGCTCCAAGGATAGTGTATCCGATTGCCATTTTTTTGACCGATACATAAAGACTTACGTCGAATAATACTGAATTATACGCAATCTCTCTGCATTGCTGCGAACCTTCTAAGTCCTTTGTTCTCAGTATCTTTAGCCATTAATAAGTCCTCCAATAACATCAACTGTCAAGGTGGAGGCCGTCGGTTCAAATCCGATCAGGGGCGCTTTTATAACTCTTTTATATGACAAGCACTTGCATCATATATATTCCGTATTTAAGAATTACTATTAAATACGGAATGTATTCGATTCTAGGGAGTTTCGGATGAATTTAGCTAAACTCGAAGTTAGGCAATTATCTTCAAATTATATATCTCGACTCGACCAAAACGAGGGAACTCGCCATCTTTTTTAGTTTTCGGCTGCCCCTGTGCTCCCACTAAGATGAGTTGGCTTCCATCCGCATTATAGCAGGCCTGTGTTACCCGGCATTTGGTGTTAAGCGAGGTAATCTTCTTTCCGCTTTGAAGTTCAAATAAAGCGATGTTCCAATCACCGCCGCGAAGCCGACCTGCCATGGTAAAAAACTTACCGGAAGGATGGATGGCCAAGGTTTCCATTAGCCCTTCACCTGAATCCTCTTTGTGTATTTCATTCGTTTTAGAGGGTTTGCTATCTTGCCATTTCCATTTTTGCCAAAGCTGACGACCGTTGCCGGCCATTGGGTCTCGCATTTTTCCCATGCCTGCTAGTAGTAACTCTTTGCCATCTGGCGTGAAAGTCATGGCAAATATTCCGCCAAGGTAACAGTGGCTTTTGATGATTCCCCAGCTTGTGAAATCAGGGGTTGTCCAAGAGGAAACAAGTTTTCCAGAGTTCACATCAAAGACCCGAACTTCGCCCATTAAATTACCGGCAGCCACGAATTGATTATCTGGGCTAAAGGCAACTGCTTGCACGGACGGGACATGAGGCAAGCTGTGGAGGACTTCGCCTGACTCTGCTGAAAGAACTTTGATTGACGGCTCGGTCTCTGGTTTAGGTTCGTATTTGTAACCACCAGCAAGATATTGGCCAGTTACCGAGGCAAGTAACTTTTCATCGGGTGATACACACATATCCCAAGACCAAAAGGAATGCAGTTGGGACTCTTGTTTGGTTTTTTCCGTCTCAAAATCGAAGAATTTAATCTTGCCATCGTAGCCTGTTGAGATGACTTGGTTGTTCTTCAACCATGCGGTGGAACTTACATAACTGCTGTGGGAATAGAGTTTTCGATCTTCGTTTGGATCAAACTGAAGATGATAGACACCATCCATGCAGCCCGCTACGAGTGATTTCTCGTCAGGCGCTAAGGCAGCAGAAAGCACTCCGGTGGGAAGCTTGAACTTGTTTTTTTTGTTAAAGTTACTTTAATCATTGCTTGAATCGTTGTATCTCAAAAAAATTCGTGGATCAGGCGTTTTTTAATAACTCTTTGATCGGTTG
Source organism: Blastopirellula sp. (assembly GCA_002733575.1). Classification (GTDB taxonomy): domain Bacteria; phylum Planctomycetota; class Planctomycetia; order Pirellulales; family Pirellulaceae. Next base: position 9,101 of record NVWB01000048.1, on the reverse strand, counting down.
AGTGCCTTCTTCAACTCGAGAAAATGTAGGCAAGCCTGGTAGGTCATATTCTTCATGGGGGTCTATGCCTAGAGCGCTAAAAATGGTGGCAAATAATTGACGATTATCAACCGCATCCTCGGTAACTTTGACACCAAGTTCATCAGTAGCCCCATGGACAACCCCGCCTTGGATGCCTGCTCCTGCCATGGCCATACTCCAAGCTGTGGGATAGTGGTCACGACCTCGTGCTTCGTTCAACCAGGGAGAGCGGCCGAATTCACCCATCGCAATGACCAAGGTGTCGTCCAGCATTCCACGCTGTTCGAGATCTGAAATTAGTTGAAACAATACGTTGTCCAACTCGGGCACTAGCATTTGATGCATTTCGTGTTGGTAAACATGATTGTCCCAGGGCATTCCATTGGCGACCATGACAAAGGTTGAGCCGTTTTCAATCAGGTGACGTGCTTGTAATGCATGCTGAGAAAACGCTCCGCCCCCATATCGCTCTCGATCTGCGATAGGCAGCGTATTCAGATCAAACAAAGGGGCGCAACTCATTAAACCGTTGACCCTGTTAAAAGCTGCATTATGCTTAGCCGCCGCTTCACTCTTGCGGTCGTTCTCGAATTTTTTGCTAAGAAAACTTCTGAGGGCTTCACGATCTTGATGATCTAATTCAGAGATCGATTCCGCTCGTTCAATGTTGGGAATAGCATAATCTCCACCAGCACGAACAGGGCCATATTCTGCCCCGAGCCAGCCGGCCCAATTTCCCGCTTTGAAACCTTTAAATTCGTTCCCTTCTGGGCACGGATCTAATAATATAAACTGTGGAACAGGACTATCAAGTTGGCCAAGTTGTTGAGCGACAACAGATCCGAGGATGGGGCGTGTAAACGGAGGTCGCGGTTTATCGCCTCGCGTCAAGACATCGATGCCTTGAAAGTGTTCACTGGGCGAGGTGCTCATGCTGCGAATCACTGCCAGTTTATCCATAATGGTCGCACACTGCGGCATTAATTGGCTGACTTGAACTCCAGGCAAATTGGTGTTGATCGCACCAAAGGGTCCGCCAGTATATGTTCCAGGTTTAGGATCCCAGGTTTCAAACTGGCTGGGGGCACCGCAGAGCCAAAGCAGAATACATTTCTTGCCCTGTTTTTTGGTTTCTTCAGCAATGGCTGGAACTGAAAACAGCCCGTTGAAACTTGCAGCAGAAGCTGCACCAGCAGCCATTGTTCCTTGCAAAAACAATCTACGATGGAGGCTGTGTTCAGGGCTTCCGCAATGATGGGATGAGTGCTGTGCGTTTGATGTTTTCATAATATTAATGGTTAAAACGAAACTCCGCACTGGTAAGCAACGACCAGATTATCTGGTCGATTGCCGGCTTGATTGTCTTCTCACGTTGATTCAGATATTGTTCAATGGCAGCCGTTTCATGCTTATCTGGTGATCGATTTAGTATTCTCTTAAACAAAAGATCGACTCTGGCAGAATGCGAAGGCAGTTCAAGAAGTTGGGTCGACAAATGCTTTTCTTCAACACTAGCCGAGAGAAATTGATCAAATTCCTGGTTGTTACTCAGATAGAGGACATCACTTATGTTGACGACAGTCTCATCAGGGAGAACATCCGTGAATTGTTGACGAAAACTACCTACCAACGGGTCGTCATTTTTAAATGATCCACGGACAGCGATTTGAATCGAGCGAGCAAGTTGCTCGGCAGTAAGAGGTCGTTCGAGATACCACGCAAAGGTTGCTGGGTCATTAACCGACTGAGGACGAATCGAGCTTAATTGATAGACATCACTAAGAGCAATGCTGCGAATTGTTCGTTTGATGTCATAGTTGTTGTCAATAAATTCTTTAGCTAGAAAGTCTAATAATTCAGGGTGACTCGGTGGATGTTCGCTATCCATTTCATCATACGGGTGAACAATTCCCCGCCCGAGCAGAGAGGCCCAAAGTCGGTTGACCATGGCACGAGGAACAAGAGGATGTCCTTCCACAATTTCTTTGACAAATTGCTCGCGTCTTGAAAACTGAGGCACGCGTGGATAGCCGTCAAGCTGGGCCTTTGCATAGAGTTCATCGTCATCTTCTTGCTTCTGGTCGTTCTTCGGACGTTCTTCCACAACAGTTTTTGCATCAACAAAAGTTAAGAGGTTGGGCTGGCTGTCTCCTGATAAATCTGCGAATACAGAGAAGCCTCCGACTGCTGATTCAACGATGTTCAATCCAGTTTTCGATTTTTGATTTTTGCCTCGATTAAAAAAAGCCACCAAACCCCAATAGTGCCGCTGCTCTATTTCATTCACAATCATGTGATCATGGCACTGGGCACACTCAATGCGTATGCCAAAGAATGCAGGGGCAACAGCTTCAGCGATCTCTTGATACTTGTTCTCTCTTTCATAGAGAAACCAAACTGAGCCTTGTGCCTCCTTGCTTTCGGGGCGAGCTAATAAAATCTCTTTGGCCACTTCGTTCCAAGGACGGTTTTCTCGAACGGTTGATTCTAGATAAGCCCGCCATCCATTCTGTTGACGCTCAGCATAGGTGTCTTCTTCCGTGCGTCCCATCAAGAGTGTATCGAATATGTCAGTGAAATGCTGAACATAGTCTTCACTAGCCAATAGTTGATCAACGAGCATTTCTCGTTTGTTGAATCTTTCATCAGTAAGAAAATCCTTAACCTCAACAGGCGATGGGATTCTGCCTACGAGGTCAAGATAGACTCTGCGAACAAACTCCAAGTCACTACAACGCTTTGCGGGTTGACAATCAAGAGCGTTCCATTGTGATTGAATAAATTGATTAATCTGTTCGCTCGAATTGAGAGCTTGTTCAGGATGATTCTCTTGGGCTGTAGTAGAAGAAGGATTTATTAACAAGAACAAGAGAAGAGAGAGATATTTTTTTTGATTCGTTTGATATATCAAAGAAATAAAGAGACGATACACAATGAGTCTGGATCTATTCATCAAGTGTACTTCAGCAGAGATACCAGGGAAGAATGTAGTAAGGCAAGGAGACTATTATAACACAAAATAAGGATGTGATTCAAATGGCACATCTTGTAATGAAGTAAAACTATCTAAAATAATTGATCAAATACTAGCCAGCCGCAAAAGTCACAATCATCGCCATGGCATGAAGAGAGCTACTACACGCCCGAACTCACCTGCTTTTACCCCTGCACAATGTCCAAGTGTACTTCACGCATAGGCAGCCAGAAATCGTTTTTCAGTTTTGGGTTGTTCGAGCGAACAATGTTCAAGCTCACTTGAAGTTTCTTCAACGCCGTGTCGAATCTGCTCTTTGTACAGGACAGTTTTGCGATCGCTCGCTTACGAAGTGGTCCCGTGCATGCAGGTTCCAGGCGGATTAGCTCGTACACTTCCTGGGAGAGCGGGTCTAGCTCGCTGACCGGCTGAAACGCATCTGGGTAATGAACATCGCGAAAATGCTGCATCTCCATCAGCACGGCATCCCCTCCCTGAACTTTCCCGTAGAACACTTGATCGGGATACGTCTGTGGAATCCGAGTCTTCCAATCCCAGACTGCGACGACCTTCGGATTCCAGCCTCCCTCCTTGGGTTTCTTTTCTGACAATCCCGTGTTGTCCCACAACGACGGGTACGGCGATTTCTTGCTTCCAAATACCGTGCAAACTTTATTCTCTAACACGAAATGGAAGGCTTCATTGAATGTTTTGATCATGAAAGGGACTATACCATGACGGCGGCGGTGTGGCTAATGGATCAATTGTCATCAACTTTGAATCGATCAGCGGAATTGTTCATCACGATCTCACTCACTTTTTCCATGCCAGAATTAGCATCTCAAACATTTATGAGTATATCAGTGATTAGCCAATAATCGTAACCACCTCAACCATGCGATTAACGGTCAAATTCATCGCGATTTAACCATTGATCAGCAGCCGACATAGGTTATGCTGAATAATTAAATCCAACACCGTTAAAAGCCCAACATGCAACCGATACGAACCAAGCAACTGCAATTTGAAACCCACATTGAAACCGTCAAACCCAAGGGAAAATCCGTTGAGATGATCGACAGCAACAAGTGGGAAATCTCTGCCTACGTTGCTATGAGTTCTCTGAAATTTGAGGGTAGGAACACCGAGGAACTTCAAGAAATTGAACGGAACATGATGCGGTTAAAGCTTCGGTTTAAATTGCTTTTGCACGATTACAACTGAATTAGTGGAATGATGTTCGCGTCGAAGGTCGCTGGGATAGTACACCGCCCTGTCATCGACGTTCTCGTGACGAATTGTGTACAGGCGAATGTCGGCAACTTTGGCGCAGTCACTCTCTCGCATCGTCGTGAGCGGGCTCAATGTATTCGATCGTGTCGTTGCCTGCCTTCGAGAGGTCGATGCTCTTGAAAAGTTCCAACCGTTTCAACCCATTTTCGTCCTTTGATTCCTGGTAGAGATGAGCTTTGCTGGATTCATAGTCCACGATACAAATAGCCATCAGCCCCATCATCTTAATGTCGTAGCGTCGGCCTTTCGCCGCCTCACCCTCTTTGTTTTGAGCCAGCGCAAATGCAGAAGCCGTGATCACAATCAGTGTAAAGAACATGAGTAGGATAACGCGTTTTGACATGGTAATTCTCTCCTGAAAAAAGTGTAAGCCGAAGATTCGAGGCAAATATACCCAAAGTTCATGATCGTTTAGTCACATAACGGCGGTAATAGCCCATAGACTTTTGGTAGTTCAATTAAGTGATTCTCAATCCACACATTCATGTGGAATCTATCCATCAAGATGAACTTAAAACATACGAGGCTGTTGGTCAAGTATAATGACTGTAATTTGAATTGTCATACAATCAGGATGATTTATTCATTGAATTTCAGGACGATTGCGGCGTGCTCGCAACTGAACTAGTGATAGGATGTTCACGACGAAGGTCGCTGGGCTAGTTTACCAGAATCTAAGAATTCATATGTGTTGCCGGTTGGCTTTAGCAGATAAGCTAAAATTCCCTATTCAGCCTGTTTTCGAGAGACTGAAATACGTTTGCGTTGGATATCGACTTCGAGTACTTTCACTTGAACAACATCGCCCACCGAGACGACATCGCTGGGAGACTGAATATACTCATTCGCAAGTTCCGATATGTGGATCAGCCCATCTTGATGTACGCCGATGTCGACAAAGGCACCAAATTTGGTGACGTTCGTGATTGCGCCTTCTAATATCATGCCAGACTTTAGGTCTTTCAGGTCATTAATGCCTTCGGCAAATTGGGCCACTTTAAACTCGCTGCGTGGATCACGGCCAGGCTTGGCTAGTTCGTCAAGAATGTCTTGGACCGTGGGCAGGCCGCATTTGTCGCTGACAAAGTCTGGAGCATTCAGTTTTTCTAACAAGGCTTCATTGCCCATCAATTGACTTGTCGTAACATTTAACTGAGCCGCCATTTTTTCTACCACTGAATAACTTTCAGGATGTACGGCCGAGTTGTCTAGGGGATAGCGACCGTCACGAATTCGTAGAAAACCGGCCGCCTGTTCAAACACTTTGCGACCAAGTTTAGAGACGTCGAGCAGTTGCTTGCGTGATTCAAATTGCCCATGGGCATCGCGATGCTCTACAATTCGATCTGCCAGCTTAGGGCCGATACCTGCGACATGGGCCAACAGAGAGCTACTGGCCATGTTAAGATCGACCCCGACTAAGTTCACGCACGATTCCACTTCGCGATCAAGTCCGCGTCGTAGTAGGGACTGGTTGACATCATGCTGGTACTGTCCTACGCCGATTGATTTGGGATCGATTTTTACGAGTTCCGCCAAAGGGTCTTGGAGTCGATGGGCAATGCAGATTGCACCTCGTACGGTAAGATCAAGGTCTGGGTATTCGCGGGTTGCCAGTTCACTAGCCGAATAGATGGATGCCCCCGACTCGCTTACCATGACCTTGGTAAGTGACCGATCTATTTCTTTCATCATGCCAGATACAAACGCATCGGTTTCGCGCGATGCGGTTCCATTTCCGATTGCAATTAATTGGACTTGGTGCCGCGTAATCAAGTCTTTAAGTGTTGCAGTCGAACCTGGTATGTCTAGGCGAGGAGCCGTGGGGAAGATGGTGCTGCTTTCAAGGAACTTGCCGGTGCCATCGACAATGGCCACTTTGCATCCTGTGCGAAAACCAGGGTCGATACCCATAGTAACTTGCGGCCCTGCCGGAGCGGCCAATAGTAGTTCGCGTAAGTTTTGAACAAACACTTGAATCGCTTCGTCGTCGGCTTGCTCTTTGAGTTGTTGCAATGTGGCAGACTCGGTCGCTGGCATTAACAGGCGTTGATAACAATCTTTGGCCGTTTCAAGTAACTCTGTATGAAACTCAAATCGAGAGTTGGTGATTAGACGTTGCTGTAATTTACGCAGCATGTACTCGTCGTCGAGTTCAATGCTGACCCGCAACAGTCCATCGGCCTCACCCCGTTTCATTGCTAATAGCCGGTGTGAGGGAACTCGTTTGACAGACTCTTGGTGATCAAAATACATTTCAAACTTCGCGGCATCTTCTTGCTTTTTACCCCGTTTGATTTTTGAGTGGACTTTACCAAAACCAGTTGCCTGGAGATTCATCCAACGGCGAGTGGCTAAATCTTCTGCCCAATGTTCGGCAATTATATCACAGGCACCTTGAAGGGCCGTCTGCTCGTCGGGTACATCGTTTTCGGGATTGACGAAAGGGCGAAGGGTTTCTGAACGAGTGCACCCTAGAGTTTTTTGAATCAGTAGAATGTCTGCCAGTGGTTGCAAGCCTCGTTCCCGAGCCGTGGCCGCTTTTGTACGTCGTTTGGGTTTGTAAGGCAAATAGATGTCTTCTAGAACTTGGTTGTCTTGACATTGCCTAATTAGTTGCTGTAGCTCGGGTGTTAGCAATTGTTGCTGGTCAATGGTTTTCAGGATCGTGGTTTTACGTTTTGCTAAATCCTGCTGTTTGGCCAATGCATCCTCGATTAGCCGCAGTGCTATTTCATCGAGCCCTTGGGTTGCCTCTTTGCGATAACGTGCAATAAACGGAAGCGTGTTGCCGCTTTGCAGCAATTCAACGGCAGTTTTGACCTGTTGTTGGGGGAGATGTGTGCTGGCGGAAATGGTTTGTACCGCTTGGTCTAGATCAAAACACTTAAACGACTGGGATTCCATTACCGCAAACCCTTAGATATTTCTTAAACCATTGTTGAACGAATCGTTCCACAAGTGTAACCGATTGCCTTGGTTCTGACACGGGTGTACTAGCCCAGCGTCTTCCTGCAGTAGTGAATAGGCCGGAACAGAGAACGGCCGAAGAGCGGCCCTACGAGTAGTCCGAGCCAGAGGGGCTGATTTAATACGGTTATTCAAGTGGAGTCCTTTTCAATGAATGATCTAGTGTTCGCAGCAACTCGATCCGATCGAACAGCGCCGGGCCACCCATAGCGGTCGGGGCGATACCGGTCAGAGTGAATTCGCCAAAATCTCGCCACAAATCAACCGTCACGGTGGTCCAGTCTTCAGGCGGGTCGGGCGAGACCTGAGTCGCAGACCAGTTGGAAGAATTCTTTCCCGAGAAATATCGGCGTACCGGTTTATCGGCCGGAGGCCAGTTGCCGGAATCGGCCAGTTCGAACATCACACCGTGACCACCGACCGTCTTCCAGGCAAATCTCAGATAGCGAAACTGTTCGGGTTCTCCAGGCTGGTTGGGAACTGGTGTTTCCACGATCCGAAAATTCCAGTCCATGATGCGTGGCGATGATCGCTGAAACGGTGTCATCTGCATCGCGACCTGGCCCGAAATTTTGTCGGTCGAAATGAGAGTGGCCACTCCGTTGCCGTCTTTTAGGGCTTCGAGAAACGACAATTCATCATCAAACAACGTCTTGCTCGGTGCGAGCGATGGGCCGAGTGACTCGCGGAGATACGCGATCAGGTCAGCTAGTTGCTGCGGCGATATCTCTTTTTCGATTCCCTCGGGCATCAGCGATTTCGAAGACGCCCTGAATTCCTCAATGTCTTTGCGCAGAATCGTTTCCGTTTCGTTCTTCTCTCGACGTAATGTGATACTTGTCGCAGATTCGCTGGTCAAGAGTCCACTAGTGATTCGACCGTTGACTGTGGCAATGGTGAAGGTGACAAACTTCGGATTGATGGTGCTGCTGGGGTCGAGGATATCGAGCAGCAGTGATTCATCCGGCCGCGTGCGAACGGAATCCAGGTCCGGTCCGACAGCGAAACCATCCTTGCCCAACTGATGACATTTCACGCAATTCTTCTCGAAGACCAGTTTGCCAGCGGCCGCATCCCGCGGTCCCGCTAACGCCGCCTGATATCTTCCAAACAGATTCTTGCGTTCCGCAGATGTCGCCGGGATCAGCAATCGAGCAGCCCGGGTTCGCAGCTCGGCGTTGGAATGTTCAAGTAATTGCAGACGACGAATTGCGGGCAGGTCGTTTGGCGACAGTGATTGTTCTTCGAGCAGATCAAGAATTCTCGGCAGTCGATCTTGCCGCGAACAGGCCGCGTCGACGATAGCGGCCCGAACCTCTGGAGAGAGCATCGCAAAATCGGTCATCAGGACGTCAATTACCTGCGGTTCCGTTGCCATAGATATTGCACGCACGGCTGCAAGTTGCACTTCAATCGATTGTCGCACATCGAGCAGAGGTTTCAACTGTGACGACTTTTTCAGCGGCGCAGCGCCGAGCAGCGACATCGCAGCCAGACGGTTTACCACGGACTGAGATTCGTCCAATGACGTGTCAATAGCCATGTTCCAGGCGTCATCCATAACAGGGGATTCACGTAAACGCAACAATCCTGCGATCTGCAAGGCCCTGCCGGAAACGGTTGTGGACGGGCTGGAGAGCAATTTGCCGAGCGCCTGCTGCCCGACGATGGAAGGGAATGTTTCGGTTGTGCCCTCTTTCAATCCCTTTATCAGTCCTTCCAGTAGCCGCTGCTGAATTGCCATCGAATCTTCGTCGAGCGCAGCGATTGACACCAACAACTGTGCCATGTGTTCCTGGTCGCGTCGAGCGCCTACCAGACTGGCCAGCGTATCAAGGATTCC
>NVWB01000047.1 GCA_002733575.1 Blastopirellula sp. | reverse complement strand
TCGTTCCCAGGCCCTACGCCGTCCACGTTCGAATCCGATTACCAATGTAAGGTTCCCTGGAATAGAATCGCGCACGATCAGCAAAGACGACTATCGTCGTATTCGCAAACAAGCCTTGCAATCTGGGCTGATGCCTAACGACTGGTGCTTAAGTCAGTTTTTCCTGACGCTCAAGGAGTGGAATCAACAGACGACAACCGACACCAGCGACTTACCCTTCAGCGTACTTGTGCCGATGAGTTTGCGTGAGACAAATCAACCTTTATTGTCGTCCTGCAACGTCGTTACCTATTCAGTCATCACCCGGGAAATTAGTCAAATTGAGCATGACAAAAAATTCTCCGACTCTCTACAACAGGAACTTTCCTCGCTCAAAGCAACTCGACATTGTTCCAGCCTGATTAGCACTTTGTTTGGTAAAGCCATCGACCCAGAGATGTTTCAGAATTCGCTCGACCCGTCGCGCGGCAACGTGACGGGGGTATTCGCGAATATCGGTGACCCAACCAAATTGTTCTATACACGCTTTCCAAATCAGGGTGGCAAGATACGTTGCGGCAACTTGACATTGGAGTCATGCCTGGGCGTGCCCCCCGTCCGCGAAGGCACGCGTGTCTCGGTCTGTTTGTATAATTACCGGCGTGAATTGACGATTTGCATGCGTTGCGAACCCAATTACTTTTCAGCGGAAGATACGAACTTATTGCTGGACCTATTCGTGGCGAAAATCCGAAGCGACATCGATGATAAATCTGCGTCAGGCTCGCCTCAATCGGAACCCCTTTTCGCAAATGCAAGTCCCGCCTCGCAATCGCGATGCTCGTAGCCTTGGCTCCTTCTTGTGATGAAGTCGCTGGCGGGCCTGCGGGATTCAATGCCATAGACAAACAAGCGTTTGACAACCAGTTAGGTTGTTGATTTACAATGGCGAAGCGAAAACAGGCTGGGAACAAGCCTTTATAATCACGCTAAAATATCTTTAATCACATGCCCATGCACATTGGTTAGGCGACGATCAATTCCATTGTGACGCACCGTGAACCGGCGATGATCGATGCCGAGCTGATGCAAGATCGTGGCGTGTACATCATAAACCTGCGTAGGGTTTGTGCGGTCCAAGGGTTTATAACCCCATTGATCCGAAGGGCCATAGCTTGTGCCACCTTTGATACCGCCACCGCAAAGCCAGTTGGTGAAGACAAACGGGTTGTGATCCCGGCCCTTCGCGCCTTGGGTCGATGGCATGCGTCCGAACTCAGTGGTCCACAAAATGATGGTGTCTTCTAGTAGCCCGCGTTGTTTTAAATCTTTGATCAAAGCGGCTGTGCCAACTGCCATGCCCTTTGCCAGCGGGAAATGATCTCGCTGTATATCTTCGTGGCTGTCCCAGTTTCGACGTGGAAAACCGTTGTCGTTGCCTGACCAGATTTGTACGAAACGCACACCCCGTTCGATCAGCCGCCGAGCGATAAGGCACTTGCGACCAAAGTATTCGGCTTCTTCTTCAGGGTTGATTTTATCAGGATAGGTTGAGCCTGCTTTTTCGAGACCATACATTTTGAGCGTGTTCTTCGTCTCTTGAGAAATATCCAACGCCTCTGGAGCACTCAATTGCATTTTGGCCGCCAGTTCATAGCTACGAATCCGGGATTCAAACCGCAAGTCACCTTGGCGTTGTGCTTCATGCTGACGGTTGATTTTATCTAGCAATTCAAAAGTGGCTTGCTCGCTTGCTGGCGTCACATAATCGGCATGTGGAAGCAGGTCTTCAATCGGATTTTCGCGCTGGGGAAAAATCATTGTGCCTTGCGCTTTGGCAGGCAAGAACGCAGATCCCCAGTTTTTGGGTCCATTGCTGGCAAAGCCACGATGGTCAGGCAAAACGACAAACGTGGGCAAGTTTTCATTGATTGAGCCCAGCCCGTAGCTGATCCAAGAGCCCATGCCGGGAAAGCCAGGCTGTTGAAACCCGGTGGCTTGCAAATACGTGGCCTGACTATGAACGCCCGTTTTGCCGACCATATTGTGAATGAATGCCATGTCATCAACACATTCACCCAGCGGTGCAACAGCTTCACTGAGTTGCTTACCAGATTCGCCATAGCCTTGAAATTTAAACGGCGATTGCATCCAAGGGCCCAGGCCATTTTGAAAAGCTTCGACATGTTCGCCAAAGTCCGATTTTTCTCCATGATGTTTACGCAAGGCCGGTTTGTCATCCCACAGATCAATATGGCTGGCCGCTCCGCCCATGAAAAGCTGTATGACCCGTTTTGCTTTGGGCGGATGATGCAGTGTTTGAATGACTCCGTTGGAACCGGTGCTGATTGAATTCTCGGCACGTGCGTCTTCTGTGTGTAGCATTGCCTGCGCAGCAAGGCCGCCAAAGCCCCAGGCTGTGTTCGTCAGAAAATCACGTCGGTTCAACATTACTTTTATTCCAGGGAAAATATTTAGTCGAGATAGACGAACTCACTCAGATTAAACAAAACACGGCACAAGTTGGCCATTCCGTGTTGGTCTGCAAACTCTTGGAATTGCGTTTGTTCTGTCTCAGTCGGATTTCGTCCGATGGATAACTGTAGGGCCGCTTTGATTTGATCTTGCTGCTTCGAGTATTCCTTTTCTAGCCGATTCGCAAAGTGTTCTGCCATCGCCAGATTGAACCGGTTGTTCAATAACGCAAGTGCTTGGAGAGACGTCACAGTCTCGCCACGTTGGGGTGTGCTTTGCGAGGAGTCGGCACAGTCTAGCGTTGTCATGTAGGGATCGGGGCTAGAACGAACAATAAACCGATAGATGCTTCGCCGGTGTGATGCCGAGTCATTCGGATCAAATTTATGATATTCGTAATGAGGGGAATGCGTTGTCTTTTCTAACACAAACTGATAGAAGCCAGGCCCTTCCATCGTGCGATTCAACTTGCCGCTGACCGTTAGAATCGAGTCCCGGATTTCTTCCGCATCGAGTCGGCGGCGAGTGGCACGCCAAAGATATTGATTGCTGCCATCGATCTCGGCGTTCGATTCATGATGACTCGAAGCTTGACGATAGGTGGAACTCAATACGATTAACCGGTGAAGAGACTTGAATGATTGTCCATGATCGCGGAACTCCAGGGCCAGCCAGTCTAATAGTTCTGGATGCGTTGGCAGTTGGCCCATTCGCCCGAAATCATTCGGGGATGCCACGATTGCTTGCCCAAAATGATGGAGCCAGATTCGATTGACAATGGAACGCCAGGTCAGCGGATTTTGCTTGTCGGAAATCCAGTGAGCCAACGCGGCACGCCGATCTCCTTCGGTGTGGGCAGGGTCAAGTGACAAATTGGGAACCGCTTCTTTTGTTAGTGGAAGTACGCCAGGCAAGGCCAAGTCTTGTGGTGCTTGGATATTACCGCGATAGAGAAAATGAACCGGTCTCGGATTGCCCATCGTGGGCTTGAAATTGCCTTCCGTTTTAAAGTTGCTAGCCGCGGCATAAACAACTTTACCTTGTGGAAGAGCTGAAAGTTGCTTCTTCGTTTCTTGAATCGATTTCTCTAGTGCTTCCTTTTGCTTCGCCCGTTCTGAAGGAATTATTTTTGCAAGTAACGTGACATGTTCTTTTTGAGCTTGGGCCAACTGTTTTTCGGCATCCGCATTTTTGGACACAGGCCAAATGCCATCGATCAAGTTGGTTCGTGCCCAACGAACAGGAGCCTCAATAGAATCGAGCGAGGTGACCTTGGCTTTGAGAGCCACATTGGTGCCTTGTTCGTCAAAAACTTGCAACTCTGCCAGGGCAAAGATGTAATCATTCTTTCGCTCCCGTAGCTTCGTAGCAGTAACGCGAATATACCGAGCTTGATTGCCAGTGACATCAATCTTGATTGGACTCAACAAAGGATTTGCCTGATCTTGTTGAGTAAAGTCTGCAACCACATTTTGTTTTTGATCACTGCGAATCTTGGCTGGCGTGTTACTGATAATTATCTGGTAACGAACAGGAAAACCAAATCCAGCCCCGATTCCACCATAATCATCGTGGCACGGTCTGAGGGTAATCGAAGTAATCGGCATGCGTTTTCCGAGATCAATCTCTACCCACTTTTCACTTGTCTGATTTTTAGAAATCTGGCTGTGATAGCCAAACTGTGGTGCCTTGTCTTTCAAGCTAATTTTAGAACTAAGCTCTTTGATCTGTTGTACAAGAGCAGTTAGTTCTTCGCCACCTTCTGCTTGGATTGCACTTTCAATGTTCTTCTGTTCATTCTGGTATTTAGTCAATTGTTGATTCAGATCAATCTTCTGTTGTTCCACTTTAGGGTCAAGGTCATAGACCCTTTCAGCGCGATCCACCGCTGAGAAGATCGCTTGCAGCCCGTAATAATGTTGCTGCGTAAAGGGATCAAACTTGTGGTTATGGCATCTGGCACATTGAATGGTCAGGCTCGTAAAGGTGTTGATCGTGTTGGAGACCATTTCATCACGATCTAAGTTTCGAGCCACTTTGCCGTCGATCTTTGTTTCAGGTACTTCCACGTGCCCTATGAAGTCCCAAGGACCGGCCGCGATGAATCCAAGACCCAGAATTCCATCTGGATTGCCAGGGAACAACACATCGCCTGCAACTTGTTCTTCGATAAACTGCGAGTACGGTTTGTCTTGATTAAAGCTGCGAATGACATAATCTCGATACGGCCAAGCGTTGGGCCGGAGTTTGTCTTTGTCATAGCCACACGTGTCGGCATACTTCACGACATCCAACCAGTGCCTGGCCCAGCGTTCGCCATAGTGTGGTGATTTGAGTAGCCGGTCTACTAATTTTTCATACGCCAATGGATCTGGGTTGCTAACAAAAGCTTGCACTTCTTCAGGCGTCGGTGGTAATCCGATTAAGTCATAAGTGACTCTACGAATCAGTGTGCGGCGATTGGCTTCCACCGAAGGCGTGAGCCCTTTCTCATTCAGCTTTCGCAGCACGAACGCATCGATGGGATTGCGTATCCAAGTGTTTTCAGTGGCTGGAACATCGGGCGTCTGGATTGGCCTAAACGACCACCAATCGAAGTCATCGACCACCGGCTGTGCCAAAGCGATTCCTTCCGGCCACGCGGCACCTTGCTTGATCCATTGGGTGATTAGCTCGACTTGCTCTTTCGAGAGAGGGTCTTTGTTTTTTGGCATGCTCGGGCGATCTTCATCCTCTTGGGTGATTATCACCGAGAGCAAGTGACTCGCTGCTGGATCACCTGGCTCAAGCATTCCACTCTCTTGAAGAGCAGAAAGTGTTTGCAGCGAGAAATCCCCTTTTTGCTCTAACTGATTATGACAATCTAAACAATGGTTTTCGAAGATTGCTTTTACTTGAGGGAATAGAGACTCGGGCTCTTTTGCATTTGCCCATGAAGAGATGCCCAGCGTGAACAGCAGCAGTATTGTTGCGATGTTTCTAAGAGTACGATAAGGCATGGTAAATATACAGACTGCTAAATATGGGGGCAGGGCAGAAGTCTCTAATATATCATGGTCAGGGCGAAAAAGCGAAGCAATGAAGCAGGTTCTCTCGAATAATACTTGCCCATCTGGTGAGTCTATGAGATATTGGAGGCTGAGGAAGCGTAATTTGCTTTCTTTGATTATTTAACTTTAATGCGAAAGCTTTATACGAATATGGATATTTGGCCTGCGATTGATTTACGTGGTGGTAACTGCGTGCGACTACAACAAGGTGATTACGACCGGGAAACCGTGTTTGGAGACGATCCGGCAGAGATGGCAAAACGCTGGGTAGAGCAGGGGGCCACTTGCTTGCATTTGGTTGATCTCGATGGAGCCAAAGATGGGCATGTCGCAAACCGAGACGCGATTGAAGCGATTTTAAAAGCGGTAGATATCCCTTGTGAACTAGGGGGCGGTATTCGTGACGAAGCTACCATCGCTGAATTAATCAAGCTCGGCATTTCACGTTTGGTCATCGGCACCAAAGCCGTGCGAGAGCCAGAGTGGTTTCGTGAGATGTGCGAAAAATTCCCTAGCAAACTGGCACTCGGTATTGATGCCCGTGATGGCATGGTGGCCACCGATGGTTGGCTAGAAACGTCAGACACGTCGGCCATCGATTTGGCCAAACAGTATGAAGAACTCGATATCGCTGCGGTCATTTATACCGACATTGCGACCGATGGCATGATGTCTGGCCCCAATGTTGCGGCCATGCAAGAGATGAAGCAGGCAATTCGCTTTCCAGTGATCGCCTCAGGCGGAGTCACCACTGCCGGTGATGTGACCAAGTTAACTGAAGCCGGGTTAGATGGCTGTATCATCGGGCGAACATTATACGAAGGAAAACTGACCGTGACCGAAGCCGTACAAGCGGCCCAAGATGCGGTGAGCCAGAACTAATATACTGAGAAGTTGGGCATATTTTAAATCGATAATTCGACAAACTGAAAAAAGGAAACGGTAAACGGAACAGAGCAGGACCATCAGACAACTTGATTTGACACCTTGAGGCTGAGATCTTGAGACAGAGGACCGGCAAATAGTTTGTTCACTTTGTGAAGAACGTGTCTTCAAACCCCTCATATTCGAAGGAGTCTGTTATGGAAACTACCCTTGACCCCGGTATCCGCGATATTGTGCTATGCGGTCACGGCTCTGCTGGAAAGACGAGCCTGATTGACCGCCTCCTTGAGAAAACCCATGAAGTCGAAGGCCACCATAGTGTGGATGACGGAACGAGTGTCTGCGACTTTGAACCCGAAGAAAAAGAACACCACTATTCTATCGAAGCGTCCTTGGCCCATTTCAATCACCAAGGTCTCCGCTTCAATTGTATCGACGCCCCAGGCTACCCCGACTTCATCGGGCAAACCATCTCTGCCATGCGAGGAGCCGACACTGCGGTGATTGTGATTGATGCCCATACCGGCATCGCAGTCAATACTCGCCGAGTCTTTCACGAAGCCGAAAAGGCAGGGCTGGGTCGAGTGATTGTGATCAATAAGCTCGACACCGAAAACATTGACTTCCCCGATCTGATGGAATCGATTCGCACACAGTTCGGTTCGGCCTGTATTCCGTGGAATATCCCGATCTCGAAGAATCAAGAATTCCATAGTGTGGTCAACGTGTTAGATGATGGGGCAGACACCTCAGGTGCGATGATCGATCCGCTGATTTATAAAGAAGCACTGGTCGAAGCAGTGATTGAAGCGGATGAAGACTGGATGGAACGCTACTTTGAAGGAGAAGTTCCAACTTCCGCAGAAGTAACACAGATGCTGCCGCAAGCCGTCGCCGATGGCAATTTGATCCCGGTGATTTGTTGCTCGATTAAAACAGGGGTTGGAACCGAGGAATTACTCGATGCGCTGGCCCAATGTGCAGTGCCGCCACAGATGGTGCATCGCACGGCAAAAAACGGACAGGGCGAAGACGTGGTGCTAAATGCTGACCCCGATGGCCCCTTAGCGGCCCAAGTGTTCCAGACACGCATTGATCCGTTTGTACAAAAATTAAGTTATATCCGCGTCTATAACGGCACATTGAGAAAAGACGACATCATCGATCTCGGCAATGGGCGTAAAGGGGTGAAAATTGGACAATTGCTAGAAGTTCAAGCGAATCAGTTGAACCCTGTCAATGAAGCGAAACCTGGCGATATTGTCGCAGTTGCCAAAATCGACGAACTGCACACCGGCACCAACGAAGGTGAGATGCGACTGCCGGAGATTGAATTCCCAGAGCCGATGGTCGGTCTGGCCATTCGCCCGAAGAGCCGCAATGACGAAACGAAACTAAGTGTCGCGCTGCATAAGTTGGTGGAAGAAGATCCGACGATTCGGATCGATCATGATGAGCAGACGCATGAAATTGTGCTACGTGGGATGAGTGATCTTCAYTTRAATTTAATTCGAGAGCGAATCGCACGCCGTGATCATGTCGAAATTGAAACGCATGATCCCAAAATYCCGTATCGTGAGACGATTCTGACSRAKTCKAGCGGAACCTATCGCCACCGCAAACAATCAGGCGGGCGTGGRCAATTTGGCGAAGTACAAATTCGTTTGTTCCCGCTGCCGCGTGATACAGACATCAGTGAATATGCCACCAAGGCCAACTTTCATACGATGAAGAAATTTCACTATCACGAAGATTTTAATTTCCTGTTTGTCAATTCCGTGGTCGGAGGGGTCATTCCTGGCAACTTCATGCCAGCGATTGAAAAAGGACTCATTGAACGAATGCAGAAAGGGGTGCTCGCCGGGCATCAAATTCAGGATATTTGTGTCGAAGTCCATTATGGTAAACATCATCCGGTCGATAGTTCAGAGACCGCGTTCAGAATTGCGGCCTCGATGGCACTTAAACAAGTGTTTGAAAAGGCCGAGCCCTGTCTGTTAGAGCCGATGGTCAAGATGGAAATTGTGGCCCCCGAAGATTCGGTCGGCGATATCTACAGCGATATGTCGACCCGACGCGGGCAAGTGCAAGGAAGTGAAAGCGAAGGCCGGGGTATGCAAGTGATTAAGGCCGAAGCTCCATTGGCAGAAGTCACCAATTATGCCCAGACTCTCTCTAGTATCACCGGCGGACAAGGGGCATTCACCATGAAGTTTAGCCATTATGGCTCGGTCCCTAGCGGATTGCAGCAAGAGATTTTAGCAAATGCTTCGATGAAAGAGGAAGCAATTGCCTAATCGTTATATTTTATGGTGCACTACCTAGCAGGGTGCATTCTCTAAGAGAGAGTGCATCCTGCTCTTTTTTAATCTTGCCAGATCGAACTTTTTCGAGCCCCAGGAGTGGGAATCCTCAATATGTTCCTGGTAATTGGACGAAGTTATATGCAACCCTTTGATCTATTGGGCATCCAACTCTAAAATGACTTAGGGCAACCGGCCCATAAAGTCAGCGCAATTTACCGCAGTTATCGATATGCAAAACATCACTCTCCATCGTTGTTCCTGTTGTTGTGGCAGTTGTTGCCACTGCTACTGTTGTTGTTGCTAACCCAGCGACTTCAACCTTGGATGGCGATCTTGAGATTGCCTTGTGATTTTCGATACGCATTCTTTTTTTGCCAGGACAACTTACCATGGCTTCCGACGCTCGACTCAAAGAAGACCTACCTGAATTAACCAATAAGTTGGTTGACAGTTATCAAACCATTGGCACGATCAACCACTTAGGTCATTGCCCGCTGCCCAGCTACGATATTATTATCTCGGTCATCGAAGACCTCAAAGAAGTGATCTACCCCGGCTATCGTCGTCGGGAAGGATTGCACATGGGTAACATCACCTATCATGTAGGTGATTTAATTGATGGGCTGCACGATAAACTCACGACACAAATTGCCAGAGCCCTGCGTCACGATGCACGTGTTAGCTCTGATGTAGAAACCTGCGGCACAGAAGAAGAGATCGATTTTGATGCGATGGGACAAACCATGGCCATCGAGTTTCTTCATCGATTACCTGAAGTCCGCAAGGTCTTAGCCACCGATGTACAAGCCGCTTTTGAAGGAGACCCGGCCTGTAAGAACTTGGATGAAGTGATCTTCTGCTATCCTGGCTTAGAAGCAGTCACCACGTTTCGCTTGGCGCACGAATTGTACCGACTCGGCGTACCCTTCATTCCACGCATGATGACCGAATGGGCCCACAAACAAACCGGCATCGATATTCACCCTGGTGCCACGATTGGAAATTACTTCTTTATCGATCATGGAACCGGTGTCGTGGTCGGCCAGACCTGTGAAATTGGTCACCATGTGAAGCTATATCAAGGTGTAACACTTGGTGCCTTGTCGTTTGATATCGATTCCGACGGCAATATGGTTCGCGGCATGAAACGTCACCCAACCATCGGTGACCACGTAGTGATTTATGCAAACGCCACGGTGCTTGGTGGAAGAACCAATGTCGGGCATCACTCGGTGATCGGTTCCAGTGTATGGCTTACCCATAGCGTCGATGAGCGCACCACGGTGTTGCTAGAAAAACCTCGATTGCGATTACGATCTGAAACGCCAGATGAAGAGATTTCAGAACCAGTAAACTTCCAGATTTGATGCTTTGTAGGGTACGCTATTGCGTACCAGAATGTGATACAAATTCAAAACAAAAGATCGGTCCGCAGTAGCGGACCCTACTAAGAACCTAACAGCCGTTCAACCTCAGACACCACCTCGTGGCAACTCACGGCTGCCATTTTGAAGTTCGTATGATTTGAGATCTCTGGCTGAATCTCTTGAAACAGAACATCTGTTCTTTTTAATCGAGCCAGTTTCTTTTTAGCCGTTTTCAGATAGCCCGGCCAGTCTTCGCTTGATAGAGGATTGCCGAGGGCCAGCATGTAATCGTACAAATCACGGGCCACTTCTTGCAGCTCCTCATCCTCTTCGGTTTCTTCGGCGTGCTTAAGAAAAGTACGCACCATCCACAGATGGGCCAACTGCGTATCGATCAGTTGAACCCGTTGCTGCGGGGTGATGTCAGAAGATTCAGGCATGGGAAATTAATGGGCTCGTGCTGCTACTCGGTTGAAGCTTCATCTTTGAATACCTCTGGGATATCAGTGTTTCCTTGTGCTTCATGCTCTTCAGTATGAGTTTCACTCTTGGTCGCTTGCGGTTTTGCTTTGGGGGCTGTCATTTGAACAGTCAATGCGCCGACAACTACCAAGATAATACCAGTATAAAACTGCGGACTTGCTTCGCTCCAAAGATTTGACAGATAGATATATGCAAAAGCGGTGATAATCGGAGCAAATCCAAACACCATCGGCATCACAATATGAGGCTTTCCATTAGAACTCAGGGCCAGAATAATGCCCAATGCGCCCAACGCACCAGCAGTGCCTGCGCCCATACTCCAAACGACACCCAAGAAGGTCCAATCTCCTCCCAGTTTTCCCTGGGAAACTAAGAAGGCGGCAGGTAAGATAATGGCCACAATGAAATAGGCAAATCCAACACAGATTAATGGCTTCAATCTATCGCCGCCCAATAAAGCTTGGCCTTTGTGAAGTATAATTCCGTAAGAACCCCAGCAAAGTGCGGTCAATGCAATTCCGGCGTACATGAGTAATAGTTGTTTCATCGAAGCCAATCTCCACGAAGCAGGGTAATTTATCTGTTGAAACGAGTAATTGCTTATTGTAGACAGAAATTGGCTCTTCGCCTAGAAGCGATTTTAGTCTAACTGGTAATTCGGGTTGAATTCGACTCGATTGGCCAGTGCTTTGGTCAGCGGATCATCATCTGGGTCACAATATCCGGCGTGCAGATGACGCCGCCAGCCTTCGGCAAATTGAAACGAATCGCTCAAACTGCCCACCAGTTGATCCATTTCTCGTAGGGCCACCAGATAGGAGTCCAAGCCTTGGCTTTCGTCTAACCAATCTTTCTGGCTTTTATGATGGCCCAGCATTGCCACCTTTTGCTCTACCAAGCTGGTGGTATCAACAAAGAACTCTGGTTGAATCAGCTTGCGCAATGGATCCCGGTTTTGATACGGCTGAGCGTGGTACAGCGTGACCTTGCCTGCTATAGGGCTTCTGTCTGGCGTCACCTGAAAGTTCGGCATGCCTCGGCAAAAAGCGGCCGAAACCGACAGCCGGCAGGCATTCATGTGGTCTTCCATGTAGTCGCTCGGAGCATGCGTGAGTACGATCTCAGGCTTCGCTTCCCTCACCACCGATGTGACTTGGGCCAATAAGTCTTTCTGGTAGAAGATTTCTAGATCATGGCAGATTGGTGCGTGAAATATGGCCCCGATAGAACCAGCAGCAGCTTTCGCTTCAGCTAATCGCATGGCCGCGATTTCTTCGCGAGCATATTTGGTTGTTCCGCAACAGCCATCGGCCAGATTCATATAGTGAACTTCGTAACCTGTTTGCTTTAACGCCAACAAGGTTCCAGACATTAAAAACTCAATGTCATCAGGATGGGCCGCAATCGCCAAGACAGCAGGCATGGTCTTTTATCTTCTTTGAATAAGAGGGAAGGCAAACAGTGGCCCTTACTTTATTCGACTAGCACGAGAAATTCAAATCAAAGTGTGCATATAGAGAATAAAAAGAAGATAAAAAAAGAGGTGACCTAGCTGGGGCAGGGAACGAATAGCTAGGTCACCTTAGTCAGGAGTCACAACAACTCACTTAAGCAGATGTTCACACTTCACCACGTGAGGCGAATCAAGAAAGTGAAGCAGTACAATCTGCTATTTAAGAGGATCGACCATGCTTGCGGATTACCGCCAATCAATTCGATTGAATAACTAAATTAATTCAGATGAGATTACGTTTAACTGAACTAATTGCAGGTTAAGAGACCCACAACAGTCCGCATGGGGGAAACATATAATGCACAAAAAAGATGTTTTTATCCTAGTTAAACGTTATTACTGCCCCTTATTCTGAATCAGCTTTCTTTTTCGGCAAAGCGTGAATCGGTTGTGCGTACTTTAGTTTACCAGTAAAGGCATCGTAATACTGGAATATAACATGGGGTATGGGAAACTCAATTAAACGCTCGCCATCACGTTCAATAGGGTTGTTGTACACATTATTGATCTGTACGACGCAGTAATGAGGGAACAGCCGGTTCTCACGAGCAATGTCGGCACGGGCCACTGACGACCAGCGAATATCGCATTCGCGTGGGCCATATTTAAATTTGCCATTCACAGGACGCATGCCTTCATCTTCTGGTCGATGATTGACCGAATTATGTGGCCCTGATGCGAATTCCCAGACGTTGTCTGTGATATTGATCGCAAAACTATTGTGCAAGTCACCGGTTAGTACAAACACGCGTGCATCTAATTCATCCCAGGTATTAATCAGATGTTCACGTTCTTCTAAGAAAACCGTCCAAGCATCATCTTTTGTGGCTGCGTCAAAAGCGTGTCCACCGCCACCAACATGCGGCACCATAAAGTTGACCGAAGAGACCACAAAATGAAAATCGGCGTCACTCTTTTTCATGCCATCTAATAGCCACTCGGTCTGATGTTTACCCAGCATCGAGAGACCTTTCATCGCTGGATTTTTCGTGTCATGTTTTTGACGATGGGTTCGCGTATCGAGAATCCAGAAGTCACAATTGGCAACGCGAAAATGTCCATAGCTGCGTTTGCCGATTGAGTAACTGGCCTGACCTGTAGCTACCGGGGTAGGAGAAACTTCAATTCGGTGTTTGTCGATCACGCGAACGACTTCGTAGATGTTCGCATTAGGGTCGCCCCCTTCGACATCGCCTTCTGGGATATCTTTGACGCCTGCGTTTTTAGTTCCCCAATGTACATGAAGAGTAGCGGCGGTGTCCCAATCAATTTTCGTGAAGTCAGTTGATTCGTCGACCAGCACATTACTGTCTTTAGTAAAACTGGCTTTGCCAAAATGAATTTGGTTTTTGTAGACCATAGGGTTACTCCACCCTAGATAATCTTGCCAGGCTTGAATGCCGATGTCTCGGAACACGGCTCGGCGATTACGATAACCGGGCGTGCCGCAACCAAACACATCGTTCAGCAATTCATGATCATCAAACGTGTAGTAAGTTGGAATATGTCGATGCCACTCTGCCAGGTTCTTCCCTCGGTGCATGTACGTTTTGTAGTTCTCCCAAACGCCAACAATGGTGGGGGCAATACTTGGTGTAGGGGGAGTTTTATCAACGTAGACGTTTTGTTTTTTTCTCCAAGATTCAATCGGGTAATCGCGTTGATCTTCGTAGAGCCAGTCTCCGTTCAAGATAGCAAAATCAATATCGTCTTTGACCTTGGCCAGCAGTGTGTCGTACACAGGCAGCGAAGGGCCGATACCGTGTTCGGGGTTTTGATTATTTCCGCAAGCAAACTCAAAACTAAAGTTGTGCAAGCCACGTGGATTTAATTCTGCATCAACCAACGCATGTGTGTCTCGCATTGTACGAAACGTGCCGCCTTCGGCTTTCGTGCTTCTGGTTTCAATTTCGTAGTAGTATTTGGTATAGGGCTTCAATCCGGTGATCTCAATAAATCCGGTGTTATCTTTATTAATTTCGGTATAACCAACAATCGATTTTTGATCTAATTTTTTGGGATTGGTTCCATAGTTAATATGAAAACTGCCGGTGTTATGCGTTCGCACCCAAACTCGCACACTACTGGAAGTCACATGCCCTAGCATCGGCCCATGCGTGACAGGGCCAGCATTTTCTTGGGCCAGAAGTGCTGATGAACAGCAGGCTAAACTTAATACAGCAACCAGCAGATTTTTATTCATAACGGTGGTTTCTCATTGTTGGTCGAATGTGTTCGACAGCAAGAACGCACATTTTTGTGAATTGATAAGAAACTATAGCTTACAGACTGCGATTGTGCTTTTCCACCTAGCAAGCCTCGAATCTAGGGAGGTTTTAGACGAAATTATCGTTGAGATAATTGGCCAAACGTGATTTAGGAGCAAAAGAATTCGTAGGCACTACTTAAACCGGATTACGAAACTCGCTACGAAATACATCCAAATCGTTTTTCCGCATGCGGCGTTCAAAGTGGGTGCGGTAATCGAGATCGTGCTCGGCTTCTTTGACTGCTACATCTAAGGGCCCTTCGAGAGTCGTTTCGGCTTTCAGCAGTTCCAGGGCCATCTCGAAGTAGGCTTCGACATCGGTCCAAAAGTGAAGGATGCCGCCGGGTTTTAAGATGCGTTGGATTTGCTTGACCGACTCTTCGTTCATGACCCGACGTCGATGATGGCGGGCCTTCCACCAGGGGTCAGGAAAGTAGACATGTACCGCAGCTAATGAGTCATCGGGAATTAATTCTCGAACGACTTTGAGTGCGTCTCCGTGGACCATCACTGCGTTGGGTATTTCAGATTGGGCCAAGCGATACCCGGCGAACTGTGCGTATTTGTAGGCGATTTCAATGCCGAGAAAATTGTGCTTCGGGTTCTCTTCCGAAGCTGTTCGCATGAACAACCCTTTGCCACTGCCGATTTCTAATTCAAGCGGCAGGTCGTTGTCAAAAATCTTGGACGGATCCCAAGGGTTGGGCAGATTTTCGTCAATCAAAAAATGCCGGCTCAAATCGACATCTGGTTTAATCTTCGGGAGAGCACGACGACCCATGATCAAAAAATACCTTGGATAGAAAATTGGCCCTTACACGATTCAATGTACAGCGTTCAATGTGATAGGGAGCCAATGAATGAAATAGATTCGATTAATCGAGAGAATGGGGAAGCGGAATGCCTTTGATCACGCCTTCGCAGACCAGATTGTTGTCGACAAAAGCCTGGAACTTACAAACCACTAACTGGCCAATTCGGCCTTTGGTTTTCTGTAGCACAATCAACAGTCGATCCCCTGGCTGCACCATGCCGCGGAACTTCACGCTATCCAATGCACCAAAGCCAACGCGGTATTCGCCCATCAGCTTATGTTTGGTTGCGTAGTAGCTGCTTAATTGGGCGGCCGCTTCACACATCAACACCCCAGGCATGAGCGGCATGTCTGGCATGTGTCCACGTGTCCAAAATTCATCTTTGGCTATATCTTTATAGCCGACACAAATCTCACGCTCTCCATCATCAACTAGGATAGCCGTGAGTTGTTCCATCTCGAACCGTTGAGGATTCGTAGCCCGAATCCCTTCGATATCGTCGATGACATTTGAAAAGTCAATCGTCGTTGGATCAACAATATAATCTATACGCGCCACAAAAGTGTTCCCGTTCAAAAAACCAAGTAGTGAGTCTGTGCAAACACTTACGTTGCGAACTGAGATTAGGTTTTGATTTTTTTACGTTTGGCTTTGCGAGCTTTGGCGTTCGCAGGTCGGCTACCGTGATTGGCCTTCTTCAGTACTCTTTTAGGCTTAGTCATTTCTAACTCCTTTATTTACTATGGGGTAATCACCCCTGAACTAAATCGAATCTGCCATTTTAGCGTTTATCGAACTTCACCGGAAGGGCCGGTTTCAGGCCGTATAACCAGTATTTGATCTCATTTTGGTGCAAAACGAGCGACAAGCGACCATATAACAGTGTATTCAGGGTATATGATCTCACATTTAACTGGGAAGAGTCGTACTAGAATGTTCGCTCAGTCCGCTGCTTTCTTGTGAAAATCAAACATTTGAACAAAAAAACAGCCCGAAGAGTAAGATCTCTTCGGGCTGTTTGATTTTATCAAGTTCGGCAATACCGAGAAGAACTAAGCTTCCATCGGCCCTTCAACACCACCAGTGTAATGTTCGCCAACAGGTTCCTCACCATGGAGGACTTCCTGTTTGTATCCACCTTTGGCTTTGAAGTAGAAGACGAGGATTAAGTAGCAGAGAGCCATGACAGCTGGGACAGCAGCGGTCCATTTCAATGCCATTTGGCCACCATGAATACCGGCAGCATCCACTTTCTTTTTGACAGCGGCATAGTATTCGTCACCTACCATTTCCACGTTGCCATCAGTATCAGGCTCCGCACCTTCTTTTGCCTCCCATTTTGGCATGTAGACATGCTCGCCTTCTGCGACTTCACCTGGAATGAGTGCAGTCCACCAAGCTTGCAATCTTTTCGCATCATCAGAAACTTTTCCTGCTTTGCCTGCTTTGTCTGCTTTGCCTTCAATTCCGATACGGCGATTTAATTCTTCTGCTCCATCGCTGAGAATACTCTTTTTGGCTCCATCTAATCCTGCAACCGCAGGGAAGATTAAGAAACCTTTCTCGTTAGGAACAAATTCTCCAGGAATCTCATTCCCGCTTGCATCTTCCTTTGGTTTTAACGATTGAAATGCTAGATAAAGTTCTTTATCTGTTTGTTCCAATTGCTGACTGGCGAAATAATCTTGCTTATAGCCAATGCCCGGACCACCGAGCCAACCGGCTGAAAGCATTCCGATACCGCCGATGGTACCCATGGTGATTGCACCACCTCTAGGGAATCGCTCACCGACAACGCCAAGCATCGTTGGCCAAAGGAATGTTTTACCAACACCGTAAGTCGTTGCTGCGGCAACGATAGCAATTCCAGTATTTGCCATGCCAAGCCAGTAAAGGCCAACGCAACCGAGTACTGCACTAATTAAAAGTAATCCAATTGGGTTAATTCTTTCGACGATCGGACCAGCAAAGAATCGCAAGACAAACATGATGCTAGAAGTATAGATAAACAGCAAAAAGGCATTTTCGCCAATCACGTTTTCCATAATGTTAGCGATCCAACTATCTGTTCCTAGTTCTACATAACCGACCATGGCATGAATTACGAATAAGAAAAGTAATAGTGGAGCAGCAAATTGTTTCATCATCTCACCTAATGAAACACCAGCAGCTTCTGTTTCAGATGGTGGAAACACTTCTTTTACCACCATGATTCCATAAATTACAGTTGGAATCAGATAAAGTGACAGGGTAATTTTCCAATCAAGATGAGCAATCACAGCTTTATCACCACAGAATAAGTAAGCAATGATCCCACCAATAATTAGTCCGGCTGGCCAACCTGCATGCAATATATTTAGATAATGAGTTTTTTCTTTAGTAAAAATCGAAGCAACCAAAGGGTTGATGACTGCTTCGCAAACACCATTGCCTAATGCGAAGATAAATACCCCCCAACCTAAACAAAAGTAGGCTCCAGGTTTGCCATACATTTCGAATGCCATAGGAGCCAGCAATGTGATGACAACTGAAACAAAGTGCAACACAAAGGCAATAAGCATTAAGTTTTTATAGCCCAATAATTTGTCAGCAAAGAAGCTACAAACGATAATGGTTAGACCAAAGCCGACGAGACCACCACC
Organism: Blastopirellula sp.; assembly: GCA_002733575.1. Lineage (GTDB taxonomy): Bacteria > Planctomycetota > Planctomycetia > Pirellulales > Pirellulaceae. Next base: position 14,380 of record NVWB01000047.1, on the reverse strand, counting down.
AGTGATTGTTCCAAGTTCCACCATAGTGAAGCTGAATTCATTCGCCCAGTCTTTTAAGAGTGCTCCACGAACGGCAAAGCCAACACCGGCGGCAATTAAGGCCATAAAACTAGCAATCAGTAACTTGTAACGATTGGGTACTGCATCTGCTTGAGTATCATTCATGCGAGAAGTGCTCCTTCGATTTTATCTATGTATTGTAAAGGGGGAATTAATGGCCGCTGATCAAAGGTCGTCAATTGACCTGATCTGACCGCCTGAAATGTTGAGGTTGGACTAAGTTTGACCAACTTTGTGGAAGAGTTCTAAAAAGTTGATGAGAGAAGAGTATAACCCTTTGATCCCGTATGTAAACTATTGCGGGGTGAAGATTTCCGTCAATTTAGAGGCCGTGATGGGACAGTTGTCCAGTTTACGCAGCTTTCGATAATCGTTTTTCTTTTCCTGGTTCAACACCAGCGGTGCTAATTGCTTGTGCTAGAATAACTTAGCTATGATTGTGGATCATTCGGAAAAGCCTGATGGAGTTTGCTGAATCGACCCCACTGGATCCCTGTTTCTCATGATTTCTAGGCCGATTTTACGTCAATGGATGCCATGATTCGGAAAAAATTGTTTTGGGCGATTCTATTTGTTGCCCTGTTCATTCGCATTGCCGCCGGGTTTTGGTGGCAATCTCGCATGCCAGATGAGCAACGATTTTTCTTTGGTGATAGCGCCTCGTATGAAGTCTTGGCTCAACAAATTGCCCAAGGCAAACCGTATCAACATGGAACGGATCGATTGTTCCGCACGCCCGGCTATCCACTGGCGCTGGCTCCGTTTTACCTGATTCAAGCTGAACCACCTGTGATTTGGCTACGCATCGGCAACGCGTTTTGGGGAACGCTGGCCGTGATGCTGGCCGGCATATTGGGCGCACGTTTATTCAACGAACGTGCCGGACTTTGGGCCGCATTATTGGTTGCCCTTTATCCTGGTGCGATTGCCATGAGTGTGTTCGTACTTGCAGAATCGGTTTTCTGCCCATTGATGCTGCTTCAGTTGATACTCTGGCACCAGGCCCTGACTAGTTCAAACGATAAACATCAATGGATCTGTGCCGCATTAGCTGGCGCAGTGTTTGCCGCAGCGGTATTGGTGCGGCCCAGTTGGCTGTTATTCCCGGTGTTTGTTACCCCGGTTGGCTCGCTATTTTTTGCAAATCGAATGCGTCAAGTGAAAACCATGGCGGTAATGATGGTGGCAGCCGTGATTGTTTTTTCTCCGTGGTGGATTCGCAACTATTCAATCACCGGAAGATTTGTGCCAACGACACTTCAAATAGGTGCCAGCCAATACGATGGTCTGAGCCCTATGGCCACTGGCGCAAGCGACATGAGTTATGTGAGTGAGTTTAATACCGAGCAGCAATTTGCAGATATACGGGCAACCGGGCCGTTGGCGGGCACCTTTGAAACTCGGCTGAGTGACCGCATGCAAAAAGCTTCAACCGACTGGGCCAGGCAAAACCCCGGCAAGGTGGCCGAGCTGGCAGTCGTTAAGTTTGGCCGGATGTGGAATGTTTGGCCCAATGAAGAAAGCTTGCGAAGTTGGAAGTTTCGTGTTGTGGTTTGCGTTGGTTTTGTGCCGTTAATGCTGCTTGGGCTTTGGGGAACTTGGAAGTACGCCAATCGCGGATTTGCGTATGCACTCTGCTTTTTGCCAGCGGTTTATTTTACCTTGCTCCACATGGTGTTTGTCAGTTCGATCCGTTACCGACAACCGGCCTTGCTACCACTGGCCGTGCTAGCAGCGGGTATCTTAGCCAGTTTTTATGCTAAAACAAGCGATTTAGGGCTGTCCGAACAAAAACCCGATTACGCGAGTAATAGAGACTAAAGATCGCTGTACCTGGACGCTCGTTTTTGCGATAATGGTGCGTCATTATATATATTCCTCTCACACTATTTTCAGCACGTTGCACACGGATGTAGGCAACGTATCGGAAAGGATTTCGATTCCATTGCGCCGGGTCTGTAAAGCAAGTTGGCTTCTTTTGAAGTGGACCTCGTTTTTGGTGATTGTTGTCGCCATTGCCATTGGGTTGTATTTGTACCATAACCTGAATGACGAAATCCGTATGCGCGTAGAGCAACAACTCAACGATGCTTACCCTCATTTGGATGTGCAAGTTCAATCTGCCCGATTCTTAAAAGGGCAGGGGATTGAAATCCGCGACCTGAGTTTTAGCCAACGCAATGTGGATGGTGGCACGAACAATTTGTTTCGAGTCGATGAACTTCTGGTCCACTGCACCACCAACGCTCAAGAGTTACTTCAAGGCGAGTTTGCAGTTTCTCGTGTTGTCGTCAAACGGTTGCGAATTCATGCGGTGATAGAGCCGGATGGCAGCTTGAATTTGGCTTCACTTTTCCCGCTTCCCGAATGCGGAGAGTCAAATGCCGAAATTCATATCCAAGATGGGTTCTTAGAAATTCGTGAACGGAATAACCCCGAAACACATCTGCTTTATGATAATGTCAATTTAGTTATTAAAACTGAAATGGTGCCGCTCGATGGTGATCCCAATGCAACCCATTTAGTTAAGCGACTGCGTGTTGAAGGTTCGCTGAATAACACTCACTTAAAAAGCATTGCCTTTCAAGGATTTATCGAGCCTGATACGCGGTCGCTTGTGTTAGATGGCCAAGTGATAGGGCTGAATATCTCAGAAGAACTGGCGAAGAGAGTTCCGAGCCAGTTTTCTACGCAACTTAAAGAGATTAAACATTTACAATTAAATTCCGACTTCGATTTTCATGTTGAGTATTTTCCAAGATTCCAAAAAACACCTCAGTTCAGAATTGCTGGATCGATTGTTTCAGGGCAATGGACAGAGCCCACGCTGCCTGCGCCGGTGACTGCTGTACAAGGCAACTTTGTCGTTGACCAGTCAGGTGTTCAAATCGGCCCCATTACAGCAAAAATTGGCACAGGCACACTAACGCTCCATCGATTGAATCGGGTGGGCTGGCAAGAGAATGCTCCCACGCATTTTAAAATCAATGCCTCTCATATTCTTTTGCAAAAAGATCTTGTTCATCTACTGCCCGAAAAAATGCAGGAACTCTGGATGAAGTTTCAACCAGCGGGGTTAATTGATGCCACGTTGATTGCGGATTTCGATGGTCAAACTTGGGAGCCAGAGGTACATATCACTTGCATCGATACGTCTTCGGTGTTTTACAAGTTTCCTTATCCGATTAAACAGACCTCGGGCACCATTGATTTAAATCAGGGTGTGCTGTCGTTAAATCTAACATCGATGGCAGGCGACACGCCCATTGAAATTACGGGTTCGTTAAAGAACTTAGGCCCAGAAGCAATTGGCACGGTTCGGATTAAATCAACTAGGCCAGGTCAACTCGATCCAACCATGATGGATAGCATTTATGCGGTAGCCCCTAAGGTTCATCAAGTCTTCGAGAGTTTTCATGCAGAAGCGACTGCGAATATAGATTTCCATATTCATTGTACTGGCGAAATTGGCTGTGTCCCTACCAAACATTTGGTTATTGATTTCGTCGATGGCTCGGTTCGTTTTGACAAGTTCCCCTATCCCATTCAACGTATTCATGGGCAGATTGTTTGGAACGGAGATCAAGTGCTGGTCAAAAGACTGGAAGGCCAGAACGATTCAGGCCACGTAGTCTGCACTGGAAGTTGGCAGAGATCAGAGTTAGACCCACGAGGCTTTCTTGATTTGCATTTTGTTTGCAAAGATGTGCCGCTAGAGGACGAATTAAGAGAGGCATTGCCAGAGGCCACGCAAGCTGTTTGGACAGAGTTACGACCGGGAGGAACGATCGATCACTTAGATGTTCAATTGCAATACCCGGGTATTGAGCAAGAGTTAGATCTTCGAGTTGAACTTCATAAATGGCAGAATGAACAAAACGTGGCAGGGCGTACAATAACAATTGTACCGATGAGTTTTCGATACCGACTCGATGACGTTCAGGGAAGCGTTGTTTACGACAATGGAACGGTGGTACTTACTGATATCAAGGCTCATCATGGAGAGGTCAAGATCGCCACTAGCGGAAGATTCTTGACTTTAGCGGATGGACGATGGCAACTTCGTTTTGAACAAATGAACATCGAAGGGTTGATTCCTGATCGTGATTTATTTAGTGCTTTACCATTACCACTTGAAACAACTTTGCGTAAATTACGACTCAACTCAACTGTCAATATCCGGGGAACTTTCGTGCTAACAGGTAGTGCGAATCAGGTACATCGCCCTGACATTGCCTGGAATGTCTACACGGATATTGCAGGAGCAGATATAAATTGCGGCCTGCCTTTAAAAAGTGTCTATGGGGAAGTTCGTCTTTTCGGACAGTCGACTCAACAAGGGACCTATACCTATGGCGAGTTAGATGATATTTCAATGGTCTACAACGATTTAATGATCCGGGATATACGTGGTCCCTTTCTGATTGATAGCCAACAGATAATTCTCGGATCGCAAGTTCGGCAAGCAACTGGTCAGTCTCCACGTAATATCACAGGGAGTACCTTGGGAGGCCTAGTGGCAGTTGATGCGGTGAGCACGTTTCAGCCAGGACAACCTTTTTCAATGCACTTGAAGTTAAGCAACGGCAGCTTAGAGCAAGCTTTGATTGACCTAGGACAACAAAACCCAGGTCAGAACACAGGACGGTTAGCGGCCGAACTACGTTTGGCGGGCACTTCCGAAGGAACGCATACGTTAAATGGCAGCGGAATAGTTCGCCTGAGTGACGCCAATCTTTATGAGCTACCAGTGGTGGTGTCGTTATTGAAAATCCTGCGAGCCAGAGCCCCAGATTCGACCGCGTTTAATAGTGGAGAGATCGATTTTGATGTCAAAGGTAAATACGTTTATTTAAATCGGATCTTACTATCAGGAGACGCTATCACACTTCGAGGCGATGGCGAAGCTACGCTGAGTGGAGATATTAATATGCGTTTCTATAGCGAGTTTGCCAACAACAGCTTTCAGATACCAATCATCACACCACTATTGGGTGAAGCAAGTAAGCAGTTGCTTGTCGTTCGCATTAATGGTTCATTGGAACACCCTGAAACCGAACAAGAGATTTTCCCCTTAGTGAATGAAACCTTAGAACAACTCTTTCCTGAACGAACCGTTGGGTTCCCATTCAGTAATCCCTTGATCCCTACAACAAGATAATTAGAGTTTATAGCGAAAGAAGGAACAATCATTACCAATAATCGGATTAGTGTGGCCAACCGAGAGATTTTTTGCTGAAGAATTGATCACTAATTTGACTGTGACTCATTTGTACATAGAGTTTGAATGCTGAGACTGCTTAAGTACTAGATTGAATCTAGTTGATTCGAGCCTTCTTAGAATGACTATATAATCCTTTGGTTGAAAGGAATGAATGATGAGTGTCGGACCTATGGGAAGTGGAATCGCTGCTTCGGTAGCCGCTTCACAACTGGCTCAAAATTCCAGTAGCGAGATCAATAAGAACCAGCAAGATACCAACAATCAAGCACGCAAAGTGGACTCTTCTGCAAAAGCCGAAAAAGCATCTGGCGTAGGTGACCCTGAGCAGAGCGAACAGACTTCTGATCGTGATGCCGATGGAAGACGGCTTTGGGAGAGACCTCAAACCCCAGATGAAGAAACCGCCCAAGAGAACTCGACCGATCAAGAATCAGCAAAACCAGCCGGAGCAAAAGACCCCACCGGTCAGCGTGGTGGCACTTTAGATTTAAGTGGATAGAACGAGTGGATAGCAGGCATCAGGGGCCTTATCGACTCCATCACAAATACATAGAATAGGCTTGGTCCTCCTGGAGCATCAATTTATGCTTCTCGGTTCTAATTACATAATGCCAGGTAGCAAGGAAGCCGTATTCGATGAAGTTTGATCATCCACTAATAACACGCATTGGAGGATACGCCGTTTATTCGGCTCTGCGTACTTGGATGAATACGCTTGATCTTCGCGTCCAGTACTGTGATCCCAGGACTGATCCCTCGCATCCAGAAAACCACACTTCTGGAATCTATATCTCTTGGCACGAATACATCATGCCCCCATGCTACCTGCGGGGACATTGTAATATGCTATTGCTGTTAAGTCAGCATCGAGATGCCGACTGGCTTTCGAATGCAGCACAGTACATGGGCTTTGATACCGTGCGAGGATCTTCCACTCGTGGAGGAACTGCCGCTCTCAAAGAATTATTCCGTCGCTCAAAGAAGATGCAATTGGTGATCACTCCAGATGGGCCACGCGGTCCACGGCGCAAATTAGCGCAAGGGGCCATCTTTTTATCCTCGAAGTTGCAACTTCCAATCATACCAATTGGATTCGGTTTTGATCGACCATGGAGAATAAAAACTTGGGATCAGTTTGCAGTACCCAGGCCTTTCTCACACGGACGGGTTATCATGGGGCCACAAGTTCAAATTCCTCCGAACTTAGATCGAGATGGAATTGAACACCACCGACAGCATACAGAGTCTCTACTGAACTACTTGACTGAGTATGCCGAAAACTGGGCCGCTAGTCGGTTGCCAGCAATTCAAGATATGCCCTGTACTCCTAGAGCCCGTCCACTTCGATCCACCGAAAACATCCGACAACGCGATGCCTACTGGCAAACAGTCGACAAAAAGTGTCGTGAAAATGCCGCGTCAGAAAAGCTGGAAATCGTGAGCCCTGAATCACGTGCAGCCTAAGATCGTAGCTACTGTCAATCTAGTTCGATCTTAAACTGGCCGCTTCCGTTTGTTTCATTCGCAGCACTTTTCTTAGCCGATTGACCACCATTTGCATCTCAGGATCTTTGGCCAGATTTTTGAATTCCGCTGGATCTTGATTCAAATCATACAACTCATTTTCTTCAGGCGTATTCCATTCCGCGTAACGCCAGCGTGAAGAGCGAATTGATCTTCCGAGCTGTTTTCCGCGACTCACCACGGTATAAGCAAACTGCTTGCCTGAAGATTTTGGATCATCTAATAGAGACACAAAGCTTTGCCCTTGCAGTTCTTTCGGAGCATCAATATCGCATAAGTCACACAAGGTAGGGAAAAGATCGATCAGTTCTACTAGTCCCGTGGTGTGTGAACTTGCAGGCGTTCGCCCTGGAACACGCACTACCATCGGTACTCTGGCACAGACTTCAAACAGCGTGACTTTTCCCCAAAGAAAATGTTCACCCAAATGATAACCATGATCAGAAGTCAGAATCACAATCGTATCTTCTTCCAAACCATTTTTCTCAAGCGAATCGAGTACCAACCCGATTTGTGCGTCCACAAAAGTAATGCAAGCATGATAGGCTTGCATGTATTCGCGGCGGAGTGAATCGTTCTCTTTCGCTGCTTCAAACCCGAATGACGTGTAACGGTGGACTAGAGCCGCTTTGGGGATATCGTCCCAATCATTCTCTGGTACCGCAGAGACAACAATTTTCTCCGGTGGGTACATATCAAAGTATTTTTGCGGTGCCCAGTAAGGGACATGCGGTTTCTGAATTCCACAGATCATAAAGAATGGTTTATCTCCATACGATTTTTCGTCTAACCACTTTACAATCTGCCGTGCATTTTTTCCATCTTTGTGCTGTGCGTCTGACATCGTGGTCGGCCCGTATCCTGGCGGAGTTTGCCCGCCTGCCAGCTTACGCAGTTCTTTCAGCTTGGCCTTCCAGGCTTTTTGATTCTTTTCCAAATCGACACTGCCATGCTCTTTTTCAAAAGCTTCTTGAACCGGACGAACGACCGGGTTCCACTCGTTATCAAACCGGTGGTTCTCATGCCAGGCAATCTCGCCAGGATCGGTTTTGGTGTTGTGAAATATCTTGCCAACGCCAGCGGTCCAGTACCCGTGCTCTTTAAACCACTGGGGCATGGTGGTTGTGTTGGGGCGAACGGTTCGAATATCTGACGTGTTATCGACAACACCAGTTGATTCGGGGTAGAGCCCAGAAAGGAACGAACTACGCGAAGGGCCGCAAACGGGATATTGACAATAAGCCCTGGTAAACCGCATGCTTGACTTTGCCAAACGCTCCATATTCGGCGTAATAATATCCTGGTAGCCCGAAGGCGAGACATGAGAATTCAGGTCATCACACACAATCAACAGAACATTCGGCGAACTGGCTGTTGCATTTTTCTTCTGGTCAGCTTCTGCAGCCCAACTGGTGCTCGCAGTTAGTGTGCAAAGGAAAACAAGACAAGTGGCGAATTTCAAGGGTGTCATTAATTTCATAAAGAGAACTCAAGTGGCTGTCTGGATATTTGAATTGGAATCAATTCGCTTGATTAGAAAATAACTCGGTAATATCTGAGAGTAAAGACATCACTCAATTATTGCCCGATAATGAGGAAAAGTTCAAGCAAAATCCCTTTAAACAGTAAAACCGGATTGTTTTATCTAGCCGAAGTAATAAGAGTGAATGGCCCGCATCGATCAAACATCGCAGTGACCTATACTTTTCAAGCGAAACATAGTGTCCCTGTCTCAATTATTATCGATAGCCCCAATGAATCATCCACTTCGTCAAATTAGCCAACAAGCCTCGTTGCTTGATGTTTTCTATCGAATTGCAGATGCTGGTAGTATTTTCCTAAGTCTACTACTGGCAGCCGTTTGGGCCAATCTCTCGTTGGGCCAACCACAGTTTTTAGCTGCCATATCAACCTTGAGTTTGTTTTATGTCACTTCGCAAGTGACCGGCATGTATCGCAAGTGGAATGGTGTTTCGACTGAACGCGAACTATTTTGCACAGCTCTCACTTGGTCAACCAGTGTTTTAGGGGTATCCAGTATTTTATTGATCTTGGGTCTCGATCTATTTGGGGACAGAACATTTTTCCTCTATTGGATGTTTGTTACGCCTGTAGTTTTGATCACCACTAGAATCCTCGCTCGGGGTGTTCAGCGGATACTGCGAGTCTACGGCTTTAACAATCACGGGTTTGCCATCATTGGGATCAATGAACTTGGCATTCAGCTTGCCGATAACATCAAACAAAGACCCGATCTTGGTTTGAACTTCATAGGCTATTTTGATGATCGACCTGATGATCGTTTGCCAGAGCTGAATGAACTAGAAGGCAAGCACGAAGGTGACTTGAGCGATCTGCTTACACGAGCAAAGTCAGGTGAAATCAAACGCATCTACATTACTTTTCCGATGCGAGCCGAAGATCGAATTCGTAGCGTCTTAGATCGATTAGGCGACACAACCGCTTCGGTTTATATTGTGCCTGACTTCTTTGTATTTGAACTGCTTCATGCCCGCTGGACTGATATCAGCGGCTTGCCGGTGGTTAGTGTGTTTGAGAGTCCACTTTACGGCGTGGATGGCATGCTCAAACGATCTTCCGACTTAGTATTAGGAACATTAGCACTCATGTTGTTTTCGGTTCCCATGTTCTTGGTTGCCTTGGCAGTCAAACTGACTTCCAAGGGGCCTGTGATTTTCAAGCAAAAACGATATGGAATGGATGGTCATGAAATCTTGGTCTGGAAATTCCGCTCGATGACCGTCTGCGAGAATAGCGATAAAGTAACACAAGCCACAAAGAACGATGCACGAATTACACCTGTCGGAGCATTCATCCGCAGCACTTCGCTCGATGAATTACCGCAACTGTTTAACGTACTAGGCGGCAGCATGTCACTAGTAGGTCCACGCCCGCATGCAACGGCACATAACGAAGAATACCGCAAAGTCATCCAGGGCTACATGCTACGGCACAAGATCAAACCTGGCATCACAGGGCTGGCTCAAGTTAGCGGCTGGCGAGGCGAAACCGATACGCTCGACAAAATGGAAGGCCGCATCCAGTGCGATCACGAGTACATTCGCCACTGGAGTTTTTGGATGGATATCTCAATCCTCTTCCGCACGGTCTTTGTCGTTCTCAAACGAACCAATGCCCATTAGTAAAATTGCTGCCTTGTTTTACGGTCTATTGTTTCCAATTCAACCAATATGATCCATTGGTTAAATTTCCCGAAAAACCCCTCTACTGCGGCAGACTTAACCAGTGGTTAAGTTTTGCAGACACTTTTGCTCGGGCGATCGGCTGCGGACCGGTTTTTTGCGTTGTCGTAACTCCCAGTCTCAAACGAGTTAGGGCAACTGAAAATCCCCGACCATCCCAATTCAACCAAAACATAACCTTTGGTTAAATATATGACCGCGGTCATATCGCATATTCGCACATTTCCAATCGGTGAAAACAACCACCTTTCCCCCCAGTAGAAATCTAATCCTGGGTAGCCCAAGTTGCTCGCAACCTGGGTCAACGCAGTCGATAAGAGATCGCAAACGGCGGCATGATTTATCACAAAACGTATCCAAAGCTCTGGTCCAATTTACAAAACCAATGTAAGGCACGCCGAGTTGTTTTTGCCTGGAATGAATTGAAGCTAACCGCTCGCTAGTTCTCAACCAAAACAACAATGCAAACCCCAATCACACTTCACACTGGCGAAGCCAGTGTCACCCGTCTTCCGCAATCTTGGCCAAACACTTGACGCCCTTGTTATCTACTAGTACAAACACTCTAAGGTGGCATGCCTTTGGTTTATGCGTTGTCGAATTTACAGGGTGACTACAAGTCTCAGGCACACTTCACAAAAACGATAGCCATTCGGCTCAAACACCTAAGTAGTTTCTATACATAGATTGGATTTTAGTGCCATGTGGAAGAAGTCTAAAACACAAGCTCTCACTCTGCTCGCTTACGTTTCCCTTTTTTGTCTAGTCAATAATTTGGCAATGGCAGAAGAGAAGATGGCATCTCGTTTCTCAATTCCACTAACTGGGCATGTAGAGTGCCTTAAGTCAGTAAGAGGAGTCGAACTGAAAGGGCTTGAGTTAAAGTCGATTGACGATGTCATTAAATTTTATGAAAAATTATCAAAGGTCACGCTAACAGAAGATTCGGTATCTTCATGGAAATTTCTTGATGAAGCTGGTGTGAGTTTCGTCAAGCCAGGGCCAATCCCTCCACCACCATTCCGAACTATAGAAGAATTTAAGCAGCCGCCTGAATGGAGAGATGCCATCGTTGATTTTAGTGGAGAACTGTATTCTCTAAACGAAAAGATAAATGGATCCAATCATCGTAGTGTTTCGACTGCTGATGCTGAGATAACTGAAATACGTTCTAAGAATGGGCACAGACAAATTAATCATTATCCAGAGAGAAGGTCAGATCTACGACGTCTTGATCCAGCCACACTTTTTTCTCGTGCAGATCGTTGGTTTGACAAACTTGCCGACTCTTCAAAACGTGATAAATTCACTCTTTACACGATTGATTATGGTAAAAGGTCTTTAGTATTTTTGACTGCTCCCGCGAAAGATGCGATTTTCGCCAAGTGTGTCGTTTCTAAGAATGGAACGCCACTCAATATCTCACTTCACCTTGGATCGTTAATCCCAGGCTCTCAACCGAATTCTTCTAATTTCTCTCTTACTTGCACCATGCAAAAAAGCTTAAACTCCTGGAGTGCATTGTTCTATTTTATCCGAAATGTTGAGTTGAATATAAAAGTTGATCCAAAAGATTTTGAAATAGATCTCAGAGAAGGAGATATATATGTCCCGATAAATCCTCTATCCAAATCCGGTCCGATAATCAAGATGTCTACAGGATATCGAAATGTTGCAAAACGAAATCCTGAAGTAATTGTTGAAAATGAACGATCACCTTGGAGAGGAAACTCTAAGCGTAATAAACAAGAGAAGCCAAAGAAATAAGAGGGGCAGGGGAGACAGGAGAAACAATTACGATGGGAAACTATTTGAAGGTGGAAAAAAATAAACATTTCATCCACCCTGCCGGACTCATTCATTGTAGGGATATTCCTTCAATGGTTCTAATGAGGATGAGTTAAGTGCAATAGGTGCTTTGTTGGGTTCATATACTACGATGAATGGGTTTTTGGTATGTCCCACTTCCTTCCAAATCGCTCCAATCTCTGGTTCAGACCAATATTTATAGGACAGCACTAACGGTACATATTCGTTAGTTAGATTTAATGACGCCATCTTTGATGAATCAAAATTATCAAAATCTGAGGAGGTTTCTGGACTCGCATAGGAATAAACAAAGACAACAACCGTTTTCCCTGAAGACAAGTGTGTTGTTTTGGCGTCTTCGCTATAAGTCTCCCATTGAATCGTTTCAGGTTCATTCGGAGCTTCACTTTCATGACAACCCAATACGACTCCCACAGAAAGGAAGAGTAGACAGTAGATGCGAAATGTTATTTTAGTCATTTTTTGGCTTTGAAAAGAATGGGACATAATTCACCTTTCACAAATCAATTCCCTTATCTGGAATTTATATTCATCCACCCTACCAAACTAAAAGACCTCACGCTAAGCCTCGAAGCCGCTAAGAAGGTTTGATATTAAATCCTTCGCGGCTTCGAGGCTTAGCGTGAGAAACTTTCTTTATTCATCCACCCTACGGCATTAATGTTGCGACATTAAATAGGCGATTAAATCTCGCAGTTCATCATCTGTTAATATCTTTTCTAGTCCATGCGGCATGATGGATTGATCGGATGCTTTTCTGAGTTCAATCGAAACGGGCTCGAGGGTAAATACTTTTCCTTCTGCATCGGCAAATTGCTCTTCGCCTTTATCGGTGATTTTATTTAAGGGAAAGCCAGTTTTCGTGACCCCGCTTTCCAGTTGTAAAATCCAGGGCACAAACATCGGGGCAATCTCTTTGCTGGGCTGCAAAATTGATTCCAGCAGCTTGGCCTTGCTAGATGTTTGGCCGATGTGGGTTAAATCTGGCCCAATTCTGGCTCCACGACCATCAACCGTATGACATGCAGCGCAGTTGCCGCCTCGCTTAGAATAAAAGGTCCGGCGACCAGCTTCGATGTCTGCGGTTCCTTGAAGCTGTGCCAACCAAGCATCGGTATTTGTGATATTGGGTGATGATTTGCGTTGGATTGAATCTGGTTTTCTCACGGTTCGTAATGCTTCTGTGCGAACGGCTGTTTCTTTTGCCCTTGATAATCGAACGAGCAAATCATAGTGCTTGGTTGTATCGTTTGCGAGCCCTAAAATCGCCTCGGCCCTGATTGAATCTGGGTAATTCTTGTCTTGAACGATGTGTTGAATTGCATTGTTGGCCAATGGATCGGTCCGTTGTGCCAGTGTACGAACCGCCTCAAAACGAAGTATGCCTGACGACCCTCCGATCCACTGAAGTAATGTTTTCGTCGATAGGCCAGGTTGATTTGCCGGCAATAACTTGAGCGCCAAGGCACGCACTTCCGGTGATGCTTTTGTGTCGCTGGCAAGAGTTACCAAGATCTTTTGATCCAACCAATCTTGCTTTGCTCCTACGGCGCCAGTTTCTAACCAGCTAACGGCGCTGATGTATGCCGCCAATGTTTGTGACGAAACTTTTCCCTCTTTGATTTTCGTGCGAAGCGTTTCGGTATACTCCGTTCGGCCTTCGTCTGCGATCCAACGGATCGCATGAAGCTGCACTCGATCATCCGCGTCTGCCAGCATTTTCTCTGGATTCAACTCGGTAATTTTTGTGCCAATCCAACGATGTGCTTGCAGTATTCCTAAGCGTGTCAACGCGTCCTTCTGCTTCATCCAATCAAGAGATTTCAACTGAAAAACAGCTTGAGCGTATCCCCAAACGGCCGCTTGGCGAACAAAAGGGTCGTCATCTGCCAGGGCTGCTGTTGTTGGATTCTCTTGTAGATTTTGTGAACGAAGTTCCGCAGGCGAGAGAGGAAGCCCAGTAGCGATGTCTTTCGATTTCTGCTTCGGCACCAGTCGCCAGATGCGGCCTTTGCCATGCACAGGGTAACTCTTGTCGACCCAATCACTAAACCAGATTGCTCCATCGGCGTCGATGGCAATGCCAACAGGGCGAAACATTTCGTCGCCAGTCACCAGTGGTTGCATGGTGGCTTTGACGGTTGCACCAGCAGAGTGCAATTGGTAGCGTTCGATGCGATGATCGCCCCAACTGGTGACCAGTAGTTCGTCTTGATGAAAGATCACCGAGCAAGGGGCCTCCCCAGTGCCGGCTGCCATCGACAACGTGCCAGGCAGTTCTCCTTCCCATGCCTGCAAAGGATGTGCGCCAGATCGACCATAGCGGAATTGATAACCGTAGTCGCCTCCTTTGACGATGTGCAGCAACCGACAAGGAGGACGGCCATCGGGGTCATTATCAACCATGAACAATCGTTGCTGTGGATCAAAACACATGCCGAAAGGGTTCCAGACGCCTGTTGCGATTTGCTTCAAGTCTTTGCCATCAGGTGAACAATGATAAATGCTGCCCCCTTCG